>NZ_JBHVRT010000051.1:0-73232 GCF_042885555.1 Kitasatospora sp. NPDC058048 | reverse complement strand
AAGGAACGGACGCTTCCTTCGGACCGCCTTCCAGCGGACCCTCCGGGCTTCGTTCTTTCGTGTTTCCAGCTTATCAGATGTTTTCCGCTCCGTTTTCCGGAGTTTCATTCATTCGATTCGCTTTCGCCTTTCGGCGCTCCCGAACTCTATCAGAGTTTCTCGGTCCGTTTTCCCCGGTCGTTCTCGAATTCAGATTCGAGCCCGTTTCCGAGGGGCCGTCCCGTGGGGCAACCCGGAGAACATTACGCACCGGGTTGCCCCACGTCAAACCGGCCTCAGCCGGTGTTGAGCGGGCGTCAGACCTCGACGACGACCGGCAGGATCATCGGCCGGCGGCGGTAGTTGTCCGCGACCCACTTGCCGATGGTGCGGCGGACCAGCTGCTGCACCTGACGGGGCTCCAGGACACCGTCGCTCGCCGAGCGGTCCAGCGCCTCCTGGAGCTTGGCGGCCACCGGGACGAACGCGTTGTCGTCGATGCCGGAGCCGCGGGCCTGGATGGTCGGGCCACCGACGATCTTGCCGTTGGTCGAGTCGACCGCGACGAAGACCGAGATGAAGCCCTCCTCGCCGAGGATCCTGCGGTCCTTGAGCGAGGCCTCGGTGATGTCGCCGACCGAGGAGCCGTCCACGTAGACGTACCCGGCCTGCACCTTGCCGACGATGCGGGCGACGCCGCGCTCCAGGTCGACGCAGACACCGTCCTCGGCGATGACCACGCGGTTGCGCGGCACCCCGGTGGCGATGCCCAGCTCGGCGGCCGCGCGCAGGTGGCGCCACTCGCCGTGGACCGGCATCAGGTTGCGCGGCTTGCAGATGTTGAAGAAGTAGAGCAGCTCGCCGGCCGAGGCGTGGCCGGAGACGTGCACCTTGGCGTTGCCCTTGTGCACGACCTTGGCGCCCCAGCGGGTCAGGCCGTTGATCACCCGGTAGACGGCGTTCTCGTTGCCCGGGATGAGCGAGGAGGCCAGGACGACGGTGTCGCCCTCGACGATGCGGATCTGGTGGTCGCGGTTGGCCATCCGGGACAGCGCCGCCATCGGCTCGCCCTGCGAACCGGTGCAGATCAGCACGACCTCCTTGTCCGGCAGGTCGTCCAGCTGCTTGACGTCCACGACCATGTTGCCGGGGACCTTCAGGTAGCCGAGGTCGCGGGCGATGCCCATGTTGCGGACCATCGAGCGGCCGACGAAGGCGACCTTGCGCTTGTACTCGTGGGCCGCGTCCAGGACCTGCTGGATGCGGTGCACGTGGCTCGCGAAGGAGGCCACGATGATCCGCTTGTCGGCGTTCGCGAAGACGTTCCGCAGCGCCGCCGAGATGTCCCGCTCGTGCGGGATGAAGCCGGGGACCTCGGCGTTGGTGGAGTCCACCAGCAGGAGGTCCATGCCCTCCTCCGCCAGCTTGGCGAAGGTCGGCAGGTCGGTCAGGCGGCCGTCCAGCGGCAGCTGGTCCATCTTGAAGTCGCCGGTGGCCACGACCATGCCGGCCGGGGTGCGGACCGCGACCGCCAGGGCGTCCGGGATGGAGTGGTTGACGGCGATGAACTCGCAGTCGAAGGGGCCGATGCGCTCGCGCTCGCCCTCCTTGACCTCCAGCACGTACGGCCGGATGCGGTGCTCGGCGAGCTTGGCCTCGATCAGCGCCAGGGTCAGCTTGGAGCCGATCAGCGGGATGTCCGGGTTCTCCCGCAGGAGGAAGGGGACGGCGCCGATGTGGTCCTCGTGCCCGTGGGTGAGGACGATGCCGTCGACCTTGTCGAGACGGTCCCGGATGTAGCTGAAGTCCGGGAGGATCAGGTCCACGCCGGGCTGCTCGTCCTCGGGGAAGAGGACGCCGCAGTCGATGATCAGGATGCGGTCGCCGTACTCGAGGACCGTCATGTTGCGGCCGATCTCGCCGAGGCCGCCGAGCGGAGTGATGCGGAGGGCGCCCTCCTTCAGTGCCGGGGGCGCGCCGAGCTCGGGGTGCGGGTGGCTCAAAAGACTCTCCTCACGACGCACGCCATATGCCCGGGGTCCTCCCCCTGGAGACATATGGCGCGCGTACTCAGTGTCGTTTTCCTACTGGGTCTGTGCTCTCGCGCCTTCGGACCGGTTCAGCGGCGGACCCTGGGAGGTCCGGCGAGCCGGGGCGCGCACGTCCGTGTCTGTCAAAGGTGTACCCCGCCGGCGGCGAGATCCTGCTTCAATCGCTCGATCTCCTCGGGCGTCGCTCCGACCAGCGGCAGTCGCAGCGGGCCGGCGGGCAGGCCCTGGAGTTCCAGCGCGGCCTTGCCGAGGATCACGCCCTGGGTGCGGAACATACCGCTGAACACCGGGAGCAGGCGCTGGTGGATGCTCGTGGCCTTGACCACATCGCCCGCCAGGAAGGCCTCGATCATCGCCCGCAGGTCCCCGGCCACCACGTGCCCGACGACGCTGACCACGCCGACGGCTCCGACGGACAGCAGCGGCAGGTTGAGGATGTCGTCGCCGGAGTACCAGGCGAGGTCGGAGCGGGCGATCGCCCAGGCCGCGGCGCCGAGGTCGCCCTTGGCGTCCTTGTTGGCGACGATCCGCGGGTGCTCGCCGAGGCGGACCAGCGTCTCGTGGCTCAGCGCGACCCCGCTGCGGCCCGGGATGTCGTACAGCATGACCGGCAGCCCGGTCGCGTCGGCGACGGCGACGTTGTGCCGGTACAGGCCCTCCTGCGGGGGCTTGCTGTAGTACGGCGTGACGACCAGCAGGCCGTTCGCTCCGGCCGCCTCGGCCTGCCGGGCCAGCTCGACGCTGTGGTGGGTGTCGTTGGTCCCGACGCCGGCGACCACGTGGGCGCGGTCCCCGACCGCCTCGGCCACGGCGCGGACCAGCTGGGCCTTCTCGGCGTCGCTGGTGGTCGGGGACTCACCGGTGGTGCCGTTGACGACGAGGCCGTCGTTGCCGGAGTCCACGAGGTGCGTGGCGAGGCGCTGGGCGCCGTCGAGGTCGAGCGCGCCGTCGGCGGTGAACGGGGTGACCATGGCGGTCAGGACCCGGCCGAACGGCGTCTGGGGGGTGGAGGTCGGAGCCATGCGTCCAAAGCTACTCGTAGGCGGTGGGACGTTACCCATGCCGGTCCAGTGTTCGGACAGGTGTAGCGCGTCGGTGGCGCGGACGTGGGATTCCGGTGCTGCCCGCTCGGGGGTTCGGGCAGCACCGGAATCCGTGTTCACGAATGTAGGGAGCGGCTAGATAAGCCGCAATCCAGACATGCCAGACACTCTGCCCGTATGCCGGTCGTCCCAGGTCAGGGGGCGACCCGGCCATGCTTCTCGAAGGCCGCATGGGTGAGCGGCATGAGCCGGGCCCACTGCTCCTCCATCTGCTCGGCGACCATCTCGATCTCGCGCTGCGGGAAGGACGGCACCGCCGAGTTCTCCCGCCGGGTGCGCAGCGACAGGAAGTGCATCAGCGAACGCGAGTTGCAGGTCGCGTACATCGAGGAGAACAGGCCCACCGGCAGCACCGCGCGGGCCACCTCGCGGGCCACTCCGGCGGCCAGCATCTCCTGGTAGCGGGCGTAGGACTCGCGGTACGCGGCCTCCATCGCCCCGGTGGTGGTGCTGTGCTGCTCCGGCGTGCCCTCGTGGAACTCGTACTTGCCGGGGCGGCCCTGCTGGACCAGCTTGCGCTCCTCGCCCGGGACGTAGAAGACCGGCTGCAGCTCGCGGTAGCGGCCGGACTCCTCGTTGTACGACCAGCCGCTGCGGTGCCGGTGGAACTCCCGGAACACGAAGATCGGCGCGCTGATGAAGAAGGTCATCGAGTTGTGCTCGAACGGCGTGCCGTGCCGGTCGCGCATCAGGAAGTTGATCAGGCCCTTGGACTTCTCCGGGTCCTCCTGGAGGGCCTCCAGGGACTGCTCGCCCGCGGTCGAGACCCGGGCCGCCCAGATGACGTCCGAGTCGGCGGCGGCGCTGCGGACCAGCTCCACCGTCACGTCGCTGCGGAAGCTGGGGGCCGTCGGTTCGTCGCTCACGCGTTACTCCTTGCGGGTTCGGTGCTGTGCAGCTTGATGGCGTGCTGCATGGTCTTGCGGGCGCGCGGGGTGTCGCCGGCGTCGGCGTACGCCACGGCGAGGCGGAAGAAGGCCCGCCAGTCGCCCGGCGCGGCCTGTGCCTCGGCCTGGCGGCGGGCGAACACCGCGTCGGCCGAGGCCCGGTCGATCCGCCCGCCCTTGCTGCGCTTCAGCTCGTCCACCGGCAGGCCGCCCTCGGCCTCCAGTTCGTGGGCCAGCCGCTCGCTGGCCCGGCCGAAGCGGACGGTCTGGCGCAGGAACCACACGCCGATCACCGGGATCACGAAGGCGCAGATCCCGATGCCGATGCCGAGCGGCTTGCCGGTCGCGATCAGCTGGACGCCCTCGCCCACGCAGACCAGGGCGACCAGCAGCAGCACGCCGGACAGGACGAAGAAACCGGTGCGGGAGGTCATCGGGCCCCTCCGGGAATCGGCACGGTCTGGTTCGGCATGGTTCGGATCGACACTGTCACAGGTCCAGGAAGTGTTCGAGGCCGAAGGTCAGCCCCGGCGTCCCGACGACCTTGCGCACGCCCAGCAGGATGCCCGGCATGAAGCTGCTGTGGTGCAGCGAGTCGTGCCGGATGGTGAGCGTCTCACCGGTGTCGCCGAACATCACCTGCTGGTGGGCGAGCAGGCCGCGCAGCCGCACCGCGTGCACCGGCACCCCGTCCACGTCGGCGCCGCGCGCGCCGGGCAGGCTGTGGGTGGTCGGGTCCTGCTGCGGCGGCCGGCCGGCCTCGGCCCGGGCGGCGGCGATCAGCTGGGCGGTGCGGGTGGCGGTGCCGCTGGGCGCGTCGGCCTTGCGGTCGTGGTGCAGCTCGACCACCTCGACCGACTCGAAGTACCGGGCGGCGATCTGGGAGAACTTCATGCCGAGGATGGCACCGATGGAGAAGTTCGGGGCGATCAGCAGGCCGAGCTCCGGGGCCTCGGCCAGCCGGCCGCGAACGGTGGCGAGCCGCTCGTCCGTCCAGCCGGTGGTGCCGGTGACCACGTGGATGCCGTGGTCCAGGCAGTAGTCCAGGTTGCCCATCACCGAGTCCGGATGGGTCAGCTCGACGGCGACCTCGGCACCGGCCTCGGTCAGCTCCTCCAGCTTCGAGCCGCGGCCGAGGGCGGCCACCAGCTCCAGGTCCGGCGCGGCCTCGACGGCCTTGACCGCCTCGGAGCCGATCCGACCCCTGGCGCCGATCACGGCGACACGCAGCGTCATAGCAAAGTTCCTCTCACCTGGGAATCAGCGGATCAGACCAGCAGATCGGCGAGCTTGGCGGCCCGCTTGTCATTGACCGGGCCGATCAGCGCGAGCGACGGCCGGTGCGCGCCCAGCACATCACGCGCCACCGCGTGGACGTCCTCCAGGGTCACCGCGGCGATCCGCTCCAGCATGTCGTCCACCGACAGGTGGTGCCCGTAGCTGAGCTCGGCCTTGCCGATCCGGTTCATCAGCGAGCCGGTGTCCTCCATGCCGAGCACGGTGGACCCGGAGATCTGGCCGATCGCCCGGTTCAGCTCCTCCTCGGTGATGCCCTCCTCGACCACCTTGGCCAGCTCGGCGCGGCAGATCCGCAGCACCTCCTCGACCCGCTTGGGCTGGCAGCCCGCGTAGATGCCGAACAGGCCGCTGTCCGCGTAGGACGAGGAGTACGAGTAGACCGAGTACGCCAGGCCCCGCTTCTCGCGGACCTCCTGGAACAGCCGGGAGCTCATCCCGCCGCCGAGGGCCGCGTTGAGCACGCCCATCGCCCAGCGGCGCTCGTCGTGCCGCGGCACCCCGGGCACGCCCAGCACCAGGTGGGCCTGCTCGGTGGAGCGGTTGAGCACCTCGACCCGGCCGGCCGTGCGCAGCGCCTTGACGCCGCGGCGGGCTTCCGCGGGGGCCGCGGTGGAGGCCGCCAGCACCGCTGCGAAGGCCTGCTCGACCTGCTTCACCACCTTGCGGTGGTCGAGGTTGCCGGCCGCCGCGACGACCAGGTTCTCGGGCCGGTAGCGGCGGCGGTAGAAGCCGGCGATCTGGTCCCGGGTGAGCGTCCTGATGGTCTCCTGGGTGCCGAGGATCGGGCGGCCGAGCGGGCCGCTGCCGAAGATCACCTTGGCGAACAGGTCGTGCACCACGTCGCCCGGGTCGTCCTCGGCCATCGCCATCTCTTCCAGGATGACGCCGCGCTCGGACTCCACGTCCTCGGGCCGGATCAGCGAGCCGGTGAGCATGTCGCAGACCACGTCTATGGCCAGCGGCAGGTCGGTGTCCAGGACCCGGGCGTAGTAGCAGGTGTTCTCCTTCGCGGTGAAGGCGTTCATCTCGCCGCCGACCGCGTCCAGGGCGGCCGAGATGTCCAGCGCGCTGCGCCGCTCGGTGCCCTTGAAGAGCAGGTGCTCCAGGTAGTGGGTGGCACCGTTGAGCTGCGGGGTCTCGTCCCGCGAGCCGACGCCGACCCAGATGCCGAAGGTGGCGGAGCGCACCGTGGGCAGGGTCTCGGTGACGACCCGAAGGCCGCCGGGGAGGACGGTGCGGCGTACCGTCCCGGCGCCGTCGACGCCCTTGAGCAGGGTCCGGGTGGTGCCGGGACGCTGCATTACCGCCGGGGCCTGCGCCACGGGGGGTACCTCCAGAGGAAACGCACGTGTGGATGGGCACGTACGGACGAACGCGTGGACAACGGGGTGCGGCCCGCACGCCGGGAGGCGTACGGGCCGCGGGGTCAGCTAGCGGCGCTTCACTCGGAAGCGGCCTCGCCGCCCTCCTCGCCCTCGACGACCGGGATCAGGGAGAGCTTGCCGCGCGGGTCGATCTCGGCGATCTCGACCTGGACCTTGGCGCCGACGCCGAGGACGTCCTCGACGTTCTCGACGCGCTTGCCGCCGGCCAGCTTGCGGATCTGCGAGATGTGCAGCAGGCCGTCCTTGCCCGGCATCAGCGACACGAACGCGCCGAACGTCGTGGTCTTGACCACGGTGCCCAGGTAGCGCTCGCCGACCTCCGGCATGGTCGGGTTGGCGATCTGGTTGATCGTGGTGCGGGCGGCCTCGGCGGCCGGGCCGTCGGCGGCACCGATGTAGATGGTGCCGTCGTCCTCGATCGTGATCTCGGCGCCGGTGTCCTCCTGGATCTGGTTGATCATCTTGCCCTTGGGGCCGATGACCTCACCGATCTTGTCCACCGGGATCTTGATGGTGATGATGCGCGGCGCGTTCGGGGACATCTCGTCGGGCGAGTCGATGGCCTCGTTCATCACGTCGAGGATGTGCAGGCGGGCGTCCTTGGCCTGCTTCAGCGCGGCGGCGAGCACCGACGCCGGGATGCCGTTCAGCTTGGTGTCCAGCTGGAGGGCGGTGATGAAGTTGCGGGTACCGGCGACCTTGAAGTCCATGTCGCCGAACGCGTCCTCGGCGCCGAGGATGTCGGTCAGCGTGACGTAGTGGGTCTCGCCGTCGATCTCCTGCGAGATCAGGCCCATGGCGATGCCGGCGACGGCGGCCTTCAGCGGCACACCGGCGTTCAGCAGCGACATGGTCGAGGCGCAGACCGAGCCCATCGAGGTGGAGCCGTTGGAGCTGAGCGCCTCGGAGACCTGCCGGATGGCGTACGGGAACTCCTCGCGGGTCGGCAGCACCGGCAGCAGGGCGCGCTCGGCGAGCGCGCCGTGGCCGATCTCGCGGCGCTTGGGCGAGCCCACGCGGCCGGTCTCACCGACGGAGTACGGCGGGAAGTTGTAGTTGTGCATGTAGCGGCGGCGCGTCTCCGGGGAGAGCGTGTCCAGCTGCTGCTCCATGCGCAGCATGTTCAGCGTGGTGACGCCCAGGATCTGGGTCTCGCCGCGCTCGAACAGGGCCGAGCCGTGCACCCGCGGGATGGCCTCGACCTCGGCGGCCAGGGTGCGGATGTCGGTGACGCCGCGGCCGTCGATGCGGACCTTGTCCTTGATGACGCGCTCGCGGACGATCTTCTTGGTCAGCGCGTTGTAGGCGGCGCTGATCTCCTTCTCGCGGCCCTCGAACTCGGGCAGCAGCTTCTCGGCGGCCAGCGCCTTGACGCGGTCCAGCTCGTTGTTGCGCTCCTGCTTGCCCGCGATGGTCAGGGCCTGGGCGAGCTCGTCCTTGACGGCGGAGCTCAGCGCGGCGAGGACGTCGTCCTGGTAATCCAGGAAGACCGGGAACTCGCCGGTCGGCTTGGCAGCCTGGGCGGCCAGCTGCGACTGCGCGGCGCACAGGACCTTGATGAACGGCTTCGCGGCCTCCAGGCCGGAGGCGACGATCTCCTCGGTCGGCGCCTCGGCGCCGCCCTCGACCAGCTTGATGGTCTTGTCGGTGGCCTCGGCCTCGACCATCATGATCGCGACGTCGCCGTCCGGCAGGACGCGACCGGCGACGACCATGTCGAAGACGGCCGACTCCAGCTCGCTGTGGGTCGGGAAGGCCACCCACTGGCCGTTGATCAGCGCGACGCGCACGCCACCGATCGGGCCGGAGAACGGCAGGCCCGCCAGCTGGGTGGAGGCGGAGGCGGCGTTGATGGCGACCACGTCGTACAGGTGGTCGGGGTTGAGCGCCATCACGGTGACGACGACCTGGACCTCGTTGCGCAGGCCCTTGACGAAGGACGGGCGCAGCGGGCGGTCGATCAGGCGGCAGGTGAGGATCGCGTCCTCGGAGGGCCGGCCCTCGCGACGGAAGAACGAGCCGGGGATACGGCCCGCGGCGTACATCCGCTCCTCGACGTCCACGGTCAGCGGGAAGAAGTCGAAGTGCTCCTTCGGCTGCTTGGACGCGCTGGTGGCCGACAGCACCATGGTGTCGTCGTCCAGGTAGGCCACGGCGGAACCGGCGGCCTGACGGGCCAGACGGCCGGTCTCGAAGCGGATGGTACGGGTGCCGAAGGAACCGTTGTCGATCACGGCCTCGGCGTAGAACACGTTCTCTTCCACCTGGAAGATCTCCTCTTTCGTACGTCTCCGGGAGAGCGTCCCCGCGTGCTGCCTGCGGTGGGCCCCGGGCCCTCGCCAGGAGGGCGGCAGTCGGGCCGGTCTTCGATCGAAGCCTCCGGAGTGCCCCGCTCGGTCTGCGGGGGTTCCGACGGCCACTACCGAGGACCGGCGCCTCACGGCTGCCGGGCCGGCTGGGCGGTCCGCGTCTGGACGCTCTCTCGGATGCGGGCGGCTTCCGTTTGAAGCCTTCGTCCCGCGGGGGGGGTTCGGGTCCTTCTGCCCGGGTGGCGCGCTGTTTGCGCCATCACCCGGCATGCCCACAACCCTACGGTGCAATCCTCGGCCACCTGGGGAGGTGCGCGCGAGTTGTTATCTGCGGGCGCCGCGGCCCGATGGCCGCGGCATACGCGCGAGGGGCGGCTCCCCGGTGTGGGGAGCCGCCCCGAGCGGCGGTCTTAGCGGGCGCCACCGGCGGCACCGCGGCGGATGCCCAGGCGGTCGACGAGCGTACGGAAGCGCTCGATGTCCTTCTTGGCCAGGTACTGCAGCAGGCGGCGGCGCTGGCCGACCAGGATCAGCAGGCCACGACGCGAGTGGTGGTCGTGCTTGTGGGTCTTGAGGTGCTCGGTCAGGTCCGAGATGCGACGGGAGAGCATGGCCACCTGGACCTCGGGGGAACCGGTGTCGCCCTCCTTCTGGCCGAACTCGGCGAAGATCTGCTTCTTGACGTCAGAGGCGAGAGCCACTGCAACTCCTTCGGGTGTACCGAGCGGTCCTGGTCGACAGCACAGGACTCATCGAGAACTCGGTGTCGCGAGCACCGCCGACGCCCTGCGGCCCACGACGGGGCTGCGGACACACGGCTGCGCTCGGAGGCCAAGCGTACCAGTGCCGCCCCACCCGGCCGTCCGGGGGATCCGCAGGCGGCCGGGAGGGCGGCGGCGGGGGCCGCGGCGGGCGGCCCTCGGGTCAGCCGGTGGCGCCGCGGACCAGCCGGTAGATGTCCAGGACGGCGAGCGCCAGCGGGACGAGCGAGATCAGGGTGAGGCTGTCCACCAGGTCCAGGATGCGCCCCCAGAACGGGGAGACCCCGAGCCGCGGCACCACCAGGGCGATCGCGGTGAGCAGCGCGGCACCGAAGGCGATCGAGGCGGTCAGCCAGATCGTGCGCAGGTCGAGCTCGGTGGTGGAGCCGGCCGCCCGCAGGAAGAACTGCGGGGTGTGCAGGGAGAGCCCGACGATCAGCAGGCTCAGGCCGAGCAGGCCGGCCACGGTGAGGCTGAGCACCTGCGCGGTGTAGCGGAACAGCCGGGCGCGCAGCATGGTGGTCAGGCCCAGCGCGAGCGCGAGCAGCTCGGGGAAGGTCTCGTCGGTGAAGCCGAGGACGGCGCAGGCGCCGACCACGACCGCGGCGCAGCCGCCGACCAGGCCGACCAGCACCTCGTGGCCGCGGCGGGCCTGGTGCGCGATCCGCTCGTACTGGACGGCCTCGGCGCGCTCGGCCTCCTCGTCGTAGTCGCGGCTGCGGGTGCGGGTCTGGCCGGGGGCGCTGAAGCCGACCGGCAGCCGGGCGAAGCGGGCGGAGAGGCTCGGCAGGAAGCCGACCACGGCGACGGCGGCGACACCGGTGACGGCGGCGATGTGCCCGGCCGGGGTCTGCGGCAGCAGGACGGCCGCGAAGGTGGCGAGCGCGCCGGCGGTGGAGACCAGGGCGGCGGCGACGAACACCGCGTCCTTCTCCGGCAGCAGGCCGGCCAGCAGCACGGCGACCACCAGGACGGCGACGCAGCCGGCCAGGAACTGGAGCCGTCCGGGGCCGTCCCCCGGGTGGGCGACGGCGATGAGGCCGCTGCCGCCGATCATGGCGTGCGGCAGCGCGCCGAGGCCGAGCGCGACGGCCGCGTGGGCGTCCTGGTAGACCCGGGCGCGCACCCCGGCGAGCGCCGTGAGCACGACGGCGGTGACGCCGGCCAGGACACCGGGCAGGCCGTGCATGTCGTGGCGCAGGTCGGAGAACCAGAGCGCGAAGCCGAGCAGAGTGAGCAGCACCCCGGCGCCGATCAGGCCGAAGCCGCGCATCAGCTCGGCGGTCCAGAACCGGCGGTCGGCCTCGACGGCGCTGGCGATGGCGTCGGCGACGTCGTCGTAGACGGCCGGCGGGAGCGACTCGGCGAACGGGCGCAGCGCCAGCAGGTCACCGTCGCGGACCTGCTGGGCGGCCAGCGGCAGGCCGCTGTCGAGCACCGTGCCGTCGCGGCGGACCAGGTGGAAGCCGGTGGGAGTGCCGTCGGGCTGGCTCTGGTTGGCCAGGCGCAGCACCTCGGGGTAGACGTCCGCGAGCGGGACGTCCTCGGGCAGGGCGACGTCGATCCGGCGGTCCGGGGCGACGACGGTCACCCGGCAGTAGCCCGTCGCGGCGGCGCTCATGCGTCCACCTCGCTGCGCTCGCCCATGAGGGCACCCACCCCGATCCTTCGACGCACTTGGCGCTCCCCCTTGTTGACGGTGCCGAGGCACGGCGGCGCTCGGTGTTGCTGTGGAACCGGCCCGGCCGGGCCGCGAGTTGGCGCGGCGTTACCCTACCCGTTCGGTTCGTGTCCGCTGCCGGTGCGTACCGGGCCCTGGCGGGCGGTGCGGGGGCGACCGTTAGGATCGGCGCCTGCGCAAAGGTACGGGGGCTGCGCTGGGTGGGGCGTCCTCAGCCACCGGATTCCCGTACGGACCGTACGCAATCGCGTGAGGGCTGATACCGAAGTGATCGATCGACGCCGCGGGGTGGATGACACATGGGTGTGATCACGGTCAAGCGACCGGCCAGGGCGTATCCGCCCACCGTGCCGGACGAACCGGTGGAGCTGGTCAGCCCGCCCGAACTGCCCCGGCAGGGCGGCGAGGACTGGCTGATGAGCATCCTGCCGATGATGGGCATGGGTGGCTCGGCGGTGTTCTTCTTCTCGCCGGGGGCCGCGGCGCCGATGAAGATCATGGGCGGTCTGATGATCGCCTCGACGCTCGGCATGGTGCTGGCGCAGATCGTCCGGGCCCGCAAGGGCGGTTCGACCGCGATGGCGGACGAGCGGCGCGACTACCTGAAGTACCTCCAGCAGACCCGCCGCCAGGTGCGCCGCACGGCGGAGCGCCAGCGCGGCGCGCTGCTGTTCCTGAACCCGGCGCCGGACCAGCTCTGGTCGATCGTCGAGGACGGCCGGCGGCTGTGGGAACGGCGGACCGGGGACGGCGACTTCGCGCAGATCCGGGTGGGCCTCGGGCCGGTGCAGCTGTCCACGCCGCTGGTGGCGCCGCAGACCGCGCCGATGGACGAGCTGGAGCCGCTGTCGGCGGCCGCGATGCACTCCTTCCTGAAGGCCCACGGCACCCTCCAGGACCTGCCCCTGGCGGTCTCGCTGCGGGCGTTCTACCACATCACGGTGTGCGGGGACCCGGACTCGGTGTACGGGAACGTGCGCGCGATGATCGCCCAGCTGACCACCCTGCACTCGCCGGACGACCTGATGGTCGCGGTCGCGGCCGCGCCCGGTGCGGCCGAGGAGTGGGAGTGGACCAAGTGGCTCCCGCACAACCAGCACCGCAAGGAGGCCGACGGCGCGGGCTCGCGCCGGCTGTTCGCGAGCGACCTGGGCGACCTGGAGTACCTGCTCCAGGACGAACTGGCCGGCCGCCAGCGCTTCGTGCGGGAGGTGGCACCGCCCTCCGACCAGCCGCACCTGGTGGTCGTCATGGACGGCGCCGGGGTGCCGCACGAATCGCTGCTGGCGAGCCCGGAGGGCGTGCAGGGCGTGACGGTCATCGAGGTGGTTCCGGGCGAGGTCGACGAGCCCAGCGGGCACCTGATGGTGACGGTCGGCGCCGAGGAGCTGGTGCTGCGCTCGGCCTCCGGCGCGACGTACACCGGCAAGCCCGATCTGCTCTCGGTGTGGCAGTCCGAGGCGCTGGCCCGGCAGTTGGCGCCGTACCGGATCTCGGCCGGCGGGGACGACGAGCCGCTGCTGTCCAACCTCGACTTCACCGACATGATGGGCTCGGGCGACCCGGGCTCCTTCGACGTGGCCCGCAGCTGGCGCCCGCGCGCCCAGCACGAGCGGATGCGGGTGCCGATCGGCGTCGGCGCCAACGGCGAGCAGGTCCACCTGGACATCAAGGAGGCCGCGCTGGAGGGCATGGGCCCGCACGGCCTGTGCGTGGGCGCGACCGGTTCCGGCAAGTCGGAGCTGCTGCGCACGCTGGTGCTGGCACTGGCGATGACCCACTCCTCGGAGATCCTGAACTTCGTCCTCGCCGACTTCAAGGGCGGTGCGACCTTCTCCGGCATGGCGGACATGCCGCACACCTCCGCGGTGATCACCAACCTGGAGGGCGAACTCACCCTGGTCGACCGCATGCGCGACGCGATCGAGGGCGAGCTGCACCGCCGCCAGGAACTGCTGCGCTCGGCGGGCAACTACGCCAACATCCACGAGTACGAGCGGGCCCGGGCGGCCGGCGCGGCACTGGACCCGCTGCCCTCGCTGGTGCTGATCATCGACGAGTTCTCCGAACTCCTCACCGCCAAGCCCGACTTCATCGAGATGTTCATCCAGATCGGCCGGATCGGCCGCTCGCTGGGCGTGCACCTGCTGCTGGCCTCGCAGCGCCTGGAGGAGGGCAAGCTGCGCGGCCTGGACACCTACCTGTCGTACCGGATCGGTCTGCGCACCTTCTCGGCCGCGGAGTCCCGGGCGGCGATCGGCGTACCGGACGCCTACCACCTGCCGCCGGTGCCGGGCGTCGGCTACCTCAAGTTCGGCGAGGACGTGATGGACCGGTTCAAGGCCGCCTACGTCTCGGGGCCGTACCGGGCACCGGGGCAGCAGCGGTCGACCGGCGGGCGGCGGGTCAACGCGCGCCCGGTGGAGTTCACCGCGACCTTCGTGGACCTGCCGGACCCGGTGGAGGAGGAGGTCGCACCGCAGGCCCCGGAGCAGGACGACGCCCTGGTGGACACCGTGCTGGACGTGTTCGTCCAGCGGATGGCCGGCCAGGGCCCGGCCGCGCACCAGGTGTGGCTGCCGCCGCTGGAGGAGGCGCCGAGCACGGACCACCTGCTGCCGCCGCTGCAGGTCGTGCCGGAGCGCGGACTGACCGCGCCCGGTTACCCGGCGGGCCGGCTGCGGGTGCCGATCGGCATCGTCGACAAGCCGCGCGAGCAGAAGACGGACATCCTGGAGGTCGACTACGCGGGGGCGGCCGGCCACGGCCTGATCGTGGGCGGCCCGCGCTCCGGCAAGTCCACCGTGGTGCGCACCACGGTGGCCTCGTTCGGCCTCACCCACACCCCGCTGGAGGTGCAGTTCTACCTGCTCGACTTCGGCGCGGGCAGCTTCCAGTCGCTCGCCGGCCTGCCGCACGTCGGCGGGGTGGCCGGGCGCCTGGACGTGGACAAGGTGCGCCGGATGGTCTCCGAGGTGCACGGGGTGCTCAACCGGCGCGAGGAGCTGTTCCGGGCCGCCGGGATCGACACCATCGGCACCTACCGGGCCCGCCGGGCGGCCGGCCAGCTGCCGGACGAGGCCTTCGGCGACGTCTTCCTGGTGATCGACGGCTGGAACACCTTCAAGCAGGAGTTCGAGGGCCTGGAGCCGGTGATCGGCGACATCGCCCAGCGCGGCCTCGGCTACGGCGTGCACCTGGTCATCACCGCGGCCCGGTACGCCGAGGTGCGCCCGGCGCTGAAGGACCTGCTGCAGAACCGCACCGAGCTCAAGCTCGGTGACGCGATGGAGTCCGAGGTCGACCGCCGGGTGGCGCAGAACGTCCCGCCGCTGGCCGGGCGCGGCATCACCCCGGAGCGGCTGCACTTCCTGTCCGGGCTGCCGCGCCTGGACGGCTCCTCCTCGGTGGACGACCTGCAGACCGGGGTGGCCGGGCTGGTCAGCGCCATCGACGGGGCCTGGACCGGCCCGCGCGCCCCGCAGGTGCGGATGCTGCCGGCCGTGCTGGACGGCCACTCGCTGCCGAAGGGCTTCGAGCACCCGGAGCGCGGCGTCGCCTTCGGCGTGGACGAGGCGGAGCTGGCGCCGGTCTTCGTCAACTTCGAGACCGACCCGCTGTTCATCGTCTTCGGCGACACCGAGTCCGGGAAGTCGGCGGTGCTGCGGATGCTGATCAAGCAGATCACCGAGCGCTACACCCCGGACCAGGCGGGCATCGTGGTCGGCGACTACCGGCGCGCGCTGCTCGGCACCGTGCCGCCGGAGTACCTGGTGGAGTACGCGGCCGCGCAGCCGGCCATGGCGGCCATCGTCGACATGCTGCGCGGCGCCTGCTCGCGCCGCCTGCCGGGCCCGGACGTGACCGCCGAGCAGCTGCGCAACCGCAGCTGGTACAGCGGCAAGGACATGTTCGTGATCGTCGACGACTACGAGCTGGTCTCGACGAGCTCGGGCAACCCGCTGGCCCCGCTGGCCGAGTTCCTGCCGTTCGCCCGCGACATCGGCCTGCGGGTGATCGTGGCCCGCAGCGCGGGCGGCGCCGGCCGCTCGCTGTACGAGCCGGTGCTGCAGCGGATGCGCGAGCTCGGCGGCCAGGGCGTGATCCTCTCCGGCAACCGGGACGAGGGCGCGCTGCTGGGGACGGTCAAGCCGCAGGCGCTGCCGCCGGGCCGGGGCGTCTACGTGTCACGCCGGGTGACCAGCGGGCAGATGGTCCAGACGGGCTGGCTGCCGGTGGCGTAGCCGCGTCGGCCGTCACGGACGGTGAGCGAAGGGGTCGGACCCGTGGGGTCCGGCCCCTTCGGCGTCCCAGGTTCCGAAACGTTACCTGGCACTTTCCGGGTGGGGGCTGCGGTTCCCGTACCCGGCCGGGGAGTTGCCGGGCGCTTCGGGGGCACCTGGGCGTGTCGCCGTCCATCCGGAGTACGGCCTTTGAATCACGCTGCTCCCCCTTTGTTCACCTTCGATTCAATTGCAATGTGGCCGAGGTAACAAGTCGGACAAAGCTCGCAATGACCGAAAGTGATCATCGGATCGCATGTCCGCACCCCTCACCGCAACGGATTCCGAAGCAGTTCCGGCGTTGACGCAATCAATACGCCCAAGGTTCCATGGCGGCCAGGGAGCGACTGGAACCGGACACCGAGCAACCAGCCAGCGGAGGCGATACCGCTCCCACTCCAGCACCGCAGAGCCGATCGGAAGCCACATGACCGACACGCTTCGTCCGCCACAGAACGTAGCCGCCCCGGCGGCCGAGGCGGCCGCGCCCCAGCAGCTCAAGCGCTCGATCGGCGTGGTGGGCGGGACCCTGCTCACGCTGTCCTGCGTCACGCCCGCCTCGACGCTCTTCGTGATCGTGCCGGAACTGTTCTCCAGCATCGGCAGCGCCACCGCACTGGCCATCGCGATCGGCACCGTGCTCTGCGTCGCGGTCGCGTTCTGCTACTCCGAGCTCGGCACCCTGATCCCCAGCGCCGGCGGCGAGTACGCGATGGTCGGCACCCTCGCCGGACGGCTGATGGGCTGGCTGGTCTTCGTGCTCTCGCTGATCGTGGTGATGATCGTCCCGTCGGTCATCGCCCTCGGCACCGCCGACTACCTCGCCCCCGTCCTGCACCTGGACAAGGCCATGACCGGCGCCGCCGTGATGCTGGCCGCCACTCTGGCCGGCCTGCTCGACCTGCGCGCCAACGCCTGGATCACCGGCATCTTCCTGGTCCTGGAGGTCATCGCGGCCGGCGTGGTCTCGGTGCTCGGCTTCGCCCACACCAACAGCGGGGCCCCCAGCCTGCTGCACGGCGTGGTCACCGGGGACAACGGCGCCACCACCACGGTCAGCGTGGGCGCCATCGTCGGCGCGCTCGGCATCGCCCTGTTCATCACCCAGGGCTTCTCCACCGCGGTCTACCTGTCGGAGGAGCTGGAGAACCCCCGCCGCAACGTCTCGCGCACCGTGCTGTGGACGCTCGGCATCTCCTCGGCCATCATCCTGGTCCCGGTCGTCGCCATCACCATGGGCGCCCCCGACCTCCAGACCCTGTCCGCCGGCGACATCTCCGGCATGGTCACCGCCTGGAGCAACTCCGCGGTCGGCACCTTCATCAGCCTCTGCGTCGCGCTGGCCATCATCAACGCCGGCATCGTCATGGTCATCCAGAACTCCCGGGTGCTGTTCGCCTCCGCCCGCGACAAGGCCTGGCCGGAGCCGGTCAACAAGGCCTTCGGCACCCTCGGCCGCTTCGGCTCGCCGTGGATCGCCACCCTCGCGGTCGGCCTGCCCGGCGCCGCGCTCTGCTTCGTCAAGGGCGAACTGCTGAGCAACATCACCGGCGTCGCCGTCACCGGGATGTACCTGCTGGTCGCGATCGCCGCGCTGCTCTCCCGCCGCGCCCACCACAAGCACGCCGCCGCCTGGCGGATGCCGCTGTGGCCGGCCGTCCCGGTCGTGCTGATCGCCGTCCTGGTCTACGTCATGACCAAGCTGGACACCGAGCCCCTGCTGTGGACCGGCGGCATCACCGCCGCCGCCACCCTCTACTGGCTGTTCTACCTGCGCCCCCGGCAGGACACCCGCTGGGTGATCAGCCTCCCCGAGGACCAGCAGGACTGACCCCCACCCCTCCCCCACACGGCGGTGCCCCGGGCCTCCCCCAGCCCGGGGCACCGCCGTGTCCCGCTACTTCCCGGGCTTCCACTGCGGGCTGGTGGCGATCGCCCGCAGTTGCGCCGCGGTCATCAGCGGATCGCCCTTCGACGCCAGCGTGACCAGGACCTCCATGCCGTCCGGCCGCATCGCGTCCACGACCAGCACTCCCTTCGGGGCGCTGGCCACCGCGCCGCGCACGAGAAGCTTCGTCCCGTCCGGCAGGGTCTCCGCGTCCTGGTACGACTCCGGTCCCGGCCGGTCGTCGGGGGCCTTCGCCCAGTTCTCGACCGTCAGCGTCAGGGTCCCGGTCCGCCCGCCCCCGGCCAGCTCGAAGTCCGCCCGCAGCTCCCGGTTCCTGCGGTCGGTCACGGTCACCCCGGAGGGCAACAGCCCGGTCAGGACGGTCTCGCGGTCCTGCAGCGACAGGCCCGGGTCGATCGCCTCGGTGTCGACGCCGTCGAACCTGAGGGCCGCGACGACCCGGTCCCAGGACTTGTCCGTGACGACGGCCTTCAGCTGGTCCAGCGTGAGCGGCGGGTTGGGCCGGCTGTCCGGCGCGTCCTTCTCCTGGGGGGAGTTCCACTCGCTGAAGCCGATCAGCCCGCCGTCCGGACGGGCCACCGAGGCGCGCCACTCCTTGGTGGTGGCCCGGTGGTCCGGATACTCGTAGCCCTGGGTGAGCATGAGCTTCGATCCGTCCGGCAGGACGGTGACGGTGCAGGAGTCCAAGGAGGCGATCTTGAGGTTCGTCGGGCAGGTCTGCGGCTGGACGTCCTTGGGGCGGTGCTTCTGGATGCTGAGGCCCATCAGCGACCGGCCCTGGCCATCGTCGAAGACCAGGTTGGCGTCCGCGTAACTCCCCCTGTTCTCGTCCGTTCCATGCCCCTTCGCGTCGGACACCTGGCCCTTGGGCAGCAGCGCCCGGAAGGTGGCCACCATCTCGTCACCGGAGACCACCGTCGGAGCGGAGGACTTCACCGAGGTCGGGGTGGCCGCGGCGGCGGCGCTGCCGGTGGCGTCGGAGGCGGTGGCGTCGGGGGTGGCGCCCGCCGGGGCGGAGGCCGCGCTCACCGAGCCCGCGTCCTTGCCGGCCGGGGCGCCCAGGAACACCGCGCCGGTGCCCACCAGGGCCAGGGCGGCCGCGCCGCCCACCACGGCGGCGGTCGAACGGCGGCGCCAGCGGCGGCGGCCGCGCCGGTAGCCGCCCGCGACCAGGTCCGCCTGTTCGGTGCGGAAGCCTTCGCCCGTACGGGTGAGGGCGTAGAGAAGATCGTCCTCGAACTTGTCCGGTTCGGACATGGGTGTTCACCGTCTCCTTGCGTCGCGGGTTGCGGGAAAGTGCCGTGTCACGGATGGCGGGAAGCGCCGCACGGCCGGGCGCCCGTCGGCCTCAGCGGGCGGCGAGCTCGGCCAGCGAGTCGCCGAGCAGGGCGCGCAGCCGGTTCAGGGCCCTGGTGGTGCGGGTGCGGACGGCGCCGGAGGAGACCCGCATCGCCTCGGCGGTCTCCTCGACGCTGCGGTCCTCCCAGTAGCGCAGCACCAGGACCGCGCGGTCCTTGGGCGGCATCCGGCCGAGCGCGTCGAGGAGGGTCAGCCGCAGGGTGCTGTCGGTGTCGCGTCCCGCCGGCTCCGGCAGGACGTCACTGGGACGCTCGCCGCTGGAACGGCGGCGCTGCTGGGCGAGGAAGATGCGCACCATGACGGTGTGGGTGTAGGCCGCCGGGTTGTCGATCCGGCCCCGGCCGGTGAAGGCGCTGCGCCGCCACAGCACGTACATCCGGCTGAGGGCCTCCTGCACGAGGTCCTCGGCGTAGTGGGTGTCGCCGCTGGTGAGCAGGCAGGCCGAGCGGTACAGGTGGCCGGTGCGGCCGGAGACGAGTTCCAGGAACTCCGCGTCCTTGGCCTCCCGGCCCGCCCCGATCCACCTCATGCGCCCTGCCCCCCGCGGTCCGCCCTCCCTGACACTTCATCGATGCGGCGGGCGGGCGGCGGTGTTACAGGGTCCCGGCGGATTTTCGGTGAGCCCGGCCCGCGCCGGGCACCGGGCGGGCACCGATCGGGCGGGCGTCGGGCGGTCAGGCGGTCAGGCGCCGGCCGGGCGTCAGTCGGCGGACTTGCGCCGGTGGTCGCGCAGCACCACGCCGCCGCCGATCAGCAGGGCCACCAGCAGTGCGCCGACGCCCACGACGTACGTCGCGGTACGGCCGTCGCGGTCGGCCTGGGTCTCGCCGAGGCCCACCGGGCGCGGCACGATCGGCGCGGCGGCGAGCTGCACCGGGGCGTCCGGGGTGGGCTCGTAGGGCGCGTCCTCGGGAGCCTTGGTGACGGCCTTGACCGGGTCCACCACACCCCAGCCGATGAACTTGTCCGGCTCGCGCTGGGTCCGCTGCGCGGTCTGCTCGATCCAGGCCCGCACCTGGGCCGCCTTCCACTTCGGGTGGGCGCTCCTCAGCAGCGCGGCGAGGCCGGAGACGTACGGGGCGGCGAAGCTGGTGCCGTTGTCCACGCACTGGCCGCTCCCCGGCACGGTGGACAGCATGTCGACACCGGGCGCGGCGACCTTCACGAAGCTGCCGTACTGGGAGAACGGCGCGCGCTCGTTGTTGCGGTCGGAGGCGCCGACGGCCAGCACGGTCGGGAAGGCGCCCGGGTAGGTGTCGCCCTCCTTGCCGTCGTTCCCGGTGGAGGCGACCACCACGACGTTGCGCGACTCCGCGTACTCGACGGCGGCCTTCAGGTCCTGGTACCCGCCGAAGCGGGCGTCGCCCGCGCCGCGCACGTCCTGGGAGATGTTGATGACCCCGGCTCCCTTGTCGACCGCCTCCCTGATCGCCTGGACCAGGGTGGAGACGTCGCCGTTGCCGTCGCTGTCGTTCTGCCGGATCGACAGGATCTGGGCGTCGGGAGCCAGTCCGACGAAACCGGTCTGCGGCCTGACCCGGGCGGCGATGATGCCGGCCACCTTGGTGCCGTGACCGACCGGGTCCTCGACGGACGCGCCCTTGACCGGCTCCTTGGTCTCCCGGTTGACCAGCAGGTTGGGGCCCGCCTGGAGCTTGTCGACGAACTTCTGACCGGAGGAGTCGGCCGGGACCTGGCCCGCCAACTGCGGGTTGCCCAGGTCGACCCCGGTGTCGATGACCGCGACCTTCACGCCCACGCCGGTGGCCTTCCCGCCCTGCCACAGCTCGTTGAGCAGCAGCCGCTGGAGCGACCACGGCACGGTCGGCACATCGGGCGCGTTCTTGGGGCAGTCGCCGGCCGCGGCCAGCGCGGGCCCGCCCTCGGCGTACGCCGGGGCGGCGAGCGGGCCGCCCAGCACCGTGAGCGCGGCGATCGCCGCGGCCGCCTTCCGGTACCCGTGTCGGGACACCCTGCCACCCCTCATGTCGTTCACCCGTGCCGCGCGTCGGGGGCGGGTGCCCGGAATCCGGGTACCCGCCCCCTGCCGTTCCTCAAGGAACCCGAACGTCAGCCCCAGAGCTTGGCGTTGGCGTCCTCGGTCGTCCGGTAGCTCTGCGCGGCGTTCTCCAGCGAGGTCGCGATCTGCGCGCAGGCCTGCTGGAGGTCGTTGGCCTTGGCGTCCCACTTGGCCTGGTGGGCCTGGTAGCCCTGCTGGGCGGCACCCTGCCAGCTGGTGGCGATGCGGGTGACGTTGCCCTTGAGGTCGTTCAGCAGGTGGTCGATGCGGCTCGCCGAGGCCTTGACCTCCTCGGCCGCCTGGTGAACGGTCTGGAAGTTGACGAGAATGTGGTCGGACACGTTGTCTCCCTTGACGAGGGTGCGGAGCGCCGCGCGGTCAGTGGCGGACGCTCCGCAGAGCGGTGGAGCGGGGCAGAGCGGCGGTCGGCGCGGGTGCGTCGATCAGCGCGAGTGCGCTGATCAGCCCTGGGCCGAGGAGAACATCGCCTTCTGCTCCTCTTCGGTGCTCGCGTAGTGCTTGGTGGTCAGCTCGATCGCGTGCTTGATCGCGTTCAGCGACTCCTTGAGCGCCGCGATGTCCTCGTTGACCCGGTTCTGCAGGCTCGCGTAGGCCGTCGCGGCCGTGCCCTGCCAACCGCCGGTGATGCCGGAGACCGTGCTGATCAGCTTGTTCTTCTCAGCCTCGATCTTGCCGATGGCCTCTTCGATCTGCTTGGCGAACGCCAGCATCTCCTGCGCGGTCATCGTGAACTGACCCTGAGCCATGCTCCACCGTCCCCCATGAGACAACATTTGCGTGTACGGAGGGCCCTGCGGGCCGACCGCCGCCATCACCGGTGTGATGTCCAGCAGCACTGTAGTCGGCACACGCAACTCGCCCAACATCGATCACCGAGTAGTTACCAGACCATGACACTGAGGCCAATTCGGTTGCCGCGCTTGGCCCGTCAGGCGTTCTGCGGCTGAACGGCGCCCGTCGCCGTCAACGGCGGGCCGGCCGGCACCAGGTTCGACCACTCCTTCGGCACCGGCAGCGGCTTGACCCCCTGGTAGCCCAACCGGGCCTGGTTGCCGCCGGGTTCCTCCGGCTGCTGGCCGGAACCCTGGGCCGTGGCCCCGGGGGTCGGCGTGGCACCGGCCGGCGGGGCCGGCGGCTTCGGGGTGCCGCTCTGACCGGGCTGGGGCGAGGCGCCGGGGCGCGGGCCGCCGTCGCCGTTGGACGGGACGGAGTAGCGCAACCCCGTCTCGGTGATCAGGAAGTCGCTTCCGGAGCCGGCGGCCGAGTGGTCCAGCGAGCGGTAGAACAGTCCGTGACCGGGGGTCACGTACGCCGCCCCGGCACCGTTGTTGTACGGCGCGGGGTACAACGTCCCGGCCCAGACACTGCGCTTGGGCGTGGTGCCGTCCTCGGCGACGCCGTCGTAGGTGCTGCACACGACCATCCGGGCGTCCTGGCGGTCCTGTTGGTTGTTCACCGGCGCGCCGGTCTTCAGCGGCCAGTCCGCCACGGTGCCCTTCAGCGGTGCGTCGACGCCCCACTGGGCGTTGTCGGCCGGGGTCATCTCGTCGCTGCGCGGCTTCTTGTCCTGGTCGTACTTGTAGAGCATCTGGTACGCCGGGTTCTGCCGGATCAGGTCCGCCTGGAACGGCGTGACCAGGTACAGCTGCTCCTTGCCGACCACGTAGTGGCGGTCCTGGTAGTGCACCAGCCGGCCGACCCGGCGGTCGGCCTGGTTGCTCAGCTCCACCTTGGAGTTGGCACCCTGGCTGTCGGCGACCCCGTCGACCGACGGGAAGGTGACCGGGGTGGCGTCCACCAGGGTCTCCAGCCATTCCCGCTTGACCCGCTGCGGCACCGCGTTGGGCCCGAACACCGCGGTGATCAGCGCCTTGCGCTCCCTGTCGTCCGACTGCGGGGTGCCGATCAGGTGCCTGCGGCCCTGCGCGTCCACCAGGTACACCGCCGCGCCCGCGGCGGCCGGCTGACCCGGCACCGGCGCGGCCGAGACCTGCTGCTCGTCGGCCTGCTGCACCAGCAGCAGCTGGTCCGGGCCGAGCATCCGGTCCTTGGCCGCCAGCACCGCCGCGTCCTCGCCGGCCGCCACGAACACCGCCTGGTTGACGGTCTCCTGCTTGTCGTCCGAGCCCGGACGGTCGCACACCGCCCACTTCATCTGCTTGCTCGCGTTGTCCGTGGTCGGCAGCTTGTCCGGCGCGTACGGGATGCCGATCGTCGGCCCGTGGTTCGGGTACCGGTCGAGCACCCCGTCGTCCACCACCACGACCTTGGCGCCCGCGGGCAGCACCAGCCGCGCCGAGGACATGTTGAGCACCTGGTGCAGCCGCTTGGTCTTCTGGTCCTGGTCGATGAGCACCACGTACCGGGTCGTCGACTGCTTGCCCTGGATGATGTTCTTGCCGTCGTCCCACTTCACCGGCGCGCTCGGCTTGAAGACCCCCCAGAGCCCGAACCCGGCCACGAACACCGCCCCGGCCAGCACACTCGGCAGCACCGCCTTCACCGGACGCGGCGCGTCCTCGTCACTGCCGCCGCCGGCGGGCAGCAGGAAGGCCCCCACCGTGCGCTTGCGGGCGAAGGTGTACGCGTTCAGCTCGTCCCGGCGCGATGCCATACCTCGTCGTCCCCCTTGTCAGACGTTGTCGGGCGTTGTCAGACCGACCGGCCCCGTGGTCACCCGCCGGGCACGAACCGGCGCGAACCCTCTACGATGCGGCAGCAGACGGTGAGTACGGTACGGGTACGGTCCGCGACACAGCCAGCCGGGCCGCGACAACGGATCAGAGAGGGCCACCGGGGGATGCCAAGCCAGACCGCTCCAGGACGCCGCCGCAGTACGGGCGGCGGGAGGCCGCGCCGGTCCGGCCGGGCGCAGCACAGCGCGCCGGCGAACGAGACGGGACCGGGGACCGGGACCGCCGGACCGCAGCCGACCGGCAGCGGGGGCGGCGGGGCCGTCCAGGTCCGGGTCAACCCCCGACCGGGGCTGCTCGCAGGGCGGTTGAAGCTCCAACAGCTCGTCCTGGTCGAGGTCGCGGCGGCCCTGGTCGCGGTCGGCTGGACGATCAGCCGACCGGTCGCGGCCGGCTTCGGCGCGGTCGCGCTGGTGCTGCTCGTGCTCGCGCTCGTCCCGGTGCGCGGCCGCACCGTCCCGGAACTGCTGCGGGTCCGCGCCGCCCTCAAGTCCCGCCGCAAGCAGGCCAGGACGCTGCTGCCGCCGGCCGGCACCGACCCGGCGCTGGCGCCGGCCCTGGAGCTCGAACCGGGGCTGCGCACCTGCACCCACGCCACCGAGGCCGAGTTCGGCGGCCGCCCGGTCCGCCGGGAGACCGGCATGGTCGGCGACGGGACCTTCCTCAGCTCGGTGCTGCTCGTCCAGGCCAAGGACCAGCCGCTGCGCCCGGTGCGCACCGCCCTGCCGCTGCCGCTGGACGTGATCTGCTCGGCGCTCACGGTGGACGACATCACCCTGGAGTCGGTGCAGCTCGTCCAGCACACCCAGCCCGCCCCGGCCCAGCACCTGCCCGAGCAGTCGCTGGCCGCCCGCGCCTACCGCGAACTGCCGGACGGCACCGCCACTCCCGGGCTGCGGCTGACCTGGATCGCGCTCAAGCTCGACCCGGAACGCGCGGCGACCGCCGTCCGGGCCCGCGGCGGCGGCGAGGAGGGCGCCCGCAAGGCGCTGCAGCGGGTCACCGACCAGCTGGCCGGCCGGCTCAACAGCGCCGGTTTCAACGCGACCGTGCTGGACGAGCGCGAGCTGATCGCCGCACTGGCCATCGCCACCTGCGCCAACCCGATCGCGGTGGCGGGCCGTCAGGGCACCGGCAGCGGCGGCGGCACCACCCGCCGCACCCAGGAGGGCAACCGGTTCTGGCGGATCGACGACCGCTGGCACACCACGTACTGGATCTCCCGCTGGCCGCAGCTGAGCCGCCCCGGCGGCGCCCCCGGCCGGGTCGCCGCGCCCGACCTGGTCAACCTGATCACCGGCTCCCCGGCCCTCGCCAGCACCTTCAGCCTGACCGCCGGACACGGCACCGGCGGCTCGGTGACGGTCAGCGGGCACGTGCGGGTGACCGGCCGCAACGAGAGCGAGGTCGGCCAGATCGGCCGCCAGGTGGAGAGCCGCGCCCAGAGCACCGGGCTCGGCCTGGTCCGGCTCGACCTGGAGCAGGCCCCCGGCATGCTCGCCACCCTGCCGCTCGGAGGGGCTTCCTGATGGCCTACCAGACCTACCCCACCGCCGGTCCCCAGCCCGGCGCCGAGCAGCGCCGGACCCGGCCGCGGATCCTGCCCGGCTTCGGGCTGCGCGGCCCGCGCCGGGAGAAGCACGTGCTGGAGCCGGCCGACCTCGCGTCGCTGGCCTTCCCGGTCGGCGACGACGGCGTGGTGATCGGCGTCGACCCGCAGGGACTGCCCGCGGTGCTCGGCCTGTTCCGCCCGACCTCGTACGACCTGGTGCTGGTCGGCGGCATGTGGACGGCGCAGGTCATCGCGCTGCGGGCGGCCGCGATCGGCGCCCGCGTCGCGGTGGAGACCGCCCGCGGACAGCTGTGGGGTCCGATGGCCCAGGCGGCCGGCGGCGGCCAGCCGTGCGTGACGGTCCACCAGGTCGGCCGGCTCGGCCCGCAGGGCGCCTCGGTGGCCTCGCCGGTGCTGGTGGTGCGCGACCTCGGCGCCCGCCCGCCGCGCAGCCGGCTCTCCGCCGCCCCCTGGCAGACCACCCTGACCCTGCTGCCCTACCTGGGCCCGAACGCCTCCCGGGTGCTGAACGCGGCCGACCTGGTCGGCGTGCAGCGGATCTCGCCGCAGGAGGCGGAACTGACCGGCCGGATCCTGTCGCTGCCGCCGGAGGACGTGGCCGCCCTGCCCACCCTCGGCGACGACCTGACCCTGTGGGCCACCAGGATGCGCCGCCAGTACGTACGGGCCGTGGCCGGGCAGGCCGAACAGCAGGTGCTCGGCGGGCCGCGCCGGATGGACTGAGCGCCGGCTCGCCGCACCGGGCGGGCCGGCGGGGATGCGAAGCCGCCTTCAACGGGGGTTGCCGTACGGCCTAGTCTTTGATGTGGCAACGGCACCGCTGAACAAGCGGCGGCGAACACGAGGGAGCCAGAGTGAGCAGCGATCGGGACGGCGTCTACGTCGGCGACAACGCGGCGGAGGACGACGACGACTGGTCGGACGCGCCTGACTACACTCCCCCGTCCTGGTACGTCCAGACCGAGCCCGCGGCGGCCGCGAACGCACCGGCGGCGGGCGCTCCGGCTCCGCACGCACCGGCTCCGAACACACCGGCTCCGCACGCACCGGAGGCGGTCGCTCCGACGGCTCCGGGCGCTGCCGCTGCGGCCGCGACCGCGGCACCCGGTGCCCCGACGCCCGCCGCCGCTCCGGCGCAGGCCCAGCAGGCCCCGGCTCCGGTGCCCGCTCCGGCGCAGCAGCAGGCCCAGGCTCCGGTGCCCGGCCAGGCCGCGCCCCCGGCGGCCGGGGCCGTACCGGCCGCGGTCCAGGCTCCGGCACCCTCGCCGGCACCCGCTCCCCTGCCCGCGGCGCCCGCCCCGCCGGTGCAGGCCGAGGCGCAGCACGTCCCCTTCCCGGCGCCCTCCCCGACTCCGCCGGTCCCCGAGCAGCCTCAGCCCGGTGCCCCGGCGTGGGCGCTGCCGGAGACCGCGGCGCCGCAGCCCGTCCCGCAGCCCTACCCGGCGCCGCCCGCCATGACCGCCGCGACCGCGGCGCCGGGACAGCCCGTCCAGCCGGGCCAGCCGCAGAACTTCGCGCAGCCGCCGGTCCACCCGGTCCAGCCGGCCCCGCCGCAGCACCCCCAGGACCCCCAGGGCCCGGCGGCGACCTGGGACCCGCAGGCCGCGTGGGCGGCCCAGCAGGCCCAGCAGGCGCAGCAGGCCGCCGTCCCGCCGCAGCCCGGTCCGGTGCCGCAGCCCGGCCCGGTGGACCCGCGCCAGGGCGGCTGGCCGCAGCCCGCCGCGTACCAGCAGCCGGCCCAGCCGCACCCAGGCCCGCCGGGCCAGCCCGTGCCCGGCCAGCCCCAGCCGCAGCCGTGGCAGCAGCAGCCGCAGGCCCCGCAGCCCAGCGCGTTCCAGCAGGCCGCCGCCCCGCAGCAGACGGCGCACGGCGCGCCGCTCGGCTACACCGCCGCCGTCGAGCTGTCCTCGGACCGGCTGCTGCGCAGCCAGCCCAAGCAGCAGCGCCAGCAGCCGCGCTTCCAGTTCGGCGGCAAGGCCGCGGCGGCCGAGAAGGCCCGCCGGCTGGAGATCATCCGCACCCCGGTGCTGAGCTGCTACCGGATCGCCGTGATCAGCCTCAAGGGCGGTGTCGGCAAGACCACGACCACCACCGCGCTCGGCGCGACCCTGGCCAGCGAGCGCCAGGACAAGGTGATCGCGATCGACGCCAACCCGGACGCGGGCACCCTGGGCCGCCGGGTCAAGCGCCAGACCGGCGCGACCATCCGCGACCTGGTGACGGCCATCCCGCACCTGCGCAGCTACATGGACATCCGTCAGTTCACCTCGCAGGACCTGAACTCGGGCCTGGAGATCCTGGCGAACGACGTCGACCCGGCGGTCTCGACCACCTTCAACGACTCGGACTACCGCCAGGTGATCGACGTGCTGGGCCGCCAGTACCCGATCATCCTGACCGACTCCGGCACCGGTCTGCTGTACAGCGCGATGCGCGGCGTGCTGGACCTGGCCGACCAGCTGATCATCGTCTCGACCCCCAGCGTGGACGGCGCCTCCAGCGCCTCGACCACCCTGGACTGGCTCTCCGCGCACGGTTACGCGGACCTGGTGCAGCGCAGCATCACGGTGGTCTCCGGGGTGCGCGAGACCAGCAAGATGATCAAGGTCGAGGACATCGTCGCGCACTTCCAGACCCGCTGCCGCGGCGTGGTCGTGGTGCCGTTCGACGAGAGCCTGGCGGCCGGTGCCGAGGTCAACCTCGACATGATGCGGCCCAAGGTCCGCGAGGCCTACTTCGATCTGGCCACCCTGGTCGGCGAGGACATCGTCCGGGCCCAGCAGGCCGCCGCCCAGCAGGCCGGCTGGCAGCAGCAGGCCCAGGCCCAGGCCCAGTCGGCCTACCAGCAGTCGAGCGGCCCGCAGCCGTACGCCGACCCGCAGCAGCAGCCCCAGCCGTACCCGCAGCAGGCCGGCCAGCCCGCCCCGGGGGCGCCGTGGGCGCCGCAGCCCGGCCAGGCCCCGCCGCCCCCGCCCGGGTACGGCTACCCGCAGCAGCCCGCTCCCGGGGCGCCCTGGGGGCAGCAGCCGGGACCGGGCTACGGCTACCCGCAGCAGGCTCCCCAGCAGTGAAACCGCGGAAGGGGCCCACCGACCTGCTGTCGGTGGGCCCCTTCCGGCGTTGCGGCGCTCAGACGCCGTCGGTCAGCTCACGGGCCCGCTTGACGTCGTCGGCCATCCGGTCCAGCAGCGCGTCGATGGAGTCGAACTTCTCCATCCCCCGCAGGTAGGCCAGGAAGTCCACGGCCACGTGCATCCCGTACAGGTCCAGGCCGACCCGGTCGATGGCGTAGGCCTCCACGGTGCGGGCGGTGCCGTCGAAGGTCGGGTTGGTGCCGACCGAGATCGCCGCC
Source organism: Kitasatospora sp. NPDC058048 (assembly GCF_042885555.1). Lineage (NCBI taxonomy): Bacteria > Bacillati > Actinomycetota > Actinomycetes > Kitasatosporales > Streptomycetaceae > Kitasatospora > Kitasatospora sp. NPDC058048. Next base: position 44,567 of record NZ_JBHVRT010000051.1, on the reverse strand, counting down.
GGCATCCGCTCGCCGTCCGCGGTCAGCCAGCCCGCGTACACGCCGTCGGCCGGGATCGCGCTGTGCGGCACGGTCTCGACGTTGGCCGTCGGGTAGCCCAGCTCGCGGCCGCGCTGCGCGCCGCGCACCACCACGCCCTCGACCCGGTGCGGGCGGCCCAGCACCTCGCCCGCGCCGGCCATGTCCCCGGTCTCGACCAGCCGGCGGGTCAGGCTGGAGGAGAACGGCTCGCCGGCCCCGGCCGTACCGCACACCTGGAGGTCGACCACCTCGACCTCGAAGTCGTCCGCCCGGCCCAGCTCGCCGAGCAGCGCGACGTTCCCGGCGGCCCGGTGGCCGAAGCGGAAGTTGGGGCCCTCGATGACGACCCGCGCGCGCAGCGCGTCCACCAGCACCTGCCGGACGAAGGTCTCCGGGGACTCCTGGGAGAACTCCGTGGTGAACGGCAGCACCAGCACCGCGTCCACGCCCAGCTCCGCGATCAGCTCGGCGCGGCGCGGGTGCGGCGCGAGCAGCGGCGGGTGGCTGCCCGGCCGGATGACCTCGCGCGGGTGCGGGTCGAAGGTCACCACGACCGCCGGGAGACCGAGTTCGCGGGCCCGCTCGACCGCCCGCCCGATGATCAGCTGATGCCCGCGGTGCACCCCGTCGAACGAGCCGATGGTGACGACGCTGCGTCCCCAGTCCCCGGGGATCTCCTCCAGGCCACGCCAGCGCTGCACCTGACCGCTCCTTGTTCCGTACGGCGCGTACCCTCTGTACGCTCAAACGCTCAAAACCCGAACCCCTATAGCGTGCCATGCGCCTGCCCCGGCTCAGGCACCGGAATACGGGTTGAGCCCGCCGAGGGCCCCGCCGACCGCCCGGACACGGCCCGCTCGGCCTCGGCGGCGGCGTACTGAGGGTCCCGTCCGGCCGCCGTCAGGGCCCGCATCCGGGCCAGTCGGGGGCCGTCCGGGGCGGTCGGCGCGGCGCCGGACGGCCAGCGGGCGAGCAGCCGGGCGAAGGCCGCCGACCGCCCGGCGCAGCGCACCAGCAGCTCGTCCGCGCCCGGCAGCCCCGGGATGGCCCGGGCCAGCACCGCCCGGGCCCGGGCGGGATTCTCGGCCGCGCAGTGCTCGGCGAGCCCTTCCACGGCGGCGGTCAGCACCACCGGGTCGGCCTCGGTGGCGAGCAGGGTGTCCAGCAGCTCGCAGCGCAGCGCGTCCGCCGCCGGGTCGGCCACCGGGACGGACAGCACCTCGGCGAACGGCCGCCGGACCTCCGCCCCGCGGGCGGCCAGCGCGACGCCGAGCAGCACCCGCAGCTCCAGCCGGTCGGCCGGGCCGACGGCGCCGGCGCGCCCCAGCCGGCGGCCGAGGTAGTCGACGGCGACCGGCCCGGCCGGCGCCGGGTCCGTCCGCAGCAGCCCGGCGGCCAGCTCGGCGCCCCGCCGCACGGCCGCCGGGGCGGTGGCGTCGGCGAGCACCCGCAGCGTCTCGGCGAGGGCCGCGCCGGGGCCGGCCGAGCGGTCGGCGAACGCGGCCAGGACGGGCTCCGGGTCGCTCTCCAGGGCCGGGGCGAGCGCCCGCGGGGTGAGGAAGGCGTCGCCGCCGGCCCGGAGCCGGGCGAGGGCGGCCGGCAGGTACGCGGAGCGGGTCGCCGGGTCACCGACCAGCAGTGCCAGCGCGGCCCCGTGCAGGCCGGGCTCGTCCTCCCGGGCGAGCAGGGTCAGCGCGGTGTACCGCAGCAGCTCCGTCCCGGCACCGGAGGCGTACGGGGCGGTCCGCAGCGCGTGCACGGCGGCCGCGACGTGCCGTTCGGGCCTCCGGTCGTGGCTCCAGCGGTCCACCGCTCGGCAGAGCGCGGACGGCTCCTCGGCGGCGAGCACGGTCAACAGCGCGTCCGCCCTCGGGTGCGCGGCCGCGGCCAGCGCGTCGGCCAGCTCGTCCAGGGCGAGCCGGCGGTGGGCGCGCAGCAGGTCGTGGGCGACGTCGGCGACGGTGCGGCCGGGCCGCCCCGGCAGGCCGCGCACGTCCTCGAACCAGGCGCAGAGCAGCGGGAACACCGCGACCGGGTCGGCGCGCAGCCGCTCGGCCACCGCGGCGAGGTAGCGCTGCCCGGGGCCGTCGGCGGGCATCAGGCGGCGCAGCAGGTCGAGTTCGGCCTCGACGGGCAGGCCGAGGCCGGTCCAGAAGCCCGGCCCGAAGCGGCCGAGCCCGGCCGCCCGGAGCCCCGCCGGGCCCGCCCGTTCGGCGATCCGGGACGCCAACTGGTCGAGCAGTGCCCGGTGTTCGGCCGGGTCCGGGCCGACGGCCAGACCCGCGGCGAGCAACCCGGCCGCCCACCAGGCGGGTTCACTGCCCGGCGGGCGGAGGTCCAGGGCGCGCCAGATCCGGTGCAGCCACGGGTCGAGGGCGCCGGCGCCCCAGGTCTCGGCCACCCGGCGCAGCGCGGCGACGACCGGGCCGATCCGGTGCCGGGGGACGGCGCTCGCCCCGGCGGCCGGCTCCCCCGCGCGGTGGCCGCCGGGCTCCTCCGGCTCGTCGGCCGGCCAGGGCGGGGTGTCCTCGGCCTCGCCGAGCAGCAGCCGCAGCGCCGCGTCCAGGTCCAGGTGCCGGCCCTGCAGCCAGTCCGCGAACTCCCCGTGCGCGAAGCGGAATCCGGGCCCGGCCGGGACGAACAGGCCCTCGGCGAGCACCGCCGCGGCCCAGCCGCCCTCGACCGGGAACAGCTCCTCGAAGACGGCGTGGTCCAGCCCGCCGTCCGACCGGTCGCCGAGCATCCGCCGGGCCGCCTCGTGCACCCGCCCGGCCACCGCCGCCGCGAGCCGGCGCACCCGCCGGTGCCGCGGCGTGCCGGGCCGCACCGCGCCCCGGCGGTGGGCGCCCGGGCGGCGCGGCCGAGCGTCCTCGGCCAGCCGCTGGGCCACCCGCAGGCAGCGCAGGTCCAGGAAGGCGCCGAACAGGTCGCCCCGGCGCACCGGCCCGTCGTGCAGCCCCTGGGCCCACAGCTCCCCGGCCAGCCGGACGGCCAGCGGGTGCCGGGCGTCCTCGGCGGCGGCCGGGTGCCCCGGGGGCAGCCCGTACCGGCGGCGGACCCGCTCGGCCGCCTCGGGGGGCAGCGGGCCGAGCCGCTGTCCGGCCAGGCTCGGCCCGCCGTGGCCGCGGCCGTCCATCCGCACGGTGGGGGCGCTGCCCAGGTCCCCGTGCGGGTGCGGCTCCTCCGTCCGGCGGGGGCCCGGGGTGCCGCTGCCCCAGGTCTCGGCCGCGAGCAGTTCCCACAGCTCCTCCCCGCAGGCCGTCACCAGCCGGGCCCCACAGCCGGTCAGCCACTGGCCGGCGCCGCGCAGCCAGCGCGCGTCCACCGGCAGCGGGGCCTCCTCGGGGCCGTCCAGGACCACCAGCAGCGGCCGGCCGGCCGCCGCGCACAGCGCGGCCACCGGCTCGGGCGCGGGCGCCGGGGTGCCGAGTCCGGCCGCCGCGGCGGCCAGCGCCCGCTGCACCGGCTCGGCGAGCGACCGGTCGTCGGCGTGCAGGTCGGCGCCGCGCAGCCAGAGGGTGGGCAGCGGGTGGGCGCCGCCGTGGCGGCGGGCGGCGAGGGCGGCCAGTTCGGTGGTGCGCCCGCTGCCGGGGGCACCGACCAGCACGGTGACGGTCGCGGCCGGAGCGTCCCCGGCCAGGCCGTCCGGCCGGTCCACCCGGTCGGCGGCCAGGTGGGCCACCCGGCCCGGCCCGGCACCGGCCGCCGTCACCTGGGCGGCGGTCAGCCGCAGAACCCCGGCCAGGTTGAGCGCCGGGCCGTAGCCGGGCACCGCGGCCGCGTTGCCCGCCAGCAGCCCGGCCAGCGCCTCGGCTCCGCCCGTCCGGTCCGACGGGCCCGCCCCCACCCCCACCGCCACGGCCCCCACCGCCACGGCCGGCAGCGCCCCGCCGTGCCGGGGCCCGCCCAGGGCGGGCGCGGCCAGGGCGACCACCGCCCCGCTGCGGGCGTCCAGCACCGGCGAGCCGGCCGGTACCGCGACCCCGCCGACCACCGGCACGTCCAGCAGCAGCACCCCGCCCAGCCGGTGCCCGCGGTACGCCGCCGCAGTGACCCCGAGCAGCCCGCAGCGCAGCGCGACCACCCGGCCGTCCTCCCCCGCCAGCGCGGGCAGCAGCACCTCCCGCGCGGCCGCGGCGGGGGCCAGCGGCAGCGGCGGCACCGGCAGCCCGCCGACCGCCTCGGTGCGCAGCAGGGCGAGGCCGTACCCGGGCAGGGGCAGCACGGCGTCCGGGCCGAGCACCCTGGTCTGCCCGCCGGGGGTGTGCAGCACGATCCGGTCCAGGCCGGCCACGCTCTCGTGCACCGTCAGCACGCTCCCCTGCGGGTCGGCGACGAACCCCAGGCCGTGCAGCCGCCCGTCGAGGTCGCGGATCCGCAGCAGGTACCGCCCCGGATCGCCCTCCGGAAACCCCGGCATCCCGTACCCCTTCGGCCGTCGCTCGCTCGCCGTCGGGAGCCTGCCCGCCGGAGCGGCGCCCCGACCGCGCCCGCGCCGCTCACCACGGGCGTTCGCTCCGCGCGCTCCCTCGTGCGGGTGAAGGTGCGGCGGGAACGGCGGAGCCCCCGTCGGGATGACTCCCGACGGGGGCTCCGAACAGCGATGGCTCCGAACAGCGATGGGGCCGAACAGCGGTGGGGCCGTCAGCCGACGAAGACCGCGACCGGCTTCGCCTGCCCGCCCTTCTCCTCGACCAGCGCGAGGAAGCGCCCGTCCGGCCCGTACACCGCGATCGGCCCGTCCACGCCCATCCCGGGCGCCTTCAGCCGGGCGCCGTGCGACAGCTTCTGCGCCGAGGCCTCGTCCAGGTCCCAGCGCGGGAAGGCGGCCGCCGCGGCCTCCGCGATCGGCAGCACCTCCAGCCCCTTGGCGTCCTCGCCGGTGACCTCGGCCTCCAGCTGCTCCAGGGTGCGCGCCGACTCCACCCCGTACGGCCCCACCTTGGTGCGCCGCAGCGCGGTCAGGTGGCCGCCGACGCCGAGCCCGGCGCCCAGGTCCCGGGCCAGCGCCCGGATGTAGGTGCCGGAGGAGCACTCGACGGTGACGTCCAGGTCGATCACCGGCGTGCCGTCCTCGGCGACCGCCGCGCGCTGCTCGTGCACGGTGAAGGAGTGGATCGTGGTCGGCCGGGCCGCGAGCTCGAAGTCCTCGCCCTCGCGCACCCGGGCGTACGAGCGCTTGCCGTCGATCTTGATCGCGCTGACCTTGGACGGCACCTGCATGATCTCGCCGGTGAGTGCCGCGATCCCGGCGTCGATCGCCTCCCGGGTGACGGCGTCGGCCGGGGCCGAGGAGGTGACCTCGCCCTCGCGGTCGTCGGTGACGGTGGTCTGGCCGAGCCGGACGGTCGCCTCGTAGGTCTTGGCGGTGAGCATCAGGTGGCCGAGCAGCCGGGTGGCCCGCTCGATGCCGATCACCAGCACGCCGGTGGCCATCGGGTCCAGGGTGCCGGCGTGTCCGACCTTCCGGGTTCCGGCCAGCCACCGCAGCTTGGCGACGACCCCGTGCGAGGTGATGCCCTCGGGCTTGTCGACGATCACCAGGCCGTCCGGGCCGGTGCCTTTGCGCTTCATCGGGTTCTTTCTCTCAACAACATCAGCAGAGATGATCAACGTACCGGTCGCAGCGCGCCCCGGAACCGCTCGACCACCGCGGCCACGTCCTCCCGGACGCTGAATCCGGCCGCGTGGACGTGCCCACCGCCGCCCAGTTCGGCGCAGGCCGCGGCGACGTCCACCACGCCCCGGGAGCGCGAGGAGCCGCGCAGCGTGCCGTCCGGGTCCTGCTTGAGCACCAGCGCCACCTCGGCCTCGGCCGGGCGGCGCAGGATGTCGATCAGTCCCTCGATCTCCTCGACCGTGACGCTGAACAGCGCGAGGTCCTGGTACGGCACCCAGGTCCACACCAGCCCCAGCCCGTCGGCCGCCTCCGGCTCGTAGACGGCCCGGTCGAGCGCGCCCGCGAGCACCTTGAGGTAGCCGAAGGACGAGGTGTCCCACAGCTGCCGGGAGATCAGGTCGTGCCGGATGCCGGTGGCCAGCAGCCGGGCGGCCAGCTCGTGGGTGGCGGGCGTGGTGGCCCGGTACTTGAACGAACCGGTGTCGGTGGCCACACCCGTGTAGAGGCAGGTGGCCAGCTCCTCGTCCAGCTCGACGCCGAGCCGGCGCAGCAGCTCGTCGACCAGCACGGCGGTGGCCGGAGCGGTCGGGTCGATCAGCTGGTGGGTGCCGAAGCCCGGGTTGGAGGCGTGGTGGTCGAACACCACCAGCACGGGCGCGGCGAAGGCCTTGTCGTGCAGCAGGCCGAGCCGGCTCTCCGCGGCCACGTCGAAGCAGAGCACCAGCTCGGGCACGTCCGGCACCGCGGCGGCCGGCACGATCAGCTCCTGGCCGGGCAGGAAGACCAGCGACTCGGGCACGATCTGCGGGTCGTCGCCGAAGGAGACCCGCACCTGCTTGCCGAGCGCGCGCAGCGCCAGCGCGGCCGCCAGCGAGGAGCCCAGCGCGTCGCCGTCCGGGCAGATGTGGCAGATCAGGTCGATCGAACGGGCCCGCCCGATCTCCGCCACCACCTGCTGCCAGATCAGCTCGAACCCGCTCTCCTCGGTGCGCGGGCCCGGGAGCGCCGCGAGGGCACCCTCCACCGTGCTGGTGGAGGACGCCCCCGTGGTCGATCCGGCTCGCGGGGCGGCCCGCGCCGGCTCACCCGCCATGACTACTCGTCCTCGTCGTCACGCTCGGACGCCGGAACCCGGTACGGGTCCGCGCCGCCGGCGTAGTCCGCCCCCGCGGCCTGGGTGCGCACGGCCGCGTCCGAGGTGCGGGCCCGGTCGAGCAGGTCGTCGATGTTCCGGGCGTTGTCCGGCAGCGCGTCCGCGACGAAGGTCAGCGTCGGCGTGAAGCGCACGCCGATCTTGCCGACCTCGGAACGGATCACGCCCTTGGCGCTCTCCAGCGCGGCCGCGGTGGCCTCGCGCTCGGTCTCGTCACCGAAGACGGTGTAGAAGACGGTGGCCTCGCGCAGGTCTCCGGTCACCCGGGTGTCGGTGATGGTCACGAACCCCAGACGGGGGTCCTTGATCCGCCGTTCCAGGGTCTGGGCGACGACCACCTGGATGCGGTCGGCGAGCTTGCGCGCCCTTGCGGTGTCGGTCACGTTGCCTCCTCGTGCAGTGGGCCCGGTACCCGGGTGAGCTGCGCACCCGTCGGGGCCCACGCCCCAAAGTACCGGCCCGCGCCCGGCCTTGCGGGCGCTCTCGGTCCTGATCCGTGTGAGAACGGCGACTTCCGCCGGCCGGCTCCACGGGCCTCATTCATCGTCGTCGTTGTGGTAGCGCCTCCTCGCGGAGAGGAGTTGCACCTCGGGGCGGCCGGCGACCAACCGCTCACAGCTGTCCAGGACCTCGGTGACGTACCCGGCTTCGCCGGCCACCACCGCCAGACCGATCTCGGCCCGGCGGTGCAGGTCCTGGTTCCCGGTCTCGGCAGCGCACACGCTGTACTTGCGCTGCAGTTCGGCCACGATGGGCCGCACGATCGAACGCTTCTCCTTGAGCGAGTGGACGTCGCCCAGCAGCAGGTCGAAGGTGAGTGTTCCCACGAACATGTATGACAGGTCTCGCCGACCTGGAAGGCCTCGGGGAGCAGCCCGGAACCGGGCCGGCTCCGCTGTGTCCGACTACTCCCCGGACCCTACACAGCGAGACCGGGGCCGGTCGACGGAAATACCACCCGTCGACCGGCCCCGGCTGACACCGACTAGGCGCGCGGCTTCTCGCGCATCTCGTAGGTCTCGATGATGTCCTCGACCTTGATGTCGTTGAACGACCCCAGGGTGACACCGGCCTCGAAGCCCTCGCGGACCTCGGTCGCGTCGTCCTTGAAGCGGCGCAGACCCTCGATCGAGAGGTTCTCCGCCACGACCTTGCCGTCGCGGATGAGGCGGGCCTTGGCGTTGCGGCGGATGATGCCGTCGCGGACCAGGACACCGGCGATGTTGCCGAACTTGGAGGAGCGGAAGACCTCGCGGATCTCCGCGGCGCCGAGGCGCACCTCCTCGTACTCCGGCTTGAGCATGCCCTTGAGGGCGTTCTCGATCTCCTCGATCGCCTGGTAGATGACCGAGTAGTACCGGACGTCCACGCCTTCCTTGTCGGCCGCGGCGCGCGCACGGCCTTCGGCGCGCACGTTGAAGCCGATGATGATGGCGTCCGAGCCCATCGCCAGGTCCACGTCGGACTCGGTGATGGCACCCACACCGCGGTGCAGGACCCGGAGCTCGACCTCCTCGCCGACGTCCAGCTTGACCAGGGCGTCCTCAAGGGCCTCGACCGAACCGGAGACGTCACCCTTGATGATGAGGTTGAGCTGCTCGATGGAGCCGGCGGCGATGGCCTTGTCCAGGTCCTCCAGGGACACCCGGACCCGACGCTGCGCGAAGGCGGCGTTGCGGTCGCGGGCCGAGCGCTTCTCGGCGATCTGACGGGCGGTGCGGTCCTCGTCGACGACGATGAAGCTGTCGCCGGCACGGGGCACCGAGGTCAGACCGAGCAGCAGCACCGGACGGGACGGGCCGGCCTCGGCGAGGCTGTTGCCGTTCTCGTCCAGCATCGCGCGGACGCGGCCGTAGGCGTCGCCCACGACGATCGAGTCGCCGACGCGGAGGGTACCGCGCTGCACGAGCACGGTCGCCATGGCGCCGCGGCCCTTGTCCAGGTGCGCCTCGATGGCGATACCCTGCGCGTCCTGCTCGGGGTTGGCCCGCAGGTCCAGCGAGGCGTCCGCGGTCAGGACCACGGCCTCCAGCAGCTGGTCGATGTTCAGGCCCTGGCGCGCGGAGATGTCGACGAACATGGTGTCGCCGCCGTACTCCTCGGCCACCAGACCGAACTCGGTCAGCTGGCCGCGGACCTTGGTCGGGTCGGCGCCCTCGACGTCGATCTTGTTGACGGCGACCACGATCGGCACACCCGCGGCCTTGGCGTGGTTCAGCGCCTCGACCGTCTGCGGCATGACACCGTCGTTGGCCGCGACCACCAGGATCGCGATGTCGGTGGACTTGGCACCACGGGCACGCATGGCGGAGAACGCCTCGTGACCCGGGGTGTCGAGGAAGGTGATCGGGCGCTCTTCGCCGTTCACGACCGTCGCCACCTGGTAGGCACCGATGTGCTGGGTGATGCCACCCGCCTCACCGGCCACCACGTTGGACTTGCGGATCGCGTCCAGCAGGCGGGTCTTACCGTGGTCGACGTGACCCATGACGGTGACGACCGGCGGGCGCGGGGCCAGCTGGTCCTCGTCGCCCTCGTTGGCACCGAAGTCGATGTCGAACGACTCCAGCAGCTCGCGGTCCTCGTCGTCCCGGCTGACGATCTCCAGGACGAAGCCCATCTCGTCCGCCAGCAGCTGCAGCGTGGCGTCGGAGACCGACTGGGTCGCGGTGACCATCTCACCGAGGTTGAACATGACGGAGACGAGCGCGGCCGGGTTGGCGTTGATCTTCTCCGCGAAGTCCATCAGCGAGGCGCCGCTCGACAGGCGAACGGTCTGGCCGTTGCCGCGAGGCAGCATCACACCGCCGACGGACGGGGCCTGCATGGCCTCGTACTCCTGGCGCTTCGCCCGCTTCGACTTGCGACCGCGAGCCGGGCGACCGCCCGGGCCACGACCGAAGGCACCCTGCGTGCCACCACGGGCACCCGGGCCACCGGGACGACCGCCGAAGCCGCCGGGACGCGGGCCGAAGCCACCGCCACCGCCGGGGGCGCCGCCACCGGGACGCGGACCGCCGAAGCCACCGCCACCGGCCGGACGCGAGCCCGGACCGGCCGGACGGCCCTGGAAGCCCGGACGGGCACCGCCGGCACCCGGACCACCCGGACGGCCGCCGGGGCCACCCGGACCACGGCCACCCGGACCCGGACGCGGGCCGGCCGGACGCTGCGGCATCATGCCCGGGTTCGGGCGAGGCATGCCGGACGGGGTCGGACCACCGGGACGCGGCGCGGCCGGACGCGGCATGCCGTCGGGACGCGGGGCACCACCCGGACGGGGGGCACCGGCACCCGGAGCACCGGCGGGACGCGGACGGTCGCCACCGGGACGCGGGGCACCACCCGGACGGGGAGCACCGGCACCCGGAGCACCACCCGGACGGGGGGCACCGGCACCCGGAGCACCGGCGGGACGCGGACGGTCGCCACCGGGACGCGGACGGTCGCCGCCCTGGGCGCCGCCCGGACGCGGAGCACCGCCCTGACCGCCCTGACGGCGGTCACCGGGGCGGCCCATGCCGGTCGCGCTGCCCGAGGTGAACGGGTTGTTGCCCGGACGCGGACCGGCCGGACGCGGGCCCGGACGGGCACCGCCGGTGGCCTGGCCACTGGGGCGCGGGGCCTGGGCGGCCGGACGCGGGGCGTCACCGGCCGGAGCCGGCGAGGAGAACTCGGCCGCGGGCGCGGCCGGGGCCGCCGGAGCGGCGGGACGTGCGGCCGGGCGCGGGCCCGGAGTCGGCGCACCCGGAGCCGGCGTGGCCGGCTTCGGGGCGGCGGGGGCGGCCGGCGCGGAAGGCGCGGCGGCAGCCGGGGTCGGACGGGGACCAGGGGTCGCGCTGGGGCGCGGACCCGGGGTCGGGGCCCCCGGCTTCGGGGAACCCGAGCCGGCAGCGGGGGAGGGCGCCGCGGACTTCCGCGGGCCCGGCTTGGCGGCGGAACCACCAGTGGGGGCCACACCAAGCGCGTCAGTCAGCTTGCGCACGACCGGCGCCTCGATCGTCGAGGACGCCGAACGGACGAACTCACCGAGCTCGGTGAGCTTGGCCATGACGGCCTTGCTCTCCAAGCCAAGCTCCTTGGCGAGTTCATAAACCCGGACCTTAGCCACTTCACTCCTGTCTATGAGTCCGGGGGTCTCGTCCGCCGGACTGTCGCTACTTCATGGGCGTACCCATCGCGTACTCATCGCGTACTCATCGAGAGCTCATCGCAATCTCGACCTACTTCCACATCGCGAGGTACCTGACTGGTGCACGGCGCGCGGCTTCCCGAGCGCTGTGCTTGTTGCGGTGGTTCTCCGCCGCGCGAGCGGCGGCCGTCGCGGGAGGCGGCCCTGCTACGAGGCTTCGCCCGCCCGCTCCCCGATGAACCCGCGGAGCCGCTCGGTGTCGAGCGTGCCCTGGAGCCGGAAGGCCCGGGGGAACGCCCGACGGCGGACCGCGAGGTCGAGGCAGGTCGGATCGGGGTGCAGATGAGCGCCCCGGCCCGGGAGTGCGCCACGGGGATCAGGGACGCACTCGCCCTCGACCGCCGTGACACGCAACAGCTGGTGCTTGGCCGCGCGCTTGCGGCAGCCCACGCAGGTGCGTTCCGGGCGTGCTCGGACATGCGTCCGGCCAGACGAAGGCAAGTCTACCCCTCCGAAGCGACATGGCGCCGCCCCGCCGAACCCGGAGGACCGGCGGGGACGCCGACGACGACACTGATTACCGGGCCTGCGCTTCCTCGGCCTGGCCCTCGGTGTCCGGACGGATGTCGATCCGCCAGCCGGTCAGGCGCGCGGCCAGGCGGGCGTTCTGCCCCTCCTTGCCGATCGCCAGCGACAGCTGGTAGTCCGGCACGATCACCCGGGCGGAGCGCTGGGCGGCGTCCACGATCTCCACGCTGGTCACCCGCGCGGGCGACAGGGCGGCGGCCACCATCTCCCGGGGGTCCTCGGACCAGTCGACGATGTCGATCTTCTCGCCGTGCAGCTCGCCCATCACGGCGCGCACCCGGGAGCCCATCGGGCCGATGCAGGCGCCCTTGGCGTTCAGGCCCTGGCGGCGCGACCAGACCGCGATCTTGGTCCGGTGGCCGGCCTCACGGGCGATCGCCGCGATCTCCACGCTGCCGTCCGCGATCTCCGGGACCTCCAGCGCGAACAGCTTCTTCACCAGGCTCGGGTGGGTGCGCGACAGCGTCACCGAAGCACCGCGCACACCCCGGCGCACGGCCACCACGTAGCACTTCAGCCGGGTGCCGTGCCGGTAGTCCTCGCCCGGGACCTGCTCCTGCGGCGGCAGGATGGCCTCCAGCTTGCCGATGTCGACCAGCACGTTCTTCGGGTCGTTGCCCTGCTGGACGACACCGGTGACGATGTCGCCCTCCTTGCCCGCGTACTCGCCGAAGGTCTGGTCGTCGGCGGCGTCGCGCAGACGCTGCATCATCACCTGGATGCCGATGCTGGACGCGATCCGGCCGAAGCCGTTCGGGGTGTCGTCGAACTCCTTCGGCTCGACGCCCTCGTCCAGCTCCGCCGGGTCCTCCATGGCCCACACGGTGACGTGGCCGCTCTTGCGGTCCAGGTTCACCCGGGCCCGGCGGCGCGAGCCCTCGGTGCGGTGGTACGCGGTGAGGAGGGCGGACTCGATGGACTCGACCAGCAGGTCGAAAGGGATGTTCTTCTCGTTGACCAGCGTGCGCAGGGCACTCATGTCGATGTCCACGGCTACGCCTCCTCGTCTTTCGTCACGTTCGTCATGGTCGTACGGCACCCGGGGGTCACTCGGCGCCGTCCTCCCCCTCGTCGAAGTCCGCGGCCTCGTCCAGGAGCTCGTCGTCCTTGCGGTTGAACTCGACCTGGACGCGCGCCCGGGTCACCTCCGCGTACGCCAGACGGCGCTCCTTCGGACGGCCTCGCCCCTTCACCGGCTGCACCTCGACCAGTGCGCCGTCCTCGTCGGCCTCCAGCACCCGGGCGACGATCTCCCCGCCGTCCACCAGGTGGATCCTGGCCAGCCGACCCTCGGCGCGCTGCCAGTGCCGGGGCAGGACCAGCGGACGCTCCGCACCCGGCGAGCCGACCTCCAGCAGGTACGCGTCGTCCCCCATCAGGTCCGACTCGTCCAGGGCCTCACCGACCACCCGGCTGAACTCGGCGATGGCGTCCATGTCCACACCGCCGTCGGTGTCGACGTCGATCTGCACCTGCCGGCGGCTGCCCGCCCGAGTGACCCTGACGTCCTCCAGGTCCAGTCCGGCCTGCTCGGCCAGCGGCTCCAGCAACGCTCGCAGCCGGTCGGTGTGGGTGGTGCTCATCCGGGTGGACTCCTCGGCCGCGTCTGCTGTTGTCAGAAGGTCGCCGCGCACCCCCGGTGCCACACCGGAATCACGGCAGCTCGGCCCAAAGCCTATCCGGTCAAGCCCCCAACCACCGATTCCTGACCTCCCCCGGCCGCCCGCACACCACCCACTGCGAGCAACCTCACACCCGGCCCGGCATCCCCGAAGCGGACCCGGGAACGTGGGGATTCTGTAATCATTCACGCCAACGAGGGCTGGCGGGGAGGCCGTCCTCCCGTACCCGCCCGGAGCGCCCCCGATGCAGCCGCCCAGCCGACGGTCCCTCCTGACCCTCGGACTGCTCACCACCCTCACCGCCTGCACCGCCTCCGTCGGCGACCGGCACGCCGACCCCACCCCGCCCCGCGACCCGGACACCCCGGTCCGCCTGCGCGCGATCGCCGCCACCGACCTCCTGCTCGGCGCCTACGACAACCTGCTCACCGTCCCGGGCGCCCGGACCGCCCTGCTCCAGCCCCTGCGCGACGACACCGTCCAGCACCGCGCCGCCCTCGCCCAGGGTCTGCCGAGCGCGAGCCCCTCCCCCACCAGCACCCCGTACCGCTCCCTCCCCACCCTCCCCGAGCTGGCCCTCATGGAGCACCGGACCGCCGAGGCCCACCTCCACGACCTCGACGAGGTCGGCCCGCCCCTGGCCCGGCTGCTCGCCTCCGTCTCCGCCTCCAACGCCCTGCACGCCGCGGCCCTCGGCGACACGACCCCCGTCCTGACCCCCGACGCCGACACCGAAGGCACCCCCGCCGGCAGAGCCGCCGCCGTCCCCGCCCTCCAGGCCGCCCTCGGCGCCGAACACGCCGCCGTCTACGGCTACGGCGTCGTCGGCGCCCACTTCCCCGACGACCCCCAACGCGCCGACGCCCGCACCACCCACGCCGCCCACCAGGCCCAACGCGACGCCTGGCAACGCCTCCTCGGCACCCTCACCGCCGCCCCCACCCCCGCCGCCGGCGGCTACCGGCTCCCCTTCCCCGTCACCTCGCCCACCGACGCCGCCAAACTCGCCGTCCACCTGGAAACCCGCCTGACCACCGCCTACGCCGACCTGGTCCCCGCCGTCCCCGCCCCCTACCGCCTCCTCGCCGCCACCGCCCTCCGCGAAGCCGCCCTGCGCGCCCACCACTGGGGCGCCCCCGCCACCCCCTTCCCCGGCACCCCCGGCTGACACTGAGCCCCCGCGCCCGCCTCCCGCACCGCCTCCCGCCCGGAAGCCGGCACCCTCCCGAGCGCCCCCGCCCTCCCAAACCCCGACAATGGACCCATGTCGGGAGCCGAACCCACCATCACCGTCCCCACCTGGCTGACGAACACCGTCACCGCCACCCACGGCGAGGCCGGCCGCCAATGGCTGGCCGACCTCCCCGCGAAGGCCGCCACCCACCTCGCCGCCTGGAACCTCACGCTCGAACGGATCCTCGACCCCGGCGGCAGCCGCAGCCTCGTCGCGTACGTCCACCGCGACGACCTCTCCCCCGCCGTCCTCAAGATCGGCCTGCCCACCCCCGAGACCGCCCAGGAGCACACTGCCCTCGCCCACTGGGCGGGCCGCGGAGCCGTCCTCCTGCTCGACGCCGTCCCCGCCGAGGGGGTCCTCCTGCTCGAACGCCTCCACGGCGAGATCCCGCTGCGTTCCCTCGCCGAGCCCAAGGCCGCACTGGAGGCCACCAGCCTGCTGCACCGGCTCTGGACGGAACTCCCCGAGGGCCACCCCTTCCCCGCCGCCGCCCAGCGGATCGCCGCCGCCGCCCGCCTCGCGGAACACCCCCACCCCGCCGTCGCTGAAGCGCGGCAGCTGATCGCCGAGGCCCTGGACACCGCCCGGAGCCTGGCCGACTCCGCCGACGAGTCCTTCCTCCTGCACGGCGACTTCCACCACGGCAACGTCCTGGCCGCCGACCGGGCCCCCTGGCTGGCCGTCGACCCGAGCCCACTGGCCGGCGAGCGCGCCTACGACCTGGCCCGTCTCGCCCTGGACCGCGCCGACACCCTGCTCGGCTCCCCCGGCGTCCCCGCGGCCGTCCGCCGCCGTCTGGGCCGGCTCGCCGAGTCCCTCGAGGTCGACCGGGAGCGCCTGCGCGGCTGGACCCTCTTCCGGGCCGTCGACCTCGCCCTGCGCGCCCTCGCCGCGGACCGCCGCGAGGACGCCGAGCTCCACCTCGAATTCGCCGACTCCCTCTGACCCCAAGGCCCTTGGGATCAGAGGTACTTGGGCCGCTGGCCCCCGGTTCCCCGCAGGGGCAGCCGGGCCCCCATCACCGCGTACAGCCGGTCCGTCGCCGGGAACCGCACCGCCCGCGCCAGGTCCTGGTACCCCAACGCCCGGTACAGCCGCCGCGCCGGCGTCTCCGCGTCGATCGCCGACAGGATGCTCCGGTCCAGGCCCGACGCCTCGCACAGGGTCCGGATGATCCGCGAGCCGACCCCCTGCCCCTGGAACTCCGGCAGCACGTGCAGCTCGGTGACGGCGAAGACCCTGTCCAGCCAGTCCCCGTACCCGCGGGCGGCCAGGTAGGGCTCGATCACCGTGCTCCACCAGTGCTCCCGCTGGTTGGGCATCCCGTACCCGAACCCGACCAGCTGCCCCCCGCTCATCGCCCCCAGCGCGATCACCCCCGGCTGCTGGGCGTGCCGCCCCACGATGTGCAGCCGTACCGCGACCTCTTCGGGCGTCAGCCCGAACGCCACCGCCTGGACCTCCAGCGCCTGCGGCGCCCAGGCCGCAAGGTCGATGGCCTCGATCGTCACCCCGGTCAGCTGATCCATGCTCCGGACGTTACTACCCGTGGCCCTGCGGCGCGGCCGAAGATCCCAACAGCACCTCGCCACACCGCGCCCGCCCCGCCCGGGGCCTCCCCCTCAGAACAGCACGCTCATGAACGCCCCGACCTCCCGGAACCCCACCCGCCGGTACGCGGCCCGGGCCCGCAGGTTGAAGTCGTTGACGTACAGCGACGCCACCGGCGCCACCTCCCGCAACGCGACGTCCAGGACCGCCGCCATCCCGGTCTCGGAGAGCCCCTGCCCCCGGTGCTCCGGAGCGACCCAGACCCCCTGGATCTGACAGGCCCCCTCCGTCACCGCCCCGATCTCCGCCTTGAAGACGACCTGCCCGTCCTCCCCGAACCGCGCGAACGACCGCCCGGCGGACACGAGTTCGGCCACCCGGGCCTGGTAGAGGAGCCCGCCGTCCCCCGCCAGCGGCGACACCCCCACCTCCTCGGTGAACATCGCCACGCAGGCCGGCATCAGCGCCTCGACCTCGTCGCGCCGCACCCTGCGCACCAGCGGATCCGGCGCGATCTCCGCCGACGGCACCGAGGTCGCCAACAGCGGCTGGTGCGCCCGCACGTCCCGGGCCGGCCCCCAACTGCGCTCCAGCAGCGCCCAGAAGGCCGCCGTGGCCGCCGCCGGCCCGACGATCGAGGAGCAGCGCCGCCCCTGCCGGCGGGCCCGCTCCGCGAACGCCGCGACCGCTTCCGACCCGGCGTCGACGAGGACCAGGTTCGCCCCGGCGTAGCAGAGCGCGTCCAGCACGCCGTCCCCGTCGTACCAGCCCCACAACTCCCCGCCGAGCCGCCACGGGTCCAGCCCGACGGCCTCGACCCTGGTGGCGACGAACGCGTTGGCGACCGGGTCGCGGTGGAGGATCTCCAGGGCGTCCGGGAGGTCCGGCGGCTCCAGCACGCGGGTGGTGGCCAGGGCCCGGGCGGCCTGGAAGGAGCTCGGGAGCATCACACCTCGATCGAGCATCGAGACAGCACCTCACTGAGACGACTCTGGCCGCACCCTACTCCGTGGCCCCACCCGGCTACGGCCGCGGGGCCGTCCGCGAACGGACGGCCCCGCTTCCGGAATGCACCGCACGGGTGCTCCCGTACGGTCAGGACAACCTACGGCTGTCAGAACAAGCTACGCGGGGTTCGCTCCCGCACAAGCCGCGCGGGGGTCACTCCCCGGCGACCACCGTCGGCGCACCCGCCTCGACGCCCGCCGCCTGCATCTGCTCGGCGAGCTTGAGCGCCTCCTCGATCAGGGTCTCGACGATCTTCGACTCCGGAACGGTCTTGATGACCTCGCCCTTGACGAAGATCTGCCCCTTGCCGTTGCCGGAGGCGACCCCGAGGTCGGCCTCGCGGGCCTCGCCCGGACCGTTCACGACGCAGCCCATGACGGCCACCCGCAGCGGCACCTCCATGCCCTCCAGCCCGGCGGTGACCTCCTCCGCGAGCTTGTAGACGTCGACCTGGGCGCGTCCGCAGGACGGGCAGGAGACGATCTCCAGGCCGCGCTCGCGCAGTCCGAGCGACTCCAGGATCTGGTTGCCGACCTTGATCTCCTCGGCCGGCGGGGCGGAGAGCGAGACCCGGATGGTGTCGCCGATGCCCTCGGCCAGCAGCGCGCCGAAGGCGACCGCCGACTTGATGGTGCCCTGGAAGGCCGGCCCGGCCTCGGTCACGCCGAGGTGCAGCGGGTAGTCGCACGCGGCGGCGAGCTGGCGGTAGGCGTTGATCATCACGACCGGGTCGTTGTGCTTGACCGAGATCTTGATGTCGCGGAAGTCGTGCTCCTCGAACAGCGAGCACTCCCACAGCGCCGACTCGACCAGCGCCTCCGGGGTGGCCCGGCCGTACTTCTCCATCAGCCGCTTGTCCAGCGAGCCGGCGTTGACGCCGATCCGGATCGGGACGCCCGCGTCCTTGGCGGCCTTGGCGATCTCGCCGACCTTGTCGTCGAAGGCCTTGATGTTGCCCGGGTTCACGCGCACCGCCGCGCAGCCGGCGTCGATCGCCGCGAAGACGTACTTGGGCTGGAAGTGGATGTCCGCGATGACCGGGATCTGCGACTTCCTGGCGATGATCGGCAGCGCGTCGGCGTCGTCCTGTGAGGGCACGGCGACCCGGACGATCTGGCAGCCGGACGCGGTGAGCTGGGCGATCTGCTGGAGCGTGGCGTTGATGTCCGAGGTCACGGTGGTGGTCATCGACTGCACCGAGACCGGCGCGTCGCCGCCGACCGGCACATTGCCGACCATGATCTGCCGGGAGTAACGGCGCTTGGCCAGCGGCTTGAGCGGCAGGGACGGAATACCGAGCGAGATCGCGGTCATGTGCGCAGGGTTCCCCGGGGTTGAGGTGTGGTCGACCGCCCGGCCGTGACACGGCCGAGGCCGGGCGCGCTGACGATCGCGCACCCGGCCTCCACGGTACGGCACCGTCATGGCGCCCAGCACACCCGTGGTACCCGAACGCCCTAACTGATCTTCACCGGGTTCACCAGGTCGGCGACCATCACCAGCAGGGTGAAGCCGATGAAGATGCTGGCCACCACGTACGCCACCGGCATCAGCTTGGCGACGTCGAAGGGGCCCGGGTCGGGCCGCCGGAACAGTTGTGCGAACCGGCGCCGGACCGCCTCCCAGGCCGCGCCGGCGATGTGCCCGCCGTCCAGCGGGAGCAGCGGCAGCATGTTGAAGAGGAAGAGCGACAGGTTGATGCCGGCCAGCAGGTTCACGTAGAACGCGATCCGCTGGGTGCCGGGGATGTCGAGCGAGAAGACCTCGCCGCTGACCCGGGCGGCGCCGACCATGCCGATCGGCGAGTCCGGATCGCGCGGGGCGTCGCCGACGACCGCGTTCCACAGCCCCGGGATCTTGCCCGGCAACGCGATCAGCGACTTCACCCCGTTCTCGGTCATGTCGTACATCCGGTCGACCGACTGCCCGAATCCCAGCCGGACCACACCACTCGCGGGAGTGAATCCGAGGAACCCGGCCTGGACGCTCTGACCCTTGAGCGGGACACCGTTGCCGTCGTACTTCTGGACGTCGTTGACCGCGATGGTCGGGGTGAGGGTGAGCTGCTCCCCGGCCCGCTCGACCACGACCGGCACGCTCCGGCCGGCCGACTCCCGGATGTCCGCCTGGAGCTGGTCGTAGCTGTGGATCCGGTCGCCGTCGAAGGAGAGGATCCGGTCGCCCGCCCTGAGTCCGGCCTGGGCGGCCGGGGTCTGCGGGGCGCCCTCCGGGCAGGTGTCCCGGGGCTGGCCGACCTTGACCACGCACTTCTCGACCGAGCTGACCGTCGGCACGCTCATGTTGACGCCGAAGCCCATCATGACGGTCAGGAAGAGCCCGAACGCCAGGATCAGGTTCATGAACGGACCGGCGAACATGACGATCATGCGCTTCCAGGGCTTGCGGGTGTAGAAGAGCCGGCTCTCGTCACCCTCCTGGATCTCCTCGTAGGAGGCCTCGCGGGCGTCCTCGATCATGGTTCGCCAGGGCGAACTGCTGCGCTTGGTGATCCGGCCGTCCTCGCCCGGCGGGAACATCCCGATCATCCGGATGTACCCGCCGAACGGGATCGCCTTGATGCCGTACTCGGTCTCGCCCTTCCGGCGCGACCAGAGGGTCGGGCCGAAGCCGACCATGTACTGCGGCACCCGGATGCCGAACAGCTTGGCCGTGGAGAGGTGGCCGAGTTCGTGCCAGGCGATCGAGATGAGCAGCCCGATGACGAAGACCAGGATGCCGACCACCGTCAAAACCGTTGCCACCGTTGGTCCTCCGTCATGCCGCTCCGCTCATCGTCTCGTCCTACCGCTATCGGGGCCATTGGCCGACCGTCGGCCGACCGTCAGCCGGCCGCCAGCTCGCGGGCCCGGGCGCGCGCCCAGTCCTCCGCGTGCAGGACGTCCTCCACCGTCAGGGAAGTTCCCGGCGCCGCGGCGCCGTCCCGCTGACCGTGCTCGGCCACGACCTTGGCAACAGTGTCCACGATTCCGGTGAAGGCGAGGCGGCCCTTCAGAAATGCCTCCACGCACTCCTCGTTCGCCGCGTTGAAGACCGCCGGGAAGGTGGCGCCCAGGGAGCCCACCTCGCGGGCCAGCTCGACCGCCGGGAAGGCCTCGTCGTCCAGCGGGAAGAACTCCCACGTGGCGGCCTTGGTCCAGTCGCAGGCGGGAGCGGCGTCCGGCACCCGCTCCGGCCAGCCCAGGCCCAGCGCGATCGGCATCCGCATGTCCGGCGGGCTCGCCTGGGCCAGGGTCGAACCATCGGTGAACTCCACCATCGAGTGCACCACCGACTGCGGATGGACGACGACCTCGATCCGGTCGAACGGCACGTCGTACAGCAGGTGCGCCTCGATCACCTCCAGGCCCTTGTTCACCAGGGTGGCCGAGTTGATCGTGACGACCGGGCCCATCGACCAGGTCGGGTGCGCCAGCGCATCCTGCGGGGTCACCCCGGCCAGCTGCTCCCGGGTGCGGTTGCGGAACGGGCCGCCGCTGGCGGTGACCACCAGCTTGCGCACCTCGGCCCGGGTCCCGCCGGCCAGCGCCTGGAACAGCGCGGCGTGCTCGGAGTCCACCGGCACGATCTGGCCCGGCTTCGCCACCGCCTTCACCAGCGGACCGCCGACGATCAGCGACTCCTTGTTGGCCAGCACCAGCACCCGGCCCGCCTCCAGCGCGGCCAGCGTCGGCCGCAGGCCGATCGAACCGGTGATGCCGTTCAGCACCGAGTGGCACTCCAGGGCGGCCAGCTCAGTCGCCGCGTCCGGGCCCACCAGCACGGTCGGCAGCGGACCGCCGGCCGCCTTCGCGGCCAGCGCCTCGCGCAGCACCGGCTCGGCCGCCGGATCGGCCACCGCCACGGTGTGCACGCCCAGCCGCACCGCCTGCTCGGCGAGCAGCTCCACCCGGCCGCCCGCCGCCGACAGCGCGACCACCCGGAAGCGGTCCGGGTTGCGGAGCACCACGTCGATCGCCTGGGTGCCGATCGAACCGGTGGAACCCAGGATCACCAGCTCCCGGGGGCCGGAGGGGTCCGCCACGGTGGGCGTGAAGCGCAGCTGCGGGTGGGCGAGCGAAGTCATGCGCCCATTGTGTCCTGTCCGCGGCACCACCCCGGACTTCCCCGGGCCGCCCCGGACTTCCCAGGACGACCTCCCCGGGCCGCCCGGCCCGTCCCGGGCTACCGTCGGAACCATGCGTACCGTCATCGCCGGGGGCCACGGACAGATCGCGCTCCGACTGGAACGGCTGCTCGCCGCCCGCGGCGAACGCCCCGCCGGCATCATCCGCCGCCCCGAACAGGCCCGGGACCTCGTCGACGCCGGCGCCGAACCACTGCTGCTCGACCTGGAGGCCGCCACCGCCACCCAGCTCGCCGGACTGCTGACCGGCGCCGACGCGGTCGTCTTCGCCGCCGGCGCCGGACCGGGCAGCGGCGCCGCCCGCAAGAACACCGTCGACCGGGACGCCGCCGTACTGCTCGCCGACGCCGCCGAACTCGCCGGGATCCGCCGGTACCTGATGGTCTCGGCGATGGCCGCCGACGCCGACGCCCGCTTCCCCGCCGACGAGGTCTTCGAGACCTACCTGCGGGCCAAGGGCGCCGCCGACGACGCCGTCCGGGCCCGCACCGGCCTGGACTGGACCGTGCTGCGCCCCGGGCGGCTCACCGACGGCCCCGGCACCGGCCTGGTCCGGCTCGCCCCCTCGGTCGACCGCGGCGCGGTCGACCGGGCCGACGTCGCCGCCGTCCTGGCCGCCCTGCTGCACGAGCCCGGCACCGCCGGACTGACCCTGGAACTGGTCTCCGGGAACGTCGCCGTCGAGGAGGCCGTCGCCGCGGCCGCCGGGCACGACGGCTGAGCCCGCGCGGGGGCGCGAAACGCCGGGAGGGCCCGGTTCGGCGAACCGGGCCCTCCCACCGCAGCGCTACGGCACTGCCACGACGCCGCTCAGAGGTCGAGGCCGGTCAGGACCATGACCTTCTCGACGGTGTAGTCGTCCATCGCGTACTTGACGCCCTCACGGCCGACACCGGAGTCCTTGACGCCGCCGTACGGCATCTGGTCGGCGCGGTAGGACGGCGCGTCGCCGATGATCACACCGCCGACCTCCAGCTCCCGGTGGGCGCGGAAGGCGGTCTGCAGGTCGTGGGTGAACACACCCGCCTGGAGGCCGAACGCGGAGTCGTTGACCGCCGCGAAGGCCTCGTCCACGCCGTCCACCTTGTGCAGCGACAGCACCGGGCCGAACACCTCGGCCTTGGCCAGGATGGCGTCCCCGGGCAGGTCCGCCAGCACGGTCGGGGCGTAGGTCGCACCCTCGCGGGAGCCGCCGGTGAGCACCTTGGCGCCCTTGGCGACCGCGTCCTCGACCCAGGACTCGACGCGCTTCGCGGCGTTCTCGTCGATCAGCGGGCCGACGTCGGTCGCGTCGTCGGCCGGGTCACCGGTGACCTGCGCCTTGACCTTCGCGACGACCTTCTCCACCAGCGCGTCGTACACCGAGGCGTCGGCGATCACCCGCTGCACCGAGATGCACGACTGGCCGCCCTGGTAGTTCGCGAACATCGCGATCCGGGTGGCCGCCCAGTCCAGGTCGGCCTCCGAGGACCAGTCGGCGAGCACCACGGCCGCGGCGTTGCCGCCGAGCTCCAGGGTGCAGTGCTTGCGCGGCACCGAGTCCATGATCTGGTAGCCGACCTTGTCCGAACCGGTGAAGGAGATCACCGGCAGGCGCTCGTCCTGCACCAGGGCCGGCATCCGGTCGTTCGGCACGGTCAGGATCGACCAGGAACCGACCGGCAGATCGGTCTCGGCCAGGATCTCGCCCAGCACCATCGCCGACAGCGGGGTCGACGGAGCCGGCTTCAGGATGATCGGCGCACCGACCGCGATCGCCGGGGCGACCTTGTGGGCGACCAGGTTCAGCGGGAAGTTGAACGGGGCGATCCCGAGCACCACGCCGCGCGGGAAACGGCGCACCACCGCGAAACGGCCCACGCCGCCCGGGTCGGTGTCCAGGCGCATGGTCTCGCCGTTGGTGCGACGCGCCTCCTCGGCGGCCCAGCGGAAGACCGACACCGCACGGCCGATCTCACCGCGGGCCCACTTGATCGGCTTGCCGTTCTCGGCGCTGACCAGCTGGGCGAGCTCCTCGGTGCGCTCGGTCAGCCGCTTGGCCACGTGGTCCAGGGCGGCGGCACGCTGGTGCGCCGGAGTGGCGGCGAACACCGGCAGCGCGGCGACAGCGGCGTCCAGCGCCTCCTCGACCTGCGCCTCGGTCGGGATGCTCACCTTGCCGACCAGACGGCCGTCCCAGCTGTTGTGCACCTCGAAGTCGGCGTCACCGCTCGCCCGGCGGCCGGCGAGCCAGAAATCGTACGTGGTGGTCACCGTGGTACCCGCCCTCTCCTCGTCTGTCCTACGGCCCACGGACGTGGGACCCGGATTTGAGGGTAGGCGGGGCGGCGCGCCGACCGGATTGGCCGACTAGGAGCGTTCGCCCCCGGGGCCACTCCACCACGTCCTACCGGGGCGCGGTCCGCGCACCGCCGGAGCCTCGTCCGCCGTCCGCCACCGGCCGCCCTCCGCCCGCCGCGTGAACCGCCTGTGCCACCCCGCCCGTGCCACCCCGTACGTCACTCCTCGCCGGAACGCAGCGCCAGCCACAGCTCCATCCGCACGTCCGTGTCATCCAGCGAGCGCCCCAGCAGCTCCTCGACCCGGCGCATCCGGTAGCGCAGCGTGTGCCGGTGCACCCCCAGGTCCGCCGCCGCCGCGTCCCACTGGCCGTGCCGGGACAGCCACGCCCGCAACGACGCCACCAGATCCCCGCGGGCCGTCCGGTCGTGCTCCCGCAACGGCCGCAGCAACCCCTCCGCGAAGGCCGTCACCGCGTCCTCGCCCAGCAGCGGCAGCAGCGACCCCGCGCCGACCTCCTCGTGGTCCACCGACCGGCGGCCGCCGCGCAACGCCACCGCCAACGCCCGCTCGGCCTGCGCGTGCGCCGTCCCGGCCTCCTCCAGCGCGGCCGGCGCCGAGACACCCAACGACAGGCCCTCGTGCTCCTCCACCGTGCCCAGACAAGCCCGGTGCACCGCGCCGTTGTCCAACGCCAGCACCATCAGCCGCTGCCCGTGCGCACCGTCCTCCCGCGCCACCAGCAGCTTCTCCCCCACCCGGGCGCCCGCCTGCTCGGCCCGGTCGCCCAGCTCCCCGAGCGCCTCCACGGCATCCGCGTTCGCCGGCCCCGCCCCGGCCACCAGAACCCGTATCGTCCCCTCCGGAAGCCCCCCGAACAGCCCCACCGCCACCTGGCGGGCCGTCGCCACCTCACCGGCCAGCACCATCCGCAGCAGCGCCGCGCCCATCCGCTCCTCGGCCTGCCGCAGCTCCCGCGACCGCTCCAGGGTGAGAGTCAGCAGCGCCACCGCCGCGTTCAGCACATACCGCTCGGTCGGCGTGATCCGGTCCTCGGTCCCGACCGCCAGGAAACCCCGGGCACGCCGGTCCGCCCCCAGCGACTGGACCACCACGTAGTCCTCGTCCGCCGTGTCTATCCCCGGCGCGCGCCCCTGCAACGCCGCACTCGACGGCGCCGGCCGCCGACGCAGCCGGTCCACCTCCGCCGCCAGCCGCCCCGCCCGGCGCGCCGCCCAGTCCGGCGCCACCACCGACAGCGCGCCCGACCCGTCGTACAGCGCCGCCCAACCCCCCAGCCGGGCCGCCAGCCGACGCACCACCGCCGTCGTACCGTCCTTGCCGAGCGCCGCCCGCGTCAGCTCCTCCTGCGCCTCGAAGCTGGTCGTCACCGCCTCGTACTGCTCCGCGGCCAGCGCCGCCGACACCACCTTGCTGATCGCGATGAACGGCGTCGGCTCCGGCACCCGCAACAACGGCAGCCCGCGCTGCGCCGCCGCGTCCACCAGCGGCTGCGGCACCTCCGTGTGCGACAACCCCACCCCCAGCCCCAGCCCGACCACCCCCGCGTCGGCCAACCGGTGCACATACGCCTGCAACTGCGCCGCCGTACGACCCAGCTTGATACCGGTGGTGAGCAGCAGCTCGCCACCCTCCAGGAACGGCGTCGGGTCGTCCAGCTCACTGGTGTGCACCCAGCGGACCGGACGTTCCAGGTGATCCGCACCGGCGAGAACCGTCAGATGGAGCGACGTATTACGGACGACGGAGGCGAGTGTGGGGGGCATGGCACCTTCGAAGGATCGACCTGACCGCGCCATTGCGGCCGGGCGAGGAGAGGGACGTGGGACTGGTGAGGGTCTCTCCCCTTCATTATGGACGCCCCGGACAACCCGCACTGCCGAATCCACCTCGAAGGCGGCTTCCCCGGCAGCCCGCCGTCAACCCCGGAGATCCACCAGCAACGGCGGCACCTGCTCCCCCGACACCGCCGTCAACGACACCACCGCATGCCCCGCCGGCAGCGCGTGCGCCAGATCCGACGGCGACCACCGCAGCCGCTCCACGTCCCGCGTCGTCACCGACTCCGTCTGCGCCGTCGTCCCCGACAACGCCTTCCGCCCGACCCGCCCGGCCCGCCGTATCACCCCACCGGAGGTGTCGGGGGTGTGGGTGACCGCGGTCTCCTGCACCAGGTGAGTCCCCCAGGCCTCCGAGAACAGCTTCCCGTCCCACGGCGCGATCCCCGGGAACGCCATCCGGCAGCCGACCGCGCCGAACAGCGGAGCCCGCAGCGCCTCCGGCAGGTCCACCAGCGTCCGCAGCAACAGCACCGCGCCCGCGTTCGCCCCGCGCATCCGCTGCAGGCCGCGCACCGCGGTGGCGTCCAGCGCCGCCGAGGCGTCGTCCACCACCAGGCCCGCGAACAGCGAACGGTCCTCGCGGACCCCGGCCGCCTGCACGAACTGCCCCACCACCAGCCGGGACAGCATCCGCGCCGCCTCCGGGTGACTCCGCTCGGGCAACTTCACCCGCACCCGCAGCGGATGGTCCAGCACCCGCATCGCGAACGGGGGCCGGCCGGTCCCATCGGTCGCGAAAGCCCCCTCGAAGGCGGGCCGCTCCAACAGCGCCAGCCGGTCCGCCAGCAGTGCCCCGGGGTCGTCCGCCCGGTCGCGCTGCCGCTCCCGGTGCTCCAGGTCCCGCTCGTGGACGGCCAGCCGGCCGGCCACCCCGAGCGCCTTCACCAGGGGCGCCAGCACATCCGGCTCGCCCGCCAGCATCGCCCGCAGCTCCCGCACCCCCGGGTAACGGCCGTACGCCGCGTGGAACGGGCCCACCACCTGCTGCAACGCGGTCCGGGCGTGCTCCGCGCGGGCGGTCAGCTCGTCCGGCAGCAACGCCTCGGCCAGCCGGGCGGCCGCCTCGTCGGGGTCCCGTGCGACGCCGTAGAGGTCCAGCCCGTACAGCGAGGACGGATCGCCGGGCGCGATCACAACGTCGTACCAGGCGTCCGGGCCGAGATCGGCATCCGCCGCCCCGACCACCACCGCACAGGCCGTACCCGACAACGCCTGCAGGCACAACGCCTCCGCCACCGGCCGGGCCAGCCGCGCCGTCTTCCCCGTACCGGCCGGGCCCACCGCCAGCAGCGAGGTGCCCAGCACCGCCGGGTCCAGCGCGAAACCAGCCGCCCGGTGGCCCAACGGGTTCTTCGGGACGTCCTGCGCGGTGCCCAGCCGGACCTGGCCGAGCAGCAGATCGTGCCGCTCGGCACGGCCGGGCAGCTCGCGCGACTCGGAAGGATGAGCGAAGGCCGCCGCACCGCGCGAGGCCACCTGCTCGGCGAAGGCGGGCACGAACACCGGGTCCGCCTGCGCGGACTCCCAGGCACGCCGGATCCGCACGTAGTCGACGTCCCCCACGGCCTCGCCGTCCAGCCGGGCCGCCGCCCCGACCGCACCGCCCCGGCGCAGCCCGTCCCACGGATCCTGCCCCCGCACGCCCTCGGCCGCCCCCGGGGCGTCCTCCTCGACGGGCCGCTCCTGCGTCACCGTGCGCGACAGCAACGGCGTGACGTAGCGGCGCCACACCTCGGGCCAGCGGCCCATCCGGCCGAAGAACTTGATGACGGCCGCAGCCACCAACACGTTCACCGACAGCCCGACAGCAGTCACGAGGGTCTCGCTGGGGTGTTCGACCCAGACGGTAATCACGATCAGGTGGAGCACGAGCTGAGTGCCGTAGACGAAGGCCGGCCACGCCACCACCGCGTTCAGCCCCGCCCGCAGCAGCAGCGGCCAAGTGGCCACCTTGGCCGCCTCCGCCCGCTCCGGGTCGAGGCGGTGGTAGCCGAGCCGGTAGACGCCCGGTTCGGCGTCGGGGCGCGGGGCGCAGGCCCAGGCGGCGAGGTCGAAGGGGGTGGTGCCCCCGCCGGGGCGTTGGTGGGGCAAGGGGCTCGGGGGGCTGGTGGTGGTGTGCTCGCCGTGGTGGTGTGCCCCGTCCTGTGCCATGTACGGCCCCGCTCCCTCGCCCGCCCGCCCGGCCCGACCGCCGTCGGTGCCGCCATACCCATGCCGCCGTACCGGCGACACGCCCGCGCTCAGGGTAGTGGAGCGTGGCCTGCGGGTAGTCGTGCCGCCCGCGCTGGCCGTGCCGGACAAGTCGGACGGCGCACTGCTACCGAGTGGCGCGTGCCCGGGTGGGGAGGGCGGCCGTAGCCTGCGAAGCACCGAGCCGAGAAGTCTGGAGAAACCCCATGAGCGCCGCAACGCCGCTCCCGCAGGAGCGCCGCCTGGTCACCGCGATCCCCGGTCCGAAGTCGCAGGAGCTGCACGCCCGCAAGCTGGGTGCGGTGGCGGCCGGTGTCGGCACCACCCTGCCGGTGTACGTGTCCCGTGCCAACGGCGGCGTGCTGGAGGACGTGGACGGCAACTCGCTGATCGACTTCGGTTCCGGCATCGCCGTGACGAACGTCGGCAACAGCGCCGAGGCCGTGGTGGCCCGGACGACCGAGCAGCTGGGCAACTTCACGCACACCTGTTTCATGGTGACCCCGTACGAGGGTTATGTGGCGGTCGCCGAGCAGCTGAACGAGCTGACCCCGGGTGACCACGAGAAGCGCACCGCGCTGTTCAACTCGGGTTCCGAGGCCGTCGAGAACGCGGTGAAGATCGCCCGCGCCTACACCAAGCGCCAGGCCATCGTGGTGTTCGACCACGGCTACCACGGCCGCACCAACCTGACGCTGGCGCTGACGGCGAAGAACATGCCGTACAAGCAGGGCTTCGGTCCGTTCGCCCCCGAGGTCTACCGGGTGCCGGTCGCCTACCCGTACCGCTGGCTGACCGGTGCGGAGAACGCCGCCGCCGAGGCCGCGGCGCAGGCGATCGACGCGATCAACAAGCAGATCGGTGCCGAGAACGTCGCCGCGATCATCATCGAGCCGATCCAGGGCGAGGGCGGCTTCATCGAGCCGGCCAAGGGCTTCCTGCCGGCGATCGTGGAGTTCGCGAAGGCGAACGGCATCGTGTTCGTCGCGGACGAGATCCAGACCGGTTTCTGCCGTACCGGCCAGTGGTTCGCGTGCGAGGACGAGGGCATCGTCCCGGACCTGATCACCACCGCGAAGGGCATCGCCGGCGGTCTGCCGCTGTCTGCGCTGACCGGCCGCGCCGAGATCATGGACGCCGCGCAGACCGGTGGTCTGGGTGGCACCTACGGTGGCAACCCGGTGGCCTGTGCCGCCGCACTGGGTGCCATCGAGACCATGAAGGAGCTGGACCTCAACGGCAAGGCGCAGCGGATCGGCGAGATCATGCTGGGCCGCCTGCGGGCCATGCAGGAGAAGTACGAGATCATCGGTGAGGTCCGCGGCCGCGGTGCGATGATCGCCGTCGAGCTGGTGCTGCCGGGCGGCAAGGAGCCGAACGCGGAGGCCACCGCGGCCATCGCCAAGGCCTGCCACGCCGAGGGCCTGGTCGTGCTGACCGCCGGCACCTACGGCAACGTGCTGCGCTTCCTGCCGCCGCTGGTCATGCCGGAGCACCTGCTGACCGAGGGCCTGGACATCCTGGAGGGTGCGTTCGCCGCCCTCTGAGCGGTGTCGCCCGTCAGGTCGTGAACCCCCGCCGGAGGGTTGTCCGGACAGCGCTGAACGGCCCGTGGGGACCTCTTGGTCCACACGGGCCGTTCGGTTTCCGGCGTGCCGCGCGGGCGGTCCGGGCATGATCGACGGGGTGCCCCGGAGGCTGCCCGGCGCGGGGTGAAGATGGTGTGCGGAATCGCTGAAGGCGCTCGGCGCGGAAGGGCTGTTGACGTAGTGTCATCGCAGATGGACAGCGAGCCTCAGCCGTTGGCGCGGCCGTCCGCGGGGCCCCTTCCGGGGCCGGTCGCGCGGGTGCCGCACGAGGACGACCAGGCCGGCCCGGGAGGGTCGGCGCCCACCGAAGGCCGATCGACCGACCGTCCGACCCACACCCCCCGGGGCGCGCGGAACGGCGATCATCAGAGCCGCCCCGGAGCTCTCCCCCCTGCTCCGGGGCGGCTGTCCGCCGTTCCGGGCCGGGTGGCGCGGTCGGTGGCGGTGCCGGTGGTCGCGGCGGTGCTGCTGGTGGTGGTGTCCTGGCAGGTCGCGGCGGAGGGGCCGCTGCTCGGCGTGGACCGCTGGGTCCGCCGGACGATCCGTTCGGCGCACCGGGACTTCCCGAACGCCTTGCTCGACCGGCTCGGTCATCTCCTGTCGGACCTGGGCAGCGGCGTTCCGGCGGTCCCGGTGCTGCTGCTGGCCGGTGCTCTGGCCGCGTGGCTCGGGCGCCGGGCCGGGGCCGGGCGCTGGTGGCTGCCGCTGCCGGTGGCGGCGCTGACGGCGGTGCTGATCCCGTTGCTGGTGGTCCCGGCGAAGTCGGCCTTCGCCCGGCCGGGTCCGCTCGGGGAGCCGCTGGCGGCGGGCCAGTGGGGCTGGTACCCGTCCGGGCACACCGCGACCGCGGCGGTCTCGTACGGGGTGGCGGCGCTGTTGCTGGCCCGGGTGGCGGGGCCGCGCGCCGTCCGGGGGTTGACGGCGGGTGCGGTGCTGTTGTCGCTCGGGGTGGGCGCGGGGCTGGTGTGGAGCGATTTCCACTGGCTGCTGGACGTGGTGGCGAGCTGGTGCCTGGCCGTCCTGGTGCTGTGGTCGTTCGCCCGGTGGCTGCCCCGGCCGGGTTCCGGGGGTCGTCAGGCTTCGGGGGCCTCTTCGTTGCGGTGAACGAGGCCGGGCTCGCCGTTGTCCCGGTGCCATGCGATGACGAGTTCGTCGCGGGCGCCGAAGCGGACGAGGTGGCGGCCGACGACGTCCTCCAGGCCGGGCAGGTTCTCGCGCTCGCCCTCGACGGTGAGCAGCAGCGCGTCGGGCTGTGCCTCCAGGGTGGCGGTGCCGGCGCCGAAGACCATCGTGCCGCGGCCGGTCTCCTCCGAGTAGACGGCCTCGATCTTGCGCCCCATGTGGGCGGTGAGCTGCTTGGCGTAACGGCCCGGGCGGTCGGTGGCGACGCGGGCTTCGGAGCGGGGCATGGGTCCTCCAAGGTCGGGAGGGGAACTTAGGGTCCCCTCACTCGGGGCAACGCTAACCCAGATACTGAGCTAAGCTCAACATATTTCCGCGATCACCCTCCGCCGCCGGCCGCGGGCCCCGGACCGACGGCTACCCTTGGGCGGACGCCAGCCGAGGAGACCGCCGATGACCACCACGCCGACCGACGAACCGGCGGACCCCTCCTCCGGCCCCCGGTCCGGCACCCCGGACACCGCCGCCGAACTGGCCGACGCGATGACCAGGGCGATCAAGCGGATCCGCCGTCAGACCGGCTGGCGGCTGGAGCCGTACGGCATCACCCCCGGCCAGGCCCGGGCACTGCGCACGCTCGCCCACGTGCCCGGCTGCGAGACGCCGGACCACGCGATGCGGCTGAGCGACCTCGCCGACAAGCTGCACATCGCCCCGCGCTCGGCGACCACCGTGGTCGACGCGCTGGAGGAGGCCGGCCTGGTCGAGCGCAGCCCCGACCCGGCCGACCGGCGGGCGGTGCGGATCCTGCTGACCGAGGCCGGCCGGGCGGCGGTGGAGCGGATCGGGCAGGTCCGGGACGAGGTGGCGCAGGAGTACTTCGGCGAGGTCAGCCCCGCCGACGAGGAGGTGCTGCTGCGGGTGCTGCGCTCGGCCGAGGCCCGCTTCCTCGAAGCCGGGCCACCACGCCGGTAGCGGCCCCCGGGCGCAGCGCGGTGATCCCGATCCCAGCGATCACCAGCAGCGCGGCCGCGGCGGCGGTCGGGCTGATCCGCTCGCCCAGCAGCAGCCAGGCCGAGGACATCCCGAACACCGGGACCAGCAGCGAGTAGGGCGCGACGGCGGTCGCGTCGTAGTTGCGCAGCAGGAAGCTCCAGGCGACGAAGCCGAACAGGGTGGAGACCAGCCCGACGTAGCCGATCGCGCCCAGTCCGGCCGGGGTGATCCCGCGCAGGGCGCGCAGGTCCGCGTCGGGCCCCTCGACCAGCAGGGACAGGCCCAACAGCGGCAGCGGCGGGACGGCACTGACCCAGACCATCCAGCGCAGGGCGTCCGGCGGCGCGGCCTTGCGGGTCAGCACGTTGGCCAGACCCCAGGCGACGGCGGCCAGGACGACCAGGGCGAAGGCCCCGAGCGGTCCGCCCGCGCCCTGGTCCCAGGCGCTCAGCGCGATGCCGGCGAAGGCGACCGCCAGGCCCGCCAGCCGCTGCCGGCCGGGGCGCTCGCGCAGCAGTACGGCGGCGAACAGCGCGGTGAAGCCGGCCTGCCCCTGGAGCACCAGGGAGGAGAGTCCGGCCGGCATCCCGGCGTGCATGCCGAGGAAGAGCAGCCCGAACTTGACCACCCCGAGGACCAGGCCGACCGCCACCACCCAGCGCCGGGCCACCCTGGGCGGGCCGACGAAGAAGACCGCCGGCACCGCGACGACGGCGAACCGCAGGGCGCAGAAGAGCAGCGGCGGGAAGCTGTCCAGGCCGACGTGGATCAGGACGAAGTTGAGGCCCCAGACGGCGGCCACCAGGACGGCCAGGGCGATGTGGCGCGGGCTCATGCCGCCCGGACCGTTGCCACCCGTGTCACCCGTGCTGCCGGTGCTGCCCGTGCTGGTGCGGCCGCTCGGGGCGGCGGCGGTTGTCGCGGTCATGGGTCGAGCATGGCGACCCCGGACCGTGTAGCACCAGCGATGAATACTGAAGCAAACCCTTTAGGATCACTGCATGATGGATCTGGGACGCCTGCGGGCGCTGCACGCGGTGGCGGTGCACGGCTCGGTCGGCGGGGCGGCGGCCGCACTCGGCTTCACGCCCTCGGCGGTCTCGCAGCAGATCGCCAAGCTGGAGCGGGAGACCCGCACGGTACTGCTGGAGCGGCAGGGCCGCGGCGTGGTGCTGACCGACGCGGCGCGCGAGCTGGCCGTCACCGCGCGGACCGTGCTGGGGCTGGTGGAGCAGGCCGAGGTGCGGCTGGAGGAACAGTGCGGCCGGGCCGTCGGGCGGCTGCTGGTGGCCGCGTTCCCGTCCGGTGCCCGCGGACTGATGCCCGGGGCGCTGGCCGATCTGCGGCGGCGCTGCCCGGAGCTGGACGTCCGGCTGCTGGAGCGCGACCCCTACCCGGCGGCCGAGCTGGTGGCCCGGGGCGAGGTGGACCTGGCGCTGGTGCAGGACTGGCCGACCGTGCCGCTGCCGGTGCAGGAGGGGGTCTCCCGGATGGACCTCGGCACGGACCCGGTGGACCTGCTGCTGCCCGCCGACGACGATCTGGCCGCGCTCGACCCGGTGCCGGTGGAGCGGCTGTGCGGGCAGCGCTGGATCAGCGTGCCGCCGGGCAACATCTGCCACGACTGGCTGGTCCGCACCCTGCGCGAGGCCGGCGAGGAGCCGGACGTGCGCTACCAGGTCGGGGAGTTCGAGACGCAGATCGCCCTGGTCGCGGCCGGTCTGGGCATGGGTCTGGTGCCCAGGCTCGGACGGGGCCCGCTGCCGCCCGGGGTGGCGGTCCGCCGGGTGACGCCGGAGCCCGGCCGCCGGGTGTTCGCACTCTGGCGCTCCCAGGCCTCCCGGCGTCCGGCCATCACCGAGGCGCTGGCCTCGATGCGGGAGTGTTGGGGGCGGCTTCCGGTCTGAGGACCGCCGTGTTCGGGGCATCGCGGGGGCCCGGGCCTCGTACGGGCCTCCTACGGGCCTCAGCCGGCGAAGCCGATCACCAGCCACATGAAGCCGACCCCGGCCACGGTGCAGAGCAGGGTGGTGCGCGAGGGGTGCGGGCTGTGCGCCTCGGGGAGGATGTCCGAGGTCGCCAGGTAGAGCAGGAAGCCGGAGAAGAAGCCCAGGTAGAGGCCGAGCAGGTGCGCCGGGATGGTGAACGCCAGGGTGATCGCCGCGCCGGACACCGGGGCCAGCGCGTCGGCGGCGAGCAGGGTCAGCGCCCGCCTCCGGTTGTTCCCGTACAGCCGGGTGATCGTGTACGTGTTGAAGCCATCGGCGAAGTCGTGCGCGACCACCGCGATGGCCACCACCGTGCCGACCGTGGTGCCGGCCTGGAAGGCGGCGCCGATCGCGAAGCCGTCCATCACGCTGTGCCCGACCAGGGCCAGTGCGGCGGTCATCCCGACGCCCTGGTGCCCGACGGAGTGGGTGTGCCCGTGCTGGTGGCCGTGGGAGTGCGCGGCGTACTCGCCCTCGTGGCCGCGGTGGATGGCGACCGCGCGCTCGATCACGTGGATGGTGAGGAAGCCGGCCGCGAACATCA
The DNA here is from genome assembly GCF_042885555.1 of Kitasatospora sp. NPDC058048. Lineage (NCBI taxonomy): Bacteria > Bacillati > Actinomycetota > Actinomycetes > Kitasatosporales > Streptomycetaceae > Kitasatospora > Kitasatospora sp. NPDC058048. The sequence continues at coordinate 10,920 of NZ_JBHVRT010000051.1, read as the reverse complement.
GCAGCGCCTGCGGGACGCCGTGCAGTTCGTTCGGGGCCTGGTGGATCGCCTCGGGCAGCAGGTCGAAGGCGACGACGCCGAGCATCAGCCCGGCGGCGAAGCCGAGCACCAGGTGGCGGCGGTCGCGGGTGCGCTGGGCCACGAAGCCGCCGATGAGGGTCATCAGGAACGCCGCGGCGGCGACCAGTACCGCGGTCATCGGGCCGGCTCCGTCTCGGGTCCGGCCTGGTGGCCGGGGCCTTCACCGGGTGGTCCGCCGAGCGTTCTGCCCATTCCTCTCCCCCTGGGATCCGCCCGTGACCGGGCCGACCGCCGACCGTACCGGACGCCCGTTCGGCCGTGATCACCCGGGGTGCCGGGCCCGACCGGGAGCCGTGCCCCCAGCCTCGGCCCGGGCCCGCTCGGGCGCCCCCGGATGGGCCGCCGGTTGGGCTGTCGGAGTGAGGCCGCCCGCCGGGGCGGGGAGCCTCAGCCGCCGGTGGCGAGCGGCAGGCCGAGGTGGGTGCGGGCGAGTTCGCGGACGCCGTCGCCGTCGATCAGGTGGATGTGGCGGTGGCTCTCCTCGGCGGTGAGGTCCAGCACCTCCTCGGTGAACCGGCCGGTGGTCAGCCGCAGCCCGCGCTCGGCGGACTCCTCCCCGACCGCCTCGGCCAGGGTCTCGATCTGCTCGGCGCCGACCGACGCGGTGTCCCGGGAGGCCCAGACCACCCAGCGGCCGGGCAGCGCGGTCCCGGGCGCGCCCTCACCGGTGGCGACCAGCCCGGCCGGGCCGCGCAGCCGGACGCTCCACTGCCCGATCCCGCCCCTGGTCAGCAGGTCCCGCACCAGCTGGGCGAACTCGTTGGCGGACAGGTCGGAGGCGGCCGGCACGGTGGCCCCGGCCCGGGCGGCCGGCTGGACACCGGCCCGGTCGTACGGGTCCGGGGTGACGGCGGCGCCGAGCTGGCGCAGCCGCACCAGGGCCTCGTCCTGCTCGGCGTCGGCGTAGACGCCCTCGTCGTCGCGTTCCTCGTACGGGGTGCCCGGCGGCAGCAGCCGGGTGCGGGCCAGTGCGTCGCGGTCGGCGTCCACGCTGACCAGGCAGAGCGGCTCGGCCGCGGCGGGGTCGCGCAGCCAGCCGTTGAGGACGACGCCGGCGAGTATCTCGTCGGTGTCGACGGCGTCGGCGGCCTGGAGGGCGCGCAGGGCGAGCCGGGCGACCAGCCGCAGGTAGTCGGTGGCCCGGTCCGCGGGCGGGCGCGGCACCGGACGGATGTCGCCGTCCGGGTCGAGCCGGTAGCCGGTGAGCGAGGGCACCAGGTCGAGCGGCGGCAGGTCGAGGTCCAGCACGGCGGTGCGGGTGAGCGGGCGGAAGACCGCCCGGCAGGGGGCGGGCAGGTCCTGGGTGGCGGTCTCGGCGGCGGCCAGCGCCCGTTCCAGCAGCGATTCCACCGCGGCCGGTTCGGCCAGCCGGTAGGCCCGTCGGCACTCCTCCAGGCTCTCGTTGTACTCGCGCACGGCGCGGGCCCGGGCCTCCTCGGCCGCCTCGTGGGCGCGCCGGGACTCGTCGGCGGCCGGGCTTCCGGCCTCGGCCCGGCGGGTGCGCCACTCGCGCAGGGCGCGCTGGTGGGTGAGCCGGGCCTGGGCCAGCTCGCGCTGGTAGCCGGAGTCGAGCAGCCGGCGGGACGGGCCGCTGTCCGGGTCGGCCGCGGGCGGCTCGGCGGGAGCGTAGTCCTCCCAGCGGGGCTCGGAGTCTTCGGCCGCGGCGGGACCGTCGGCCGGGTAGGGGCGGGGCTGGTAGTGGCGCAGCTGACTCTCGAAGTCCATGGCCGAGACGGGCAGCGCGGCCCGTCGCAGCAGGTCGGCCAGCCGGTCGTGCTCGGCCTGGACGGCGCGGGTGCGGTGGTGGGTCAGGGTGGCGGCCCGGGCGTGCGCCGCCACGGCCTCGTCCTGGTCGGCCTCACCGGGGCCGGAGTGGTCGGAGTGGCCGGTTCCGTGGTCGGCTCGGCCGGGGCCGCGGCCGACGGGATCCGGGTCCGACTGACCGGCACCGGTCGGACCGCGACCTGCCGGATCGCCACCTGCCGGGCCGTCGCCGGACGGACCGTCACCGGCCGTGCCCCCACCGGGGCGGCCGGCGACGGCGTCGCCCGGCTCCTGCTCCCCCTCGGCTCCGAGGTCGCGGAAGACCGAGGCGAGGAAGCCCGGCCGGGGGAACTGGACGGTGGCGGTTCCGTCGGACTGGCCGTCTGCTGGGTACTGCATCGGTCGTCGTTCCCCCATGCTCGTCCGGCGCCTGCCCGGGGCGATCGGCGAACCTGTGGACCCGCCGCTGCCGGACATTGTCCCCCGAACGGACGCAGCGGTCAGCCAAGCCGCTCAGTTGGTCCGGGTGTTGGTGAGGTGCAGACCGATGTAGCCGACGTAGATCCGGCCGCTGCCGGAGCAGTCGTCCAGGTAGTGCAGCCGGGGCGCGGTGCGGCCGCCGCCGATCCGCAGGTGCGCGCCCATGAACGCGCGCCGGGAGGAGTCGACGCATTCCGGCACCGGCAGCATCCGCTCGCGCTTCCACTTGGTGTGGCTGAACACCGTCCTGGACTCCCCGCGGACCGCTTTGCGGGGCGGGAAGCGGTGGCAGCCCTCGGGGGTGCGCTCGCACCACTGTTTGAAGTCCCCGCCGGCCGCGCCGCGGACGGCCGCCTCGGCGTACTCCTGGAGGGCGGTCAGCCCGTCCCAGGCGAGCCGGGCCCAGCCCGCGCCGGCACACTGCAGCTCGTCCAGGGCGAGCGCGTTCTTCTGGTCCCCGGTGAAGGTCACCAGCGGGAACTCGCCCAGTCTGGCCATGAGTTCGGAGAAGGTCTCGGGCGTGCCCCGGCGGTCGTGGAGCTGGGCCACGGAGTGCGGCCCGACGACCGGACCACTGCCCGGTGCGACGCAGTGGCGTCCGGTCAGGGCTCGGGTTCCGGAGCGGAGGCGGCCCTCCCGGATGTCCCGGCCGTCGCGGCCCTCCCGGCCCTGGCCCCGGTCCCGGTGCTCGCGGCGTTCCAGGCGCAGGGTGTGCCGGACCCGCTCCAGCTCGTCGGCCCGGGCCTGCTGCTCCGCGCGGTCCTGCTGCTCCTCGCGGACGAGCGCGGCCAGGTCCTCGCCCTGGTCCGGGGCGGCCCGTTCGGCGACCTGTTCGCAGGCCTGCCCGACGACGTGCCCAGCCGTCCGCCCGGCCTGCTCGGATGCCCGCTCGGCCGACTGCTCGGCGGACTGCTCGGCGGGCTCGCGGAGCTGCGGCGGCGGGACGCGCAGCACCGGGACGGCCGCGAGCGGCGGCGGCAGCGGCTGCTCCGCGGCCAGGCGGCGCGGCTCGCGGGAGAGCAGCCCGGCGGCGCGGCGCAGGTCCTCTTCTATTCGGCCCCGGGCGAGCACCGGATGTCGGGCGCTGTCCTGCCGGGAGGCCGGGTCGACGTCGGGCAGGTAGGTGCGCACCGCTCCGCCGTAGACGGTGTGGTACTCCAGCGCGACGTTGAACCCGGTGCGGGCGCCGGGGTCCAGCACGTAGGTGGTGGCGAGGCCGGGCAGCTGCTGGCAGAGCGGGGCCACCACGTCCTCCACCCAGCGGTCGAGCGGGAGGTTCACCGGGACGCTGGCCACCACCGTGGGCAGCCTGCGCTCGGGGTCGCACAGCTCGTCGATCAGGGCGTCGACCTCGTCGGCCGTGATCACCCGGGGGGCGGAGCGGACGGCGGACGGGCCGTCGGTGGCGTCGAGCAGCGGGAGGAGCGAGCGGGCGAGTTCGGGCACCGGCACCCGGCACGGGGTGCGCACACCGCTGCCGGTGCTGTGTGTCTCGGCCTCCAGCCGGACCCAGGTGGGGCCGTCCGCGGCGGTGGCCACGGTGAGGGTGAGCTGCTGGGTGCCGTGCGGGGCCGGGGTGCGCAGGCGGCGGCGGTCGTAGCGGCCGCCGCCCGGACCCTCGCGCAACGGGCCCAGGTCGCGGTCGAGCAGGACGCGCTCGCCCAGGCGGAGGCGCTCGGCGGTGGGAGCCGGTTCGGCGATCTGCCCGACGGGGGCACGGTGGGCCGGTGGAGGCTCCTCGTAGCCCTCCTGCTTCAGCCAGGAGGCCAGCTGTTCGTCGGCCAGGGCGACGGCCTCGGCGTGCCCGAGGAGCGTGGTGACCGTCATCCGGTAGGGCGTCGCGGGACCGCGGGGGCCGGGCAGGTCGGCGGCGGCGTGCGCGCGGACGCGGTTCGGGGCGGGGCGGTTCGCGATCGGGTGGTTCGAGGTCGGGTGATGCGAGGTCGGACGGTTCGAGGTCGGGCGGCTGGAGATCGGGTTCGTCGCGGACAGGGGATTCGAGGTCGAACGGTCTGAGGTCATGCGCATACCTCCGCGGTGCGGGGTCGGGTCCTGTGTCCTCCATCGACGGTTTCGTCCGGTTCTGCCGGAACCTTGCCCAGGAAACGCCACGGCCCGGAGCGGAAGTTCCAACTCCGGGCAACGACACTACGTTCGGGTGAATCTGCTCAAGCGTTCTTCCGCGTGGCGCAAGGCCTGGGCTACCGGAAACGGCCGGTCACGGGCCGTCCGACGAGCCGTTCCGCGGATCGTCCGTCCCCCCGGGACCCACGAGGTACCACCCGCCCCGCGGCCGGACCGGTGCCGCTCGGAGCGGCACCGCTCAGACCGGCACCTCGACATAGGTGCGGCCGGCCGGGACCGCCACCGCGGTACCGCCGGTCGCCTCCGCCAGCCAGGTGTGGAACTCCGTCACGTCCGGCTCCGGCACGCCCACCTCGATCCGCACCCCGGTGGCCTCGTAGGCCAGATCGCTCACCGTGTACCCGGCCGCCCGCAGGTCGTTCTCCACCCGCCCGGCCCGGACGTGGTCCACCGTCACGGCGAGCAGCGCGACCGGCCGCCGCTCCAGCAGGCCGATCCCGTCCACCGCCGCCGAGACCGCGTTGCCGTACGCCCGCACCAGGCCGCCCGCACCGAGCTTGATCCCGCCGAAGTACCGGGTGACCACGGCGACGGTGTCGGTCAGCCCGCGCCGACGCAGCACCTCCAGCATCGGCACCCCGGCCGTGCCGCCGGGTTCGCCGTCGTCGCTGGAGCGCTCGCGGCGCTGCTCGTCGCCGACCACGAAGGCGGTGCAGTTGTGCCGGGCGTCCCAGTACTGCTTGCGGATGCCGGCGATGAACGCCTGCGCCTCCTCCTCGTCGGCGACCCGGGCGAGGTGACAGATGAACCGGGACTTCTTGATCTCGGTCTCGTGGCTGCCGGCCCGCCGGATGGTGAGGTACGGCCTGGCGGTGGGCTCCGGCGTGGCGGACATGGCGGGGAGGTCCTCCCGAGGACGGCGAAGGCTGGCGGCGCCCGCCCCGGGACACCGGGGCGGCACCGCCAGCCTAGTTGGCGCACGACGGGAGGAGCGGCCACCGGCCGCCGACCGCCGGCCGCCGACGGGTCAGCGCCCGGCCAGGGCGTTCAGCCGCGCGCGGTCCAGACCGGTCAGCGCGGCGACCTCGGCGAGGTCGACGGCGCCGCAGTCCAGGCCGCGCAGCAGGTAGCCGCTCAGCGCCCGGGCGGTGGCCGGCTCGTCCATCACGTCACCACCCGCCTTCGCCACGTACGCGGCCAGTCGGGCGGCGGCGGCCGCCAGGCCCTCGCGGTAGAAGGAGTAGACCGCGACGTAGCGGGTGGGCAGGTGCGCCGGGTGCATGTCCCAGCCCTGGTAGTACGCGCGGGCCAGCGAGCGGCGGACCAGGCCGTGGTGGAGCTTCCAGGCGGCGTGCACCTGCTCGGTGGAACCGGTCGGGACGACGTTGGTCGAGCCGTCGGAGAGCCGGACCCCGGTACCCGCGGCCGCCACCTGCATGACCGCCTTGGCGTGGTCGGCGACCGGGTGGTCCATGCTCTGGTGGGCCGCGCTGACGCCGCAGGCGGCGCTGTAGTCGAAGGTCCCGTAGTGCAGGCCGGTGGCGCGTCCCTCGGCGGCCTCGATCATCCGGGCGACGGTGGCCCTTCCGTCCGGGCCGAGGATCGCCTGGGTGGTCTCGATCTGGATCTCGAAGCCGATCCGGCCGGCGGGCAGCCCGGCCCGGCCCTCGAAGTCCTCCAGCAGCCGGACCAGCGCGGTGACCTGCTCGGCGTAGGTCACCTTCGGCAGGGTCAGGACCAGGCCCTCCGGCAGCCCTCCGCGGGCCATCAGGGTGGCCAGGAACAGCTCCAGGGTGCGGATGCCGCGGGCCCGGACGGCGGCCTCCATGCACTTGATCCGGATGCCGAGGTACGGCGGGGCGCCACCCCCGGCCACCGCGGCGGCCACCAGCCCGGCGGCGCGGACGGCGGCCGCGTCCTCCTCGGCGTCGGGGCGGGGGCCGTAGCCGTCCTCGAAGTCGATCCGCAGGTCCTCGATCGGCTCGCGCTCCAGCTTGGCGCGGACCCGGGCGTGCACGTCGGCGAGCAGTTCGTCGTCCGCGACGCCGAGGGCGCGGGCTAGTTCGGCGGGGGTGGCGGCGTGCCGGTCGAAGGCGTCCAGGGCCCGGCGGCCCCACTCCCGCACGGTGTCGGCACCGAAGGCGTCGGCCGGGACGTAGACGGTGTGCACCGGCTGCCTGGTCCCGGGTTCGCCCGGGTAACGGCGTGTCAGATCGGCGTCGACGGGGGCGAGCAGCGCCTCCACGGCGGCGCGGGCCGCGGTGGAGAAGGAGGCCGCGTCCGTCGGCCCGTTTCCGTCGGCTCCGACCCGTGTCATCCGCACTCCTCCATGCCGAACCAGCGCTTCAACAGTTTGTTGAGGCGAAGGTAGCTCCGGCGGGTACGGGCGTCAATGGCCGACCCGGCACCGGACGGTGGCGGCCGCGGTCAGTCCCTCCCGGCGGCGGCGTAGCGCTCGTTCAGCTCCGGGTACAGGTCGGCGACCTCCTTGGGGTGGACCGAACCGTCCGGCCCCTTGCCGGTGACGCCGAACTCCCTGGTCAGCCAGTCGGCGAGGCGCTGGGGGTCGGGCTGGTGGCCGTAGCTGTCCATGTACGAGACGAGCGCCTCGTAGGCGAGGTCCGGGTCGAGGCGCGCGGGCACCGGAGCAACCGCGCGCTGCTCGGCGTGGACCTGCTGCTCGGCGTGGACGCGTTCCTCGGCCGGGACCTGCTGCTCGGGCTCGGCAGGCTGCTCAAGCCGCTCGGAGTGCTCGGGCTGCTGCTGCGAGCCGGCCACGTGCTGGGCCTGCGGACCGGGCGCGGGGGCGGAGGTGGAGGCGGGGGCGGTGGCGGTGGCGGCGAGGGCGGTGGGCTCCTCGGCGACCGGGCGCGGGGGCTTGAACCAGGGCGAGGCCTGGCCGGGCACCCGCCCACCCGGGGCGGCGTCGGCCGGGTGGCCGGTGGTGCGGACCGGGCGCTCGGTCCAGACGTTCAGCTCCTCGCCGCGCGGCTGCGGGGCGGCGTCCGCCGCCTCGTCCGGCTCCTGGGCGGCCCGCAGCCGGACGGCGGCCAGCTTCGCGAGCATCGGCGCGGCGACCTCGGCGGACAACGGCGCGACGGCCGCGGGTGCCTGTGCCGCAGCCTGTTCGGGCTGGGCCTGCTGAACCTGCTGGACCTGGGGGGCGGCCTGCTGGGCGGCCTGCGGTTCCTGCTGCGCGTGTTGCGGGGGCTGGGGCTGCTGCGGCTGCTGGGGCTGGGCCTCGGCGACCGGGGCGATGGCCGCGGCAGCGCGGTTCTCCTGGCCGGGTATCCCCTGCGCCTCCTGCTCCGGCAGCGCCTCCGGGGCCTCGCGCACACGGCCCTCGTCATCCAGCCGGTCGAGCAGCGCCGGGTCCAGCGGCACGCCGAACTTGGCGAGCTTGAGCGGCAGCAGTGCCTGGATCGGCGCCGAGCGGCGCCAGCCGCGACCGTACCGGAAACGCAGCTGCGCCCGGTAGACCAGACGGTTCTGTTCCAGTCGGATGACCTCGTCGTAGGAGCGGAGCTCCCAGAGCTTCATCCGCCGCCAGAGCCGGAAGGTCGGCACCGGCGAGAGGAGCCAGCGCATCACCCGGACCGACTCCATGTGGCGGTCCGCCGTGATCGCCGCTATTCGGCCGACCGCGTGCCGCGAGGCCTCGACCACGACGACGAAGAGCACCGGAATGACCGCGTGCATCCCCATGCCGAGCGGGTCGCCCCAGGACGCGGCCGCGTTGAAGGCGATGGTGGCGACGGTCAGCAGCCACGCGGTCTGCCGCAGCATCGGGAAGGGTATCCGCAGCCAGGTCAGCACCAGGTCGAGCGCGAGGAGCACGACGATGCCGGCGTCCACGCCGATCGGGAAGGCGTAAGAGAAGGCTCCGAAGCCCTTCTCCTCGGCCAGCTCGCGCACCGCGTTGTACGAGCCCGCGAAGCCGATGCCCGAAATGATGCAGGCACCGGCCGCGACCATGCCGAGCAGGCCACGATGGGCCTTGGTGAGCGTTGGGCGTGCCATTACGTCTATCAACCCCTGGATGTCGGCCGCTGGCGTACAGTGCCTCGGCTGCCGGGTCCCGTTGGTCGGGCCGCCGGACGGCTGAGCAGCCTCCGGGCTCGGCCCACCGGAGTTTACTCGTACGCATGTTTAAGCGTTCCCACAGCCTGGGGTGTCACAGTGCGGCGGCCGAACGCCGGCCCCGGCCCCGTGCGGATCGGCACCGGGGGCCGGCCGGACCGTCAGCGGGTCTGCCTCGCCGTGCCGTTGAGGTAGGCCAGTACGGCCAGCACCCGGCGGTTGGCGTCCTCGTCCGGGGCGAGGTCGAGCTTGCTGAAGATGTTGGCGATGTGCTTGGCCACCGCACCGTCGCTCACCGACAGCCGGGCGGCGATCGCCGAGTTGGAACAGCCCTCGGCCATCAGTTCCAGCACCTCGCGCTCCCGCGGGGACAGCCGCAGCAACGGACCGGGCCTGCGCGCGCTGGTCTCCATCAGCTTGGCGATCACGTCCGGGTCCATCGCCGTGCCGCCGGCCGCCACCCGGCGGACCGCGTCGATGAACTGCCCGGCGTTGAACACCCGGTCCTTCAGCAGGTAGCCGATCCCCCCGGTGCCGTCGGCCAGCAACTCCCGCGCGTAGAGCTGCTGGACGTGCTGCGACAGCACCAGCACCGGCAGGCCCTGGATCTCCCGCCGTGCCCTGAGCGCGGCCTGCAGGCCCTCGTCGGTGAGCGTCGGGGGCAGCCGGACGTCGACCACGGCAACGTCCGGCCGGTGGGTCAGAAGCGCCTCCAGCAGCTCGGGACCGGTCTCCACCGCCGCGGCGATGGTGAAGCCGTGCGCTTCCAGCAGCCGGATCAGGCCTTCGCGAAGGAGGTAGAGGTCCTCGGCGAGGACAACTCGCACGGCAACTCCAAGGTGATGGTGGTGGGTCCGCCCGACGTGCTGTCGATGGAGAGGACACCGTCGAAGGTACCCAATCGCTTCTCGATACCACGCAGTCCGGTCCCCCGCGAAGGGTCCGCCACCCCCACCCCGTCGTCCGTCACCGTGATCCGCAGGAGGCCGGCCCGGTACAGGATGTCCACCCAGACCTGCTCCGCCTCCGAGTGCTTGGCCGCGTTGGCCAGCAGCTCGCAGATGCTGAAGTACACGGCGGCCTCCACCGGCGCCGGCGGACGGTCCGGCAGGCTCACGCACACCTCGGTCGGCAGCGCGCTGTCCAGCGCGAGGGCCCGGACGGCATCGCCGAGTCCGCGCTCGGCGAGCACCGGCGGGTGGATGCCGCGCACCAGGTCCCGCAGCTCCTGGAGGGCCCGGGCCGAGGACTGGCGAGCCTCGGCCAGGAGCTCCCGCGCGGCCCCCTGGTCGGTGTCCATCAGGTGCTCGATGGTGCCCAGCGTCATCCCGATCGCGACCAGTCGCGCCTGGGCGCCGTCGTGCAGGTCCCGCTCGATCCGTCGCAGCTCGGCCGCCTGGCTGCCCGCCGCGTCCGCCCGCGTCTCGGTCAACTCGACCACCCGCCTGGTCAGCTGGGCGCGCGTCGCCCGGCCGTCCTGGTCCAGCACCCGGCGGGCCGCCTCCACGTACATCCGCACCGCGAACGGTGCCAGGAGTATGCCGCCGACGACCATGGCGGCTCCGAGCACGACGCTCAGCAGCATGGACGCCATCCGGCCGCTCAGCGGGCCGAAGTCGTCCGCCGGCACCGGCGAGGACAGGGCGTAGGCGACGCCCAGCCCGAGCAGGACGGCCAGCGGGCCGGCCAAGGCCACCACGAGGAACGGGTTCACCAGCAGCCAGAGCAGCTCGCCACGGGTGGTCCGGTCCCGCAGGCCCCAGTGGACCACCTGGGCGTACTTCGCCACCGTCCGCGAACGGTGGTAGGTGTAGCCCGTCCACCAGTGCCCCCGGCCGTCCAACTCCAGCTCCGGCCAGGGCTCGTAGACCGCCGGCAGCCGTATGCCGATCCAGCGCTCCAACTGGCCGCGGGTGCGGTTCGCAGTACGGCGGACGCTGGCTGCGGCCACCACACCGCCGGCAGTCGCTGCTACCAGAAGCGCGAGGAAGAGCCCCAGGTCGTACGACTGCAGGAGCCGGGCCGTTATCGCCCCCGCGAAGATCGCCGCGCCCACCGGCAGCACCACCCCCGGCACCGCTGCCAACACCACCACACCGAGCCGCGCCAGCCCCTCACCGCCGGCCTTGAAGGCCGCCTGGGCCTGAGCACGTACGGACGCGCCGCTCGTACGACTCACTGTTGTCACGGGAAGCTCCTGATGCCGGTACCGATCGTCCTCCATCAGTCTTCACGAACCGTCCATCACCCACACTGGCCATGGCACCCCAATCCCGAGGTAGACCTAGGACCACCTGCGAGTGGAGGAAGTGACACCGACCGATGAGACAGTCCGGAAATGCGAAAAACCCCCATCCGGATCCCGGATGGGGGTTCTTCTGAATAATTGTTCGGCGGCGTCCTACTCTCCCACAGGGTCCCCCCTGCAGT
>NZ_JBHVRT010000050.1:11747-73728 GCF_042885555.1 Kitasatospora sp. NPDC058048 | reverse complement strand
TCGATGTGGCAGTCGTCGGGGGCGTCGGAGTGCTGGACGGCGTTGGCGAACAACTCGCCGAGCAACAGTTCGGCGGTGTCCGAGTACCGGTCGCCGGCGGGGAGGGCGGAGAGGTACGCGCGGAGCAAGTAGCGCGCCAGCGGCGTGGACTCGATACGGGAATCGAGGCGCGCGACGAACATGCGGGGGCGACGAGCAGTGAGCATGACGATGTACCTCTGGGGGCGGAGGGGCGTGCGACAGGAGCGCGCACAATCACGCTGCGCATGTAGATGATTGCGTTCCGGTCTCAATGATCCGGGTCGCGGAGGTACGGTGATGGCCGAAATCGGGTACCACGCACACGCGGTACGTCTGGGGGTCTGGCATGGCACACCGGCGACTCAAGAGCGAAGTGACGGCCAGTTCGGCGCGGATCTTCGGCGAAGAGCTGCGGTTCTACCGGGAGATGGCCGGCTACACGCAGGAGCAGTTGGCGAAGCTGCTGCACTGCACCAGGCCGAACATCACGAGGTACGAGTCCGGCCAGCGGCGCATGTCGCCGGACATGGTCGTGCAAGCGGACCTGTTGCTCGACACAGGTGGATCGCTCAAGCGGCTCTGGGACCGGGTGGACTGGAACGCCGAAGTTGAACACCCGGATTGGTTCCAGACTCATGTCGACATGGAATCCGAGGCCGTGGCCGCACGGATCTTCCAACTTGCAGTCATGCATGGACTGCTGCAGTGCCGCGAGTATGCGGAGGCCGTCTTCGCGGTCAGTGATGCGGCTGGGAAGCCAAAGGTGATTGAGGAACGAACGGCGGCCCGACTGGCGAGGCAGACGCGATTCCTGGATCCGGAAGGGCCGCTCCTGTTGGTGATCCTGGATGAGAGCGCAATTCGGACTGTCTTTGGCGGGCCGGGAGTCATGCGACGCCAGATGCAGCACCTGTTGGCTCTTGCAGAACTCCCGAACGTGATCATCCAAGTCGCGCCATTCGAGTGTCGGCAGGCCATCATCGACAAGTCCATGGTGATGCTGGAGATGCCCGATGGACGGACCTGGGTGTACTCCGAGAGTCTCGACCGTGGTCATGCCAGCGATGATCCGGCGATCGTGGCAGCGCATCGCCGCAGCTATGATCTGGCGCACGGGGCGGCACTGCCAGTAGCCGACTCGCTTGCGCTGATCGCCGATGCGCTGAAAGGGTTCATGGATGACGAGGATCGAGCTCGACACGACCGTCTGGCGCAAGAGCAGCCACAGCGGCGGCAACGGCGGCGACTGCATCGAGGTGGCCCCCGGATTCCCCGGCCTCGTCCCCGTGCGTGACTCCAAGGACCCTCACGGCCCGGCCCTCGTCTTCCCGGCCGCTGCTTGGGAAGCATTCATCGCGGCTGTTCAGGGCGGCGAGTTCCCGGGCCAAGGCTGACCGGGAACTCGGTACCCGAGAAGAACACAGGCCGGGCTCAGGCGCCCAGGTGGGTCAGCAGCGTGTCGCCCGACGGGTACGGGAGTTCGGCGGGCAGGAGCTTCCGGGCGTGCTCCAGTTCCCCGGCCCGCACATGGGCGTGGATCGTGTGCGCGAGTGCGGTGACGTCCTCCACCGAGACGATCCACTCGTCCGCATAACGCTCGGTGGCCTCGCCGGTGAGGCCGAGCTGAAGCGACCGATGGGGCAGCGGTTCCAGATGCAGGCCGCGTTCGGGATCCCACTGCACGCGGGCCGGCGATCGTCTCAACTCGCGCTTCCAGGTGGCCTGGTCGGGGTGCAGTCCGTGCTTGTAGTGGGACAGGCAGCTGTTCTCCAGGGCCCATTCGAAGCCCTCGCGGGTGATCTCGACCGCGAGGACGGTCTCCTGTCCTTCCTTCGTCGCCCATCCACAGCGGTACATCATCCAGAGGAACGACGGTTTGATCCACGTCATCCGGTCCCGCTTCCACACCGCCGGAAAGCGGCCGTCCCGGGCGGCGGGCAGCCCGATCTCCAGCGAGTACGCCTGGTAGACGGTCACGGTGGAGGGGGTGTGGTGGGCGCGGATCTGATACTTGGGTTCTGGCACGCTGACCAGCCTCGATCCTCCGCGATCATTGCGCCAGCGGATTTCCGGGCCTGACGGGGCGGCTTCCGGCTGGTCCACGGCGCGTTCGATCTCTTGGTGACCGCCCCTTGTGAGTGGTCCGTGCTTGAATGCCAGGTCAGCGGGCCATGGGCCTGGCAGGGTGTCGACACCACCTCGGCGATCGCCCGCGCGATCGCCGACCTCCGGGAGAAGGGCCCCGACTCATGAGCACCTCGGACCGGCTCCGCGCCGCCCTGGTGGACGGCCTGACCGGGGATGACGCGATCGGCGATCCGGCGTGGCGGGCCGCCGCGCTCGCCGTGCCGCGGGAGTTGTTCGTCGGATCGTTCTTCGTGCCGGTCCCGGGCAGCAGCCCGACCGCGTACCGGCCCGTGCACCGGACGGACCCCGGATGGCTGAGGCAGGTCTACGCGAACGAGACGCTGATCACCCAACTCGACGGTCACGTCCGCCCCGAGGACGTGACCGGGGGCACCGTGACCGGGACGCCGTCGTCCTCGTCCACCCTGCCGTCCCTGGTGCTGGGCATGTGGCAGCAACTCGGCGCCGAAGCCGGGCACCGGGTGCTGGAGGTCGGCACGGGCACCGGCTACTCGACCGCCCTCGGCGCGCATCGCCTCGGGGACGCCAACCTGACCAGCATCGAGTACGACCCGCTGGTGGCCGAGCGCGCCGCCGCCGCGATCGGGGCGGCCGGGTTCGCTCCCCGGCTGGTCGTCGGTGACGGGCTGCTCGGCGACCCGGACGGCGGCGAAGGCGAGTACGACCGGCTGATCGCCACCTGCGCCGTCCGGTACCTGCCGCCCGGCTGGCTGCACCAGGTGAGGCCCGGCGGCGTCATCCTGGCCACCCTGTCCGGGTGGGGCTTCGGCTTCGGACTCGTCCGCCTGGTCGTCACGGCCCCCGGCGAGGGAACGGGCCGGTTCATGCCCGGCTGGACCAGCTTCATGATCGCCCGCCCGCACGACCGACCGCCGCGCCAGAGCATCTCCCTGCTCCCGGGGGACGAACGCCCGTCCCGGATCGACCCCGAGGTCATCAGCACCTGGACCGGCAGCTGGGTCGCCCAGCTCGCGGCGCCCTCGGCCGAACGGATGGGGGCCGTTGGGCACCAGATCCTCTGGGACGTGGCCACCGGATCGCAGGCCCGGACCGCGCCCGTCCCCGGCGGCGGGTGGACCGTGGTGCAGCGCGGCCCGCTCCGCCTCTGGGACCAGGTGGAGAGCGCCGTCGAAGCCTGGCAGCGGGCCGGCGAGCCGCACCAGGAGGGCTTCGGCCTCACCGTCTCGCCGACCGGGCAACGGGTCTGGATCGGAAGCGAGGCCGGACCGGGCTGGAACCTGCCGATCTGACCCCTCCATCGCGCGGCAGCGGCAGCTCAGGCGCCCAGGCGCTCAGGCGCTCAGGCGCTCAGGCGCCCAGGCGGGCGAGGAGCGTGTCGCCCGACGGGCAGGGGCGTTCGGCGGGGAGGCGTGACACTTGGGCTCTGGCGCCGTGATCAGGATCGAGGCCCGCCATGCCCCGCGCGAGCGGATTCTTCAGCTACTGCCGTCAAGACCTGAAGAAGCCCCACCGGAAAACGATCCGGTGGGGCTTCTTCAGTGCAACGGTAGGGGTGCGGCGGGGTGGGGCTCCCTCTTAACCCGGCTCAGAACCCGTAGGGCGCGGAGCGAACTCCAGGTTCTCGAATTCGAAGTCCGCCTGCTCGATTGCCTCCTGCCGCGTGGGATGGCACGTGTCCGTCAGGACTTCCCAGTCCGCGGAGCAGTAGAACAGGTAGTAATCGGACTCTCCGTCGTACCGTGCGATCGCCAGATGGGAGATCTTCTCGTCGAGGCTGTCGACCGAGTGCCTGGTCCGGCCGGTAGGCCGCTGCGCGTCTCCCACCAGCGCGTACAGCTCGACCGAAGCGCCGTCAAGGACGGCCGGCACAGGTGTACTCATGGCCTGATCTCCACACTCGTGTTCTCGACCACCCGGCCGTTCTCGACCGCCTCGAAGTGGATGTGATGGCTCTTCGACGTGGTCTCGTGCTTTCCGTAACGAACTATACGACTGCCATCACTTGACACGTACCGGCCGACTCCCTCTTCCCGGTACCCGGCCCCGAGCCAACGTTCGGCGAGGTCCATGGCCTGGTCCTGATTGATGGTTCCGCCGTGATACTCCGGAGCACGTCCACGCGGGGTGGCCGCCACCTGGGAGGAGTTGGCGGTGAAACAGTTCGGCCCGGAATTGTGGACCAGTACCGGCGTGTTCCCTGCCAGCACGTAGTACGTGTGCAGGTCTCGCACCGTCAGGTTGTGGGCGGGCTGGACCAGGTGGAAGTGCCGGACCTGGGCCAGGGCGACGACCGTGCCGTCGGAGCTGCGGACGGTGTCGTCCGCGGTGAGGTCCCCGGCGTTGACCCAGGCGTCCCGGTTGACGCTCCAGAACGGGTGGTGGTCGGTCGCGGTGATCTCGCCCCGGCCGTCGGCGAGGAGGAGCGTGGTGAAGTCGGCGTCGTCCGGGGTCACCATGGTGGCGTCGACCTCGCGAGCGGCCGTCTTCCCGGTCTCCGGGTCGGTGGCGAGGACGAGGTCCCCGACCTTCAGCTGCTCGATGGGCCTGGTCGTCCCGTCCGCCATCCGAACCGCGACGCCCGCCGGGAAGCTGTCGCAGGACATGGCGATCTGGTTGCCGGGTGCGGGCTTCTCGGCCGCGGCCGCGGCCGGCTTGGGCTTGGCCGACTTGTTGAACTTGGCCAGGCCCTTGCCGAGGGCACCGGCGCCGACGCCTATCTCGCCCGGGCCGAACATGGCGATGTTCTCGAACTGCCAGTTCTTGAGCTGGTCCCAGAGCTCGTTGTAGATCGGGGACTTCTGGCATTCCTTGATCATGTGGCAGGCGTTCAGCGCTGCCGCCACGTAGTCGTGGGCGTCGGAGTCCGGGTCCTCTCCGAAGCGGTGACGCTGCTTCTGGAGGATCTTCAGGTTCTTGTTGGTCTGCTGGATCAGCTTGTTGAAGTCGGTCTTGCCGGTGGTGATCTGCACGCCGCCGGGGAGGACCGACTTCACGCTCTTGACGGTCTCGACGACCCAGTCGCCGCCGTTGACCGGCATCCAGTAGTCCTGGACCAGCTGGCCTTCGGGGGTGCGGCACTGGGCCGTACCGCCGCAGGTGCCGTCGGGCCGGAGCCCGGACGGGTCGCTGAGGGTGAGCGGGTTGTTGTTGCTGTACGTGTAGCCCGCCAGCGACTGCGGGTCGGTGCCGGCCAGGACCGGGTCCACGCTGATGAACCGGCCGGTGGCCGGGTCGTAGTCGCGGGCCCCGAGGTGGGTGAGGCCGGTGGGCTCGGCCGTGCCGCCGAGGAAGCCCCGGGTGCCGGCCCAGGTGGCGGGGCTGGTGCCGCGGCTGCCGCCGAAGGGCAGCGAGCGGCGCTGGTCCACGGCGCCGGTGGTGGCGTCGACGCCGATCTCGGCCGTGCCGTGGTGGTCCTTGACCTGGAAGGTCAGGCGGTTGTCGTCGGTACGGACCGCGGTGGCCGAGCCGAGCGGGTAGTAGCGGGTGGCGGTGGCCTTGGCGGCGCCCTTGACCAGCTTCAGCTCGACGCGGTCGAGGTAGAGGGTCCAGCTCTCGGCCGCCGGGTCGGCGGTGTCGAGGGTGTGGCCCAGCAGACGGTTGCCGACAGCGTCGTAGAGGTAGTCGGTGGTCTGGTTGGTCGTCGCGGTGGTAGTGCCGCTGGTGGTCTTGACGGTCGCGGCGAGTCGGCCGACCCGACCCTCGGAGTCCCAGGTCAGGGCCTGGTCGCTGGTCTGGTTGCCGGATGGCAACTTGAGGTGCCGACCGGTGGTGTTGCCCGCGGTGTCGTAGTCGTAGCTCTCCACGACCGGAGCGCCGACCGTGCCGGTGACCGTGGAGGTGGAGCTCAGGCTGTGCGGTCGGGCCGCGGTGGCGGCGGGGTAGGTGTAGGTGGTGGTGGCGTCCTGGCCGGTGTTGCCGGTGGTGTCGTGCCGGGTCTCGGTGGCACGGGTGCCGTTGGTGTTGTAGGTCCAGCTGGTCCAGTACGGGGCGGGGCCGCCGAGCTGGGTGCCGCCGGGGGCCGTGCAGCTGCCGGTGCCGGGGGTGTAGGCCTCGGTGAGGCGGGCCAGGGAGTCGTAGCGGAAGCACTGCCGGTCGGTGCCGGAGCGCGAGGTGTCGGTGACCGAGGTGACGTTGCCGGCCTGGTCGTAGGTGTAGGCGGCGGCGCGGGTCGCGCCGGTGACGCCGTACTGGTCGGTGCGGCTGGACGCGAGGCGCTGGGTGCCCCACTCGTAGCCGTTGGTGATGTACACGTCCTTGCCGGCGGTGCCGTTGCTGAGCGTGGACTGCAGCGGCTTGCCGGTGAGGCTGTAGGTCTGGCCGGTGAGGTACTTCGTCAGGCCCTCGGCGGCCGTGGGCCGGTGCAGCGCGTCGTAGGTGAACGCCACCGACTCGGCCGCCAGGTTCCCGACGGCCGGGTACGCGATCGACTTGGCCTGCCCGTCGAGGCGGTAGATGGTGCCGCTGACGTAGCTGCCTGCCAGCGCTTCCTGGCCGGGGACGGACGGAATGGTGACCGTGGTGCGGGTGGGCCGGGCGAGGGTGTCGAAGAGCGAGTAGGTGGTCTTGTACTGGTAGGTGGTGCCGCCGACCGTGCTGTAGCGGGTGCTGGACGACAGTTGGCCCTTGTTGCCGGCCGGGTCCCAGGCCCGGGAGGTCAGCAGCGGGCCGGTCGCCGAGCCGTCGCGCGTCTCGATCGGCCGGGAGAGGTTGTCGTAGGCGGTGGCGACGGTCCTGCCGCCGCCGTCGGTGGTGCCGGTCAGCTCGCCTCGGTCGTTGTACGTGCTGGTGGTGGTCCCGGAGTCCGGGTCGACCGCCTTAATGCGCCGGCCGAGCTGGTCGTACTGCCAGGTCCAGACACTGCCCGCCGGGCCGGTGAGCCTGGAGAGGTTGCCGGCCGCGTCGTAGCCGTAGGTGGTGGAGTCGTAGGCGCCGGTGGGCGCGGCGGACTTGTACTGGCGCAGCTCCACAGCCCGGCCGACCGCGTCGAAGACGGTCGTGGTGGGGGTGCCGCCGGTGGGCGGGGTGACGGTGACCCGGTCGCCGCCGTACTCGGTGAGCGTGGTGGCCAGCGGGGTGCCGACACCGTTGCCCGAGAGCGCGGTGGTCCTGACGACCCGTCCGAGGCCGTCGTACTCCGTTGCCGCCTGGGTCTCCAGGCCGGTGGTGTCGTCGATGCTGCGCAGGGTGCCGGAGGGCGCGCCGGTGGCGTAGTACGGGGAGTAGGCGAGCGCCGTCTGGCCGCGCTCGTCGTAGAAGGTGTCCGCGATGACGCGACCGCCGTTGTCGCCCGGGGCCTGGCCCTGCCGGAAGCGGCCGAGGCCGTCGTACAGGGTGTAGGCGGTCTGCTGGGAGCCGTCCTCGTTGAGGGTCCGGCCGGCGACGGAGACGATCTGGTTGTCGGCGACCGTGTAGGCGTACTCCTGGTCGGGAGTCTGCCCGGTGGCCTTGGAGCGGTCGGGCAGCCAGACCTTCAGGGTGCGGCCGAGGGCGTCGTAGAGCGTGTCGGTGCGGCGGTTGTTGGCGTCGATCGTGTCGACGGCCAGGCCGCGCAGCAGGTCGTAGTCCGTGGTGGTGGTCTGCGTGGTGGTGGCGTCGCCGGCCTTGGCGGGCGGGGTGGTCTCCACCGTCCTGGTGGGCCGGCCGGTGGCCGGGGTGTAGGCGGTGGTGCTGGTCCGGGCGTTCGGCGAGGCCGTGGTGACCGGGTTGGTGGCGCCGCTGAGGTCGTGGACCGTGCTGGAGGCCAGCTCGGTGCTGCTCAGCGGACGGCCGTAGCCGTCGTAGGCGACGGCGTGGTCCAGGTAGGTGGCGCTGTTGCCGGTGCGGGACTTGAGCGTCTGGATGAGGGTGATGTCGCCCTTGGCGGGGGCGGCGCCGAAGCCCTGGCCGTCGAACCGGTAGCGGATGTCGGAGAGCACCGCCGAGGTGCCGTCGGCCCGGGTGTCCCGGTTGACGTCGGTGGCGCAGTTCGCGGCGACCACCTCGACACGGGTGGCGCTCCTGAGGATCCAGGTGCCGGCGTTGTCGGCGTACGTGGTGCGGGTGCAGGTGTCGTCGTCGGGGACCGCGACGTCACCCTGGTTCTCGACCGAGGTGACCCGGCCGTAGCCGTCGCGGGTGTTGTTGGTGCGGGTCTCGCGCCAGCTGCTGCCCGCACCCTTGTCGAGCGAGGTGAAGGTGCGGGTGACCGTGGTGCCGGTGATGTTGGCGGTGGTGGTGCCCCAGTCGCGGACGCGCTTGGCGGTCTCCTGCTTCCACGGCGTGTTGACGTTCTTGCCGAGGATCACGCCGCCGGGCTTGTCGTACTGCTCGGTGCGGTACTCGTAGCCGGCCCAGGCGTCGTCGTCGGTCAGGACGGTGCCCTGCCCGTCGTCGACGGTGACGCCGCGCTTGCCGTTCTTGTCGGCGGGGTTGTTGCGGTCCTGGTCCATGCCGCGCAGGAACCAGTGGTCGGCCTGGGTGGTCATGCCGGTGACGCCACCGGTCTCGACCCGGGTGCGGGCGTAGCCGCGCCACTGGGACCAGGTCTTGAGCTTGTCCTTGGTCAGGCCGTCCTCGTCGTCGAAGTGCCAGGCGGCGTCGCCGAGGTAGGTGTAGTGGGTGACCATGTCGGGTGCGCCGCCGGTGCGGTCGGTGGCGATGACCGCGTCGACGACGTACTTGTTGAACCACTCCGTGGTGACCGGGGTCTCGTCGGAGGCCTGGTACATCTGCGGGAAGCAGCGGGTGGTGTTGGACTGCGGGGTGGGCAGGTTGTTCCAGTCGCAGGCCGCGGCCGAGTAGTTGACGTCGATCTGGCCGCCGAGCTCGTCGGTGACGGTGCCGAGCCGCTGCTTGATGAACGGCATCCGGCCGTCGCCGACCTTGTCGAGCCGGTTGGCCATCTGCTTGTAGGCGAGGGTGGTCTTCGGCAGGGCGACGGACGGGGCCGCGGAGGACCCGGTGTGCTTGATCGAGTCCAGCAGCAGCTGGTAGTCGAAGTCGGCGGTGCCCCACTTGTGGGTCAGGTCCCAGGTGTCGACGGTGGCGTAGCTGCCGTCGGCCTGCAGGGTCTTGGCCGCGATCTGGGTGAGGCGGGTGCGGGTGAAGAAGGTCGGCGAGTACTGCGTGGTGCAGTCGGTGCCGTCCTTGCAGTTCTGGTCCCACGGGGTGTCGTACCAGTACTGCCGGTTGGCGTCGATCTTCGCCGGGTCGCACACGCCCGCGCCGGTCTCCAGGCAGCGTTCGGCGGTGCCGAAGTCGACCCGGCCCATCGGCTTGACGGTGGCCGAGTACAGGTCGCCCTGCTGCTGGCCGTACTCGATGTGGTCCAGGCGCCCGCCGCGCACGTACGAGGTGCGGTCGGTGGCCTTGAGGTTGCGGCCGTAGTTGTTGGTCTCGGGGGTGTACCAGTAGGTGATGTCGTTGCCGTGGGCGTCGACCACCAGGTCCAGGTTCCACCGCCAGCCCTGCTGGCACCACGAGGACCCGAAGTCGGCGCCGTTGCAGGGCTCGCCCGCGTTGTTGCCGTAGACCGGCACGGTGTAGACGGACCTGGTCTCCGGCTTGCCGGCCGACCAGTTCGGCAGGCGGTTGTAGCCGAAGTAGTAGCTGGTGCCGTCGGTGGTGGTGGCGCGGAAGTACTCGCCGTCGTTGTCGCCGTTGCCGCGGCCGGTGTCGCGGACGCGCACGACCTTGGTGGCGTCGTCGTTCTTGATCCGCCACTCGTCGCCGGAGACCGGGATCAGCTCACCCGAGTGCCCCGCGAAGCTGATGGTGGCGTTGTCCGTGCCCCAGCACAGGTCACCGGGGCTGGACTTCCCGGTCTTGGGCGCGCCGTCGTCGGCGCAGGCCTTGTAGCTGCGCTCGACGAAGCCCGGCGACAGGTCGAAGCCGTCACCGGCCCAGGAGGCCTGGTTGTTGCTGTTGGCCGTCCGGCCGTCGATCGCACCGGAGTTGTAGGACAGGCCGACCTTCGGGGTCAGCCCGCCCGGCATCGCCGTGAGCGGCATGTCGTAGGACCAGGTGAACGCGCCGCTGTTCAGCGCGGTCGACCAGCTCGACGCGCTCGACAGCGGCGTCGCCCGGTAGTCGCCGCTCGGTCCGGCGCTGCCGGTGGTGGCCGCGAGCACCATCGCCCCCGGCGCGGACTGCAGGCGCATCGACCCGGCCGGGGCCGTGGTCAGGGCGTCGGCGGCGACGGTCTGCTTCGCCACGTCGTTGCCGCCCGGCAGCGGGGTCTGCACCCGGCATTCGGGCAGGTCGGGCGTGGTGAGCGCGCACTCGGGCAGGCGGACCAGCTTCAGGCGCGAGCCGAAGCCGGAGCCGGCAACCTGGGCGAAGGACGAGTAGTCGACGGCCAGGCCGCTGTTCTCGTCGGCGCCCGTGACGGTCAGCAGGACGCCGTTGATGCCGGCCTTGGCGGCGGCGTCCTGGCCGAGCAGTTCGACCTCGGCCCTGCCCGCCGCGCCCGAGGACGAGAGCGCGACCGGCAGCTTGCCGGCCTTGACGGCCCTGCCCTTCTCGCCGGGGACGTCGACGGTGGCGCTGCCCGCGCCGGGCAGGGCGCCCTGCTTGCCGTCCGTCCTGCTGACGGTGGTGTCGGCCTTGCGGCCCTTGGCCTTGGCGTCGGAGCCCTTGACGGGCTTCTCGGGTGAGACCGCGGACGGCTTGGTGTACGGTTCCGCGGCCGCCGCGACGGCGGCCAGCGGCAGTGCCGGCAGCAGCGACCCGACCAGGGTGCCCGCGATGATCGCGGACATTCTGGTGCGGGTCGGCCGCGGCGGCACCGACCTCTTCCTGCTCATGGGTGGGACAACTCCTCTGGGAGAAAACGGGTGTGACGGACCACGGGCCGGGCGGCAGGAAGCCGCCCGGCCCGCGAAACGGAGGGGGGAATCAGACCCCGGTGGAGGTGTTCAGCTCGACGTTGTAGTCGGCGAGCTTGGTGATCTGCGCGGGGCTCAGTACGCCCTGGTACAGCCAGACGTCGTCCAGCTCACCGGAGAAGTACTCGCCCCAGGCGCCGGCCGCCTTGTTGCGGCCGAACTGCACGCCGCCCGTCGCCTCGTAGGGCTGCGGGGCGCCGGTCCAGGAGATGTGCGGGGTGCAGCCGGTCGAACCGTCCGGGCAGCCCTGGTTCTCGATCTGGCCGCCGACGTACAGGGCGAGCCGGTCCGCGAAGGCGTCGTAACTGACCGCCAGGTGCGTCCAGTTCTCCAGGACGGAGGTGGCCGGGGTGTGGGCGGTCAGGGTGCGGACCGCGCCGGTGGCGTCGGAGTCGCGCACCTCGGCCTGCCACTGGCCGGTGGGCTGGCCGTTGGCGTCCTTGCCCAGGGTGTGCCAGCGCAGGGTGACCGCGCTGTTGTTGGCGCCGGCGACGGACAGCACCGTCATGTCCCGGGTCGGGACGCCCGCGGTGTTCGCCCAGCCGGCCAGGGTGAAGCTCTGGCCGGTGTGCAGCGGGACGGAGCCGGTGGCCGCGTAGCCGGTGGAGCCGTCCAGCAGCAGGGTGCCGGGGGCGGGCAGCACGCCGCCGTCGGCCTTGATCGAGGCGCCGCCGCCGAGCTGGGCGCCGGCCTTGGCCGGGCCCTCGTCCGGGGTGACGGCCGGGGTGCCGGTGGCCGAGGAGAGCTTCCAGCGGCCGGCCAGCTGCGGGCGCTGCTGGACCATCGCGCCGGCCTCCGGGCCGGTGACGACGCGGTCGTAGAGGCGCACGTCGTCGATGTCGCCGCCGAAGAACTCGCCGTTGGCGCCCTCGCGGTTGACGGCACCGATCTGGATCGGGCCGGGGTTGGCCCACGGCGCGTTCTGGGTGTAGTCGGACTCGCCGACCAGGAAGCCGTTGATGTAGAAGCGCAGCTTCTTGGCGGCGGTGTCGGAGACGCCCAGCAGGTGGGTCCACTCGCCGGTGGTGCCGGCGAAGCAGGGCGCGCCGTTGATCTGGGTGCCCGGGGTGCAGTCGGGCTGCCAGGTGCGGACCAGGGTGTCGACCGAGGTGTCCTCCTTGTAGCGGCCGAAGATCCAGCGCTTCCAGTAGCTGGAGTAGTACAGCGAGAACTCGCTGTTGTGCTGGCCGATCTGGCTGACCGCGATCTTGGCGGTGGTGTCACCGGGGGTCGGCGCGGGCAGCTTCACCCAGGCCGAGACGGAGAAGTCCCGGCTGCCGTCCACCTGCGGGCGGGTGCCGCGCAGGTAGTCGTCGACGCCGTCCAGGTGGATCGCCTTGTCGGCGATGCCGGGGGTGCCGAGCGCGACGCCGCTGTAGGCGGTCAGGCTGTCGGTCTCGGCGGTGCCGACCGGCTTGGCGGAGGCGCCGTCCAGGTGCCAGACCGACTTGGCGGGGCGGCCGGTGGCGAGCTGCTTGTCGGCGGCGACGTCGGCGGCCTCGGCCTTGCTCAGGTTGCGGTCCCAGAGCCGGACCTCGTCGACCGAGCCCTTCCACGGGTCGGTCCAGTTGCCGTGCCACTTGGAGCGGCCGAACTCCAGCGGGCCGCGCGCGTCCCAGGCGGCGATGACGGGCACCGGGGTGCCGGGCACGCCGTTGACGTACAGGGTGCTGGTCTTGGCGGTCGGGTCGTAGACGCCGACCAGGTGGGTCCACTGGCCGAGCACGACCGGAGTGTCCGAGCTCGCGGCCTCCAGGGTGTAGACGGCGTTGGTGTCCTGGCTGGAGGTCCACATCGCCCACTTGCCGTTCATCAGGCCGAGGGCGAAGCGGGCGGCCCAGTTGCCGTTCTCACTGACCGCGACCCGGTTGCGGGTGGTGTCGCCGGTGAGGTTGACCCAGGCGGAGACGGCGAAGCCGCGAGTGGTGTCCAGCACGTTGCCCTGGGTCTCGGCGTAGCCGTTGGCGGTGCCGTCGAAGGCGAGGCCCTCGGCGAGGTGGCCGGGCGCCCCGGGGGTGGTGCCGGAGCCGAGGGTGGCCTCGAAGCTGCCGCCGGTGCCGGCGACGGAGGTGCCGCCGGCGGCGTCGTCCATCGACCAGCCGGTGCGCTGGGTCTGGCCGGAGAGCACGTTGAAGTAGTACGTCTCGGGCTGCGAGGCGTTTCCCGCGCCGTCGACGGCCCGGGCGGAGAGGAAGTGCACGCCGGCGGTCTGCGGCTGGACGCGGACGGTCTGTCCGGCGCCGCCGCCGGTGGCGATCTCGTTCGCCGCGGACGGCGAGGTGTCCAGGCCCCACTGGTACTTGACCACGTCGGTGGCGGCCGACTTCAGGGTGAAGTAGCCGTTCTTGCCGACGCCGTCGGTCCACGGGAGCGCGGCGGTGGCGTCCTTGGAACCCGGGTAGGCGTCCGAGGTGATCGCCGGGCCGTCCGGTGCGGAGGTGTCGACGATGAAGTAGCAGCCGGTCGGGTCACCGTCGGAGGACCACGGCCCCCACTGCGCGCCGTCCCAGGCGCGGGCCTCCCAGTCGAGCTGGAGGTTCTGCGGCAGGCCGGTGGGCAGCGGCCAGGAGAACATCGAGCCGGAGGCCTTGAAGGTGTCCCACCCGGGTGCGGCGTCCTCCGAGCCGGTGGACCACCAGCGGCGGCGCAGGCCGCTGCCGTCGTTCCAGCCGACGGCGAACTGCACGCCGATGGCCTCGCCGTCCGGGTCGCTCGCCCGGGTGGTGACCTGCGGCATCTTGTTGATCTTGATGCCCGGGTACTGGCAGACCGAGCCCGGCGACATCGTCATGTCGGACATCGGGATCTGGTTGGGCCGCAGGTTGTAGTACACCGACAGGTAGGCGTCGTCGGTGAAGCGCTTCCAGGCGAGGGTGTCGCCCTCGTTCTGGGCCTTCAGACCGAAACTGATGGTCGGCCAGCCCCAGTTGGCGGCGTCCTGGACCAGGTTGCGCACCGCGCCGTCCTCGCCGTACTCCAGCCAGCCGCCGGGGCAGCTGCCGCTCCAGCCCTTCGCGGTGTTGATGGTCTGCAGGTAGCGGCTCCAGAACCCGGAGGCGTTCTGGCCGTTCCAGTTCAGGCCGGGGGAGATGTAGCCGGTGTTCCACAGCTCGACGGGCCGGGCGTCGCAGGAGTACGACCAGCTCTCGTAGGTGCCGAAGGTGGCGCTGAGGATCTGCTTGCCCACGAAGGGGTTGGAGACCTGGAAGAAGGCCCGCTTCACGTCGGTCGGCGCGCACCGCGAGGTGTCGCCGCAGTAGCCGACGCCCCAGTCGTGGACGTAGCTGCTGTTGTACGTGAAGTGCCAGTACGCCTGGTTCGGGTAGCTGCGCGAGACGCCCGCCCAGTCACCGGCGTGCGGGGTGTTCCACGCCGGGTCGATCATCACCGGGTAGACGGTGTCCGCGGCGTCCAGCATGCCCTGGTCGGGCGACAGGACCAGGCCGTCCTTGGGCAGGTCGACCTTGAGCCGGGTCATCTTGGCGCCCTCGCCGGGCAGGTCGCCGTAGCCGGCGGCGGCGAGGTCGCCCGGACCGGCCGCGGGGGCGCCCGGGGCGGGGGCCGCGGCGGGGGCCTCGGCCTGCGGTGCCGCCTGCGGGGCGGCCTTGAGCGTCTTCGGGGCGGCGGCCGGCGCGTTCGCCGGCGCGTTCGGCGCGGCGTTGGGCGTGGCGGTCGCCGGGGTGTCCGGCGTGACGGCGGCCGGCTTGGAGGAGTCCCACATCACCGGGACGGGCGCCTCGAAGACGGTGCCGCCGCCGGACGGGTCCTTCGCCTTGAGGGTGCCGTCCGCCTCCTGGCCGACCGTCAGGCCGGTGCCCTGCAGGCCGAGCCGGAGCTGGTCCAGCTCGGGGTTCTTGGCGGCCTCGGCGGTGTGCACCACGATGACCTGGGTGAACCCGGTCCTGGTGGCGGACAGCCGCAGGTCCACGTCCGGCAGGATCGACGCGTACTCGGCGGTCGCGCCGTTGACCTTCGGCTTGGGCAGCGGCTTCGGCCAGCTGAGCTTCAGCTCCTTGCCGGCCCGGGCCATCGTGACCAGCGGTTCGCTGCCGCCGCCGGAGAACCGCAGGTCGGCGGTGGACCCCTTGGGGGCGACGGCGCCGCCGGGCAGCGCCTGCAGCGTCGGGTCGAGGTCCACCCAGGCGCCGTTCTTGCGCACCCGCTTGGGCTGGACGTAGGTGGTGGTCTTCAGCTTGCCGTCGGGCTGGGCGACGGTGTCACTGGTCTCGCTGCGCTTGGCGAGCACCTCGACCGGCTTGCCGCTGCGGGCGGCATCCTTGACGGCCAGGCTCTCGGCGGTGTCCTGGGAGCCCGTCATGCCGGGCGGTGGCGTTCCGCCGGTCGCGGCGGCGGCCGGCACCACCGCGGTCGCGGTCAGGGCGACCGCGGCGAGTGCCGCGGCGAGCAGACTGCCCGACCGTCTTGCTGCTGTTCTCACTGTGCGTAAGCTCCGACTTCCGATATGTGGGCGAAGTTTGAGCGGATCTTTATGGACGCTTAATCAGGTGTCAAAGGTTCATGAGAAAACCGCGTGGACGCGTGCCCGTGTCGATGAGTCGTCAGAAGGGGAGCAGCGCAGGTAAAACCGGACAAACCACTTGATGCGCTGTGGCGGAAGTCACATGCCCGACGGGCCGCCGCGGAGCGTTGTCGCCCCCGGGCGGCGGCGGCGAACGGTGACCGACAGCTTCGATGCGGCGCCGCGGCGAGTGGTGGGCATCCCATCTTCTGGTTGTCGATGCTGGTCACCCGGGGTGTCGCGAATGGAGGCGGCGCGGTCCGGGCGACTGCGGGGGCTGCGGACGGTCACCGACGTGCCCCGGAAACGGGACGCCGGTGCGGGGGTGGACGGTTCCCGGGCGCGGAGCGGCCGAGGGCGAGCTGCCCTCGGGACATTTCCGCTCTTTCCGCCTGGCTGTTCGTCAGATTTCTTCGGCGGAATAACTAGGCCTTGTTGTGGTCAAGTTGTCGTCAGGTCGGTGAATCGGAAATGCCGAATCGGGATCCGGGAAATGCCGATTCGGGAGCGGAAGGCGCCGCGTCCGGGCTCCGGTCCGCCGCCGGCCCGGCCGGCAGCGGCGGCAGGTTCCGCAGCGCCTGGGCGATCTGCCCCAGCCAGCGGGTCTCGGCCTCCATGCCGCCGGTGTGCGGCAGGTGCGGTTCGGCCGGTGGCGGGCCGCTGCGGAGGAGGGCGTCGGGAGCCCGGGTGCGGGCGCGGTGCAGGGCGGCGGCGATCCGGACGGCCTCGGCCCGCGCGGCGGCGTCGGTGTCGGCGGAGGCGTCGGCTTCGGCGGAGGGGGCGTCGGTGGAAGGGGCCCCGCCGGGACTGCCGTCGGGGGAGGGGGAGTCCTCGGCCGTGCGGTAGCGGCGCAGGATCAGCAGCCCGTCGCGGATCTCGATGACCCGGCGGTAAAGGGCGAGTTCGGCGTCGGCGGGAGGCATTCGGCCCGCGGTGATCCGGCCGCCGGTGATTCGGCCCGTGGTGATCCGGCCCGTGGTGAGGGCGATCTGCGGGAAGGCCGCGTGCAGGGCCCGCCACAGCGGCCCGAGCGCCCGGTAGCCGCGGTACGCGGCCCGCCACCGCCGGACGGCACGCCCGGCGCGCGCCCACAGCAGCGTGGTGGCGCCGGCCAGCAGCAGGATCGCGCACACGCGTCCGAGTGCCAGCGAGACGGTGTCCTCGGTGGTCAGCTGACGGCCCGTGCGCAGGGCGCCGAGGACGTCGTCGAGGCCCCAGGCGGTCCAGATCAGACCGACGGCGGTGGTGAGGGAGACCAGGCCGAGGGCCGTGCGCAGGGCCGTGTCGTCGGCCCGGCGGGTCCAGTGCAGCGTCTGGCGCAGCAGGGTGACCAGGCAGCCGGTCGCGTAGCCGGTGATGACCAGGTCGTAGCCGGCCAGCGCCACGGGGCCGAGGGCGCCGGTGGCCACCAGTTGGCCGCCGTCCTCCCTGGGCCGGGCGAGCAGGAACAGGACGGTCGCGGCGAGGACCGCGAGGGCGGTGCCGGCACAGCGGCGGCGCAGCGCGCGGGCGTCGGCCTCGGGGCGGCGCAGTGCGACGGCGGTCAGTGCGAGGAATCCGGCGGAGCCCGTCCTGAGGTGGTCGGCGAGCATGCCGGACAGGCCCGCCAGGCCGGTTCCGTGGTCGAGGTCCACCCTGGCCCGGGCGGCCGTCAGCGCCAGGAAGGCCCCGAAGCACCAGGCGAAGCAGCAGGTGAAGAGCAGGGCCGGCGAGCGGCCGCGGCGCCGGCCCGCGAGGAAGCGGTAGCTGCCCAGGCCGAGCAGGAAGGCCGCGGCGAGGGCGAGGACGGGGTCAGTCATGCGGGCCGGTCGGGCGGCGGGTGCCCAGCAGGGGGGCGAGCCGGTGCGCCCACTCGGCGTCGCGGGGCTCGGCGCCGGACGGCCGGGCGCCGGTCAGCAGGGCGCGCTTGAGGATCAGCGAGGCGAGCAACTCGGCCTCCTGCTCCTGCGGTTCGAGGTAGACGGTGCGTCCCAGGACCTTCCCGATCAGTGCCGGGGAGAGGTGCGGCAGCAGGCCGCGGGTGAGTCCCGGGTCGGCGGGGGTGCCGTCGGTGTGGCCCAGCAGGAGGTGGGCGTACTCGTGCACCAGGATGTGCTGGCGGTGCACCTCGCTGGTGTCCTCGGCGTAGACGATGTAGTCGGCCTGACCGGTCGTCACGAGCAGTCCGCACGGCGCCCCGGGCCGTGCGGGTACGGCGATCAGGTCGATGGGCCGGCCGCGGTCGCGGGCGAGGCGGGCGACGAGCTCGGCGGCGTCGAACGGGTCGGGGAGTTCGAGCGAGTCGCTGATCGCGCGGCAGCGCCGCATCAGTCCGCCGTGCCGCCGGATCCACCGCAATGCGCGCCTCACCTGTCCGCCGGGTGGCGTGGCCGGTCAGCCGTCGCGGGGTGCCTCCCGGTGGCACCGCGTCGTGCTCACCGGGAGGGTTTGCCCCTGGCAGCCTCCCGGCGAGCGATAGTCTCGATCACATCGGAGACCGTGTCCAGGGCTTCGGGCGAGAGTTCCACCGCCCGCAGCGCCATGTTCCGGACGCCGGCGTCCCGCAGCGCCTCCAGGACGGCGAGTTCGGCGAGGATCTCCTCGGAGCGGTCGTCGAAGAAGTAGGCGGGCGATACCTGGAAGAACCGTGCCAGGGCTTCCAGGTGACGTTTGGTCGGGTTGTCGCGCCTGCCGGTGCGCAGCTGCCACAGGTAGGTGGCCGAGAAGGTCTCGCCGGTGGCCTCGCGGCAGGCGCGCGCCACGTCCTCGTTGCTGTACTGCTCCCGGTTGGGGCGCCGGACCGTGCGGAACAGCGTCTCGATCTTCTCGGCGAGCGAACTCGCCCCGGCTCCCGCCATCTCCGCCATCTCCGCCTCCTGCGTCACCTGGCCTCCTGCGCCACCACTGCCGGTTCGGGCGGCGCTGGTGCACGGGTTCGGCCGCCGGGGAACCATCGTAGCTTCGGGCGCGGCGCCGGTGTCGGGCCGTGCCGTTTCCCGGCCCCCTCCCGGGCGGGAGGGGGTGTCGGGCGCGGGACGGCGGCAGCCGTGGAGGACGCCGCGGCAGGTGCCCCCGGAGTGCCGAACACCCGGGGGCACCTGCTGGGTCGACCTGATCGATCCGGTCCGGTCGTCGGGCCGGTACGCGGTTGTCACCCCTCGTGCAGCGCCCACTTGTCGCTGTCGACCCGGGTGTTGCCGGGCAGGGCGATCAGTTCCGGCTTGAACAGCGGCTGGGTGTCCATCGCGGGTTCCCAGGTCGCCAGCTTCTCGTCCTGGGGGACCTCGATCCGCCGGTCCGCGGCGAGGTCGGCGACCACCTTCAGCAGCAGCCGCACGCCCAGCGGAGCCAGGTGGTCGCGCCACAGGCTCTGCGCGGTCGAGCCCGGGGGCACGAACAGGTGCTCCTGGGCGGCGAGCGGGCCGCCGTCGGTGCGCTCGGTGAGGTGGTAGACGCTCCCGCCCGTCACCTTGTCGCCGTCGCGGATGGTCCATCGGATCGCGTCCCGGCCGCGGTGCAGCGGCAGCAGGCTGGGGTGGTACCCGATGGTGGCGACGGTGGCCCTGGCGCGCGTGTTGCGGCCGAGGAAGGCGTGCGAGTGCGCCGCGACGATGATGTCCACCCCGTCCGGGATGTGCATCGCGCGCAGTTCGGCCGAGTCCGTCCAGGGGATGTCCCGGGGGAACGCCCAGGCGCGCAGGCGGTCCCAGGCCATCGCGTCGCTCTCGTCGGACTTGCCCTTGCGCAGCCGGGGCGCGGCCGCGCCGACGATCTTGTGACCGTTGTCCAGGAGGGCTTCCGCGACCTGAACCGCGAACGCCCCTTGTCCTGACATGTAGATGTTCATCCGCACTCCTGCGGTCGCTGGTTCGGGTGGTGGTCGCCGTCGGGTCGCGGTCAGGCCGCCGGCGTTCCCACCGCGGTGGTGAAGTGCTGCTCGACGTAGTCGAGGGCGCCCTCACGGTCCGGGCAGGAGTGGACGATCCGCCAGCCGTCCGGGACGGCCAGGTGCGGCCGCCACAGCGCGTACTGCTCGTCGGCGTTCACGACGACCAGCCAGTCGCCCTCCCCGCCGTCGAAGGGGTTG
Organism: Kitasatospora sp. NPDC058048; assembly: GCF_042885555.1. Classification (NCBI taxonomy): domain Bacteria; kingdom Bacillati; phylum Actinomycetota; class Actinomycetes; order Kitasatosporales; family Streptomycetaceae; genus Kitasatospora; species Kitasatospora sp. NPDC058048. The sequence goes on along the minus strand of NZ_JBHVRT010000050.1, from coordinate 54,149 downwards.
CCGCTCATCGGTCGACCTCTTTCAGTCCGGAGTGATCGGGATCGAAGCGCACCGGCATGGTGGAGAACCCGGTCAGGAAGTTGGACCGGATGGGCAGCGCCTCGTCGGTCTGCTCGAAGCCGAGGGTGAAGTCCCGCAGGGCCTTGAGCAGTTCGGCGATCTCCACCTTGGCCAGGTACGAGCCGACGCAGAAGTGCGGGCCGTAGCCGAAGGCCAGGTGCTTGTTGGGGGTGCGGCCGAGGTCGAACTCCTCGGGCCGCGCGAAGACCCGCTCGTCGCGGTTGCCGGAGGCGTGCCACAGCGTGACGATGTCGCCCTGCCGCAGCCGCACGCCGTGCAGTTCGGTCTCCCGCTCGACGCTGCGCCCGAAGTGCATGGTGGGCGAGGCCCAGCGCAGCACCTCGTCCACGGCGGTCTCGACGGCGACCTCGCCCTGCTTGAGCCGCCGCCACTGCTCGGGCTGGGCCGCGAGGGTGCGGACGCAGTCGATCATCGTCAGCCGGCTGGTCTCGTCGCCCCCGATGATCAGGCTGTAGCAGTTCAGCACGACGTCCTCGTCGGTCAGCGGCACCCCGTCGATGGCGCTGCCGATCAGCATGCTGATGACGTCCTCGCCCGGTGACTCGCGCCGCTCCTCGACGATGTCCATGAAGTACATCAGGATCTCGTTGCGGGCCATCTCGGAGTCGACCTCGTCGACGTCCTCGTCGTCCGCCGAGAGCGCGGTCTTGGTCAGGGAGAGCAGGTAGTCCCGGTCCCGCTCGGGCACGCCGAGCAGGTTCGAGATCGTGGTCATCGGGATCCGGCTGGCGATCTGCTCCGCGAAGTCGCAGCCGCCGGACTCGACCGCCTCGCGGATCCACTGCCGGGTGTTGACCCGGACGGTCTGCGCGACCTCGTCGAGCACCCTCGGCGAGAGCACCCGCTGGAGGATCTTGCGCAGCTCCAGGTGCCGGGGTCCGTCGGTGACGGCCAGCATCCGGCCGGCCCCGGCGTCGCCGCCCTCCAGGAGGGTGACGAGCACGTTGCCGCGCTGGGACGTGAAGTTCACGTTGTCCCGGTAGGTGGCCATGATGTCGTCGTAGCGGGAGAGCACCCAGAACCCCCGACGGCCGCCGACCGGCGGGTTCCAGTGCATCGGTGCGGTGTCCCGCAGGGTGCGCCAGAACCCGACGAGGTCGTGGTCCGCGAAGGTGGCCGGGTCTCCCAGGTCCAAGGTGTCCAGTGCCGGTGTGCTCATGCTCACCAGTCCGTACGCCAGAACCGGCGGGGCTGGAACGGGTAGGTGGGCAGCGGCACGCGGCGGCCGGCCTCCCCGAGGTGCAGGGCGTCGAAGTCCACCTGCTGGCCGGTCACCCAGGCGGCGGCCAGGTCGGACAGCGCCTCGTGGTCCCGGCCCGCCGGCACGATCCCGCTGTCGTTGCGCGAGAAGGCGCCCGGGTCGGTCCGCGGGGCGGCGGCGGTCGTGGTGGCCGCGCCGCGGGCGGCGTCGTCGGACAGCGCCGCGATCAGCTCCTCCCGGCTGCGGACCACGGCCGCCCACCTGCGGGCCATCACCTTGCGGCCGAGGTTGAGGGTGAAGCAGACGTCGTCCAGGCGCAGGCCGGGGTTCGCCTCCAGCCACTCCTTGAGGCGGGTGCGCTGGCGGCCCAGCGCGTCGTCGTCCAGAGCGGACAGGGTGGCCAGCCGCGGCCGGCCCGCGTCCTCGGGGGCGCGCTCGGCGGGCGCCGGCGCCTCCTCCAGCAGCAGGTGGGCGTTGTAGCCGCCGCCGCCGATCGAGGTGATGCCCGCGCGGCGGATGCCGGCCTCCGGCTCCCAGGCCGCGCCCTCGATCTGCGGCACGAAGGGGGTGCTGGGGAAGTCGAGGTCCTGGTTGACCTCCGTCAGGTTGATCGTCGCCGGGAGCGTCTTGTGGTACAGCGACAGCGCGGCCTTGATCGCGCCGAAGCCGCCCGACACCACGCCGCCGTGGCCCACGTTGCCCTTGACCCCGCCGATCGAGGTGGTCGCGGTCTGCTTGCCGAACGCCATGGTCGCCGCGTGCACTTCGAGCTCGTCGGTCATCGGCAGGCCGAGGCCGTTGGCCTCGTACATGGACACGGTGTCCGGGGTGACGCCGCCGACCTCCATGGCGGCGGCGATGCAGGCGCTCAGCCGCTCGGGCTGGGCCAGGCCGTACGCCATCGCGCTGACGCCGTTGTTGTTGACGGCCGAGCCCCGGACCACGGCGTAGACGTGGTCGCGGTCGGCGACGGCATGGCCGAGCGGCTTCAGCAGCACGGTGACCACGCCGCTGGACAGCGCGGTGCCGGTGCCGTTGGCGTCGAACGGGCGGCAGTGGCCGTCCTTCGACAGGATGCGGTTCTCCTCCCAGAGGTGACCGCGGGGGTGCGGCAGGCGGACCATCGAGCCGCCGGCGATCGCCATGTCGCTCTGGCCCAGCAGCAGCGACTGGCAGGCCAGGTGCACCGAGTAGTGGAAGCCCGCACAGACGGCGGCGACGGTGACGGCCTCGCCGGTGAGGCCCATGTAGTACAGCGCGTTGGAGGTCATGGTGTCCGGCGACCACGCCAGGCTGGCCTCGATCGCCTCGGGGCCGACCGACACCCGGTCCGGCGGGGAGCTGTAGAGCGCGGCGGTCTGCGGGTTGTTGGCGCCGTACATGCCGATCTCGGCCTTGAGCCGGTCCGGGTCGTAGCCGCCGTCCTCCAGCGACTCCCAGGCGCTCTCCAGGAACAGCCGGTTCTCCGGGGTCATCGCGGCCGCCATCCGGTCGCTGATGCCGAACACCGACGGGTCGAACTTGTCGTACGTGTCGAGCACGCCGCAGGCCCGGACGTAGAACGGGCTGTGGATCAGGGTCTCGTCGACGTGGATGTCGTCCTTGGCCAGGAAGGACACGGTCTCCCGGCCGTTGACGAGGATGTCCCAGAACTGCTCCTTGGTGCGGGCACCCGGTGCCCGCAGGGACATGCCGATGATGGCCACGTCACCCGGGTCGTACTCCTGCTCGGGGCTGTCGGTCATGGAAGGCTCCTGCTTCGTGTCGGGTAGGGGGCGTGACTCAGCGGCCGGTGGCGCCGCCGCGGCCGCGCAGGGCGGCACGGCGGGCGCCGGCCCGCTGGCGGGCCGACTGGACCACCTCGGGGGTGGCGCCGAACTCGTCGTCGAGCCAGCGGGCGAGGGAGGCGATGTCGCGGAAGCTGAAGAGGTCGGGCACGCGGACGCGGCGGTCGAAGCGCCGGGTCATCAGGCGGGCGAGGCGGACGAGCAGCAGCGAGTCGCCGCCGAGGTCGTAGAAGGCGGACTGCACGTCGATGGTCGACGGTTCGAGGTCGAGCAGCTGGCCCCAGATCTCCGACAGCGCGATCTCGGTCGGCGTGGTGGCGGCGGTCAGCGGCCCGTCGGTGTCGGCGGCCGGCGGCTCGGGCAGCGCGTTGCGGTCGAGCTTCCCGCCCGGGCCCAGCGGGAGGGCGTCCAGGAACACGAGCGTCGCGGGCACCATGTAGTCGGGCAGTTCGACGGCGAGCCTGCCGGTGACGGCGCTCTGGAGCGCGGCGTCCAGTCGGGGGCCGTCCTGCGGCGCGCCGTCGCCCGCGGGCACGACGTAGCCGACGAGCCGGTTGCCCCGGACGGTGGCGGCGGCCTCCCGGACCTCGGGGCAGGCGGTCAGCCGGGCCTCGACCTCCTCCAGCTCGATCCGGTAGCCGCGCAGCTTGACCTGGTGGTCGGAGCGGCCGAGGAACTGGAGTTCGCCGCTCTCGGTGAACTTGACGACGTCCCCGGTGCGGTACATCCGCTCGCCGCTGCGGAACGGGTCCGGCAGGAACCGCTCGGCGGTGGTGCGCGGCCGGTTGACGTAGCCGTGCGCGAGGCCGACGCCGCCGAGGTAGAGCTCGCCGGCCTCGCCGGCCGGCAGCGGCTTCAGCTCGTCGTCGAGCACGTAGACCAGGTCGGTGGTGGTCGGCGGGCCGATGGTCGGCTCGTCGGTGCCCTCCTCGGGCACCAGCCCGAACGAGCAGAAGACGGTGCCCTCGGTGGGGCCGTAGGCGTTGAACACCCGGGTGGCGCCGGTCTCCTGGTAGGCCCGGTCGACCAGCTTGCGGCGCAGGGCCTCGCCGCCGAACACGATCGAGCGCACGTTCGGGGGCAGGGCGCCGGCGTCGAGCAGGCCGTTCATCACCGACGGGACGACGGACAGGTGGGTGACCCGGTCCACGTACCGGCTCTCCGGCAGGTGCACGGCGCTCTCGACGAGCACCACGGCGCCGCCGCGGCACAGGGCGTTGAAGATCTCCATCACGGACAGGTCGAAGCAGATCGAGCTGGCGGCCGAGACGCCGCTCAGGTCGCAGCCCTCCAGGACCCGGTCCATCTCGGCGAGCATCGCCACGGCGCCGGAGTGCCGCACGGCCACGCCCTTGGGCCTGCCGGTGGAGCCCGAGGTGTAGATGACGTACGCGGTGTCCTCGGGCACGACCGCGACGGGCTTCGCGCCGGCCTCGGTGGTCACGCCGTCCCCGAGCACGACGACCGTCGGCCCGGGCGGGCAACTGGCCCGGGACGCGGGCGTGGTGAGCAGCAGGCGGGTGCCGCTGTCCTGGACCATGAAGGTCAGCCGGTCGGCGGGGTAGTTCGGGTCCAGCGGCAGGTAGCAGGATCCGGAGCGCAGGGCCGCCAGGACGGCGACGAGCAGGTCGGGGGTGCGCTCGACGCAGATGCCGACCGGGACGCCGGGGCCCGCGCCGTCGGCGACCAGCCGCTCGGCCAGCACCCGGGACCGCTCGTTCAGCTCGCCGTAGGTCAGGACGCCGGCGTCGGAGTAGACCGCGGTCGCGTCGGGATTCTTGACCGCCTGGGCGATGAACTCGGAGTGCAGGGTTTCGGTCACTTGTCCGTCTCCTTGGGGAGGCCGGTCGGCGCGATGTCGCCGAGGGCCTGGTCGGGTCGGGCGATCGAGTCGAAGAGCACGGTGCGGTACAGCGCGAGCAGGGCCGTCACGGTCCGCCGCTCCAGGTAGCTCGGCTTGAACTGGACGTGGCCGGCCACCCTGCCGTCGATGTCGGCCATCGAGATCTCCAGGTCGAACTTGGCGAGGTGCCGGCGGACCTGGAGCGGTTCGAGCGGCAGGGCGCCGTCCGGGTCGATGGTCTCGCCGACGCCGTGGAAGAGCTTGACGGAGCGCGGGAAGGCGTCCGAGGACAGCCAGTTGACCACCACGTCGAACCAGGGGGAGCGGCCCTCGGCGCGCGGCGGCTTCAGCTGGGAGGCCAGCAGGTCGAGCGGGTAGTTCATGTGCTCCAGGAGGCCGAGCGAGTAGGCGTGGACCTCGCGCAGCAGCTCGCGGAAGCTCCGCCCGCCGGAGGGGTTCGCCCGCACCAGCACGGTGTTGAGGTAGTAGCCGATCGCGGACTCCCAGCCGGGCTCGGCCCGCTGGGCGATGGCGGTGGCCAGCACCGAGTCCTCGGTCCCGGCCGCGCGGTTGAGCGTGGCGAAGAACCCGGCCAGCACGACTGTGCTCACCGACACGCCCTCGCGCACCGCGAACTCCCGCAGCAGGCGGGTCTCCTCGGCGCTCCAGCGGAACGCGATGTCGCGGCCCTCGTAGGTGACGCCCGGCGGCCGCTCCTTGCTGGAGAGGTCGAGGTGGGCGGGCGGGTCGGCCAGCTTCCGCGACCACCAGTCCAGGGCCGCCTCGGCCGCCGGACCGGCCAGCCACTGCCGCTCCCACTCGACGAACTCGGTGTACGGGGCGACCGGCGCGCTGCGGGCGGGGTCGGCGCCCTCGTAGTACTCCTGGAGTTCGCGGATCATGACGTCGGCCGAGGCCGCGTCCGACGCGATGTGGTGGACGAGCACCATCAGGTAGTGGTCGGAGGGTCCGCGCCGCATGAGGACGATCCGCACCAGCGGCCCGTTGTCCATGTCGAGCGGCTCGTGCCCGTACTGGGCCAGCTCCTCGCGGGCCTGCTCGTCGTCCAGGTCGGAGGTGTCCACCACGAGGAACTCGTACACCGGCTCGTCCAGGACGACCTGGTACGGGCTGCCGCCCGCCTCCACGAAGACGGTGCGCAGCGCGGGATGCCGGTCCAGCACGGCCCGGACGGCGTGCTCCAGGGCTTCCTCGTCGACCGCCGTCCGGATCCGGGCGGTCACCATGAAGTTGTACGGCACGGCGTCCGGCGCGACCATCTGCATGAACCAGAGCGAGGCCTGGCCGTGCGAGGCCGGCGCCACTTCGAGACCGAGGCCTTCGGCGCGCAACTGCTCCAGCGCCGGTTCGTCGGTGGCCTCCAGCAGCCCGCGCGCGTCCAGCTCCTCCACCAGCTCCTCGGCGTCCAGTTCGGACAGGTCCTCCAGGAAGGACCGCTTCGGCGCGGCCTCGGGGACCGGGACGGGCCGGGCGGCCGCCGCCGGCGCCTGGGGTGCCGCTGCCGCGGGGGCGGGCGCGGCCGGTCCGCCGGAGAGCCCGACGAAGTGGCCGACGACCTCGGCGATGGAGCGCCCGTCGAGGAACACCACCGGCGACACCCGGTGCCCGAGCACCGCCTGCATCCTGTTGACGAGGCGGATCGCCAGCATCGAGTCGAGGCCGAAGTCGCGCAGACCGGCGTTCTCGTCGAACCTGCTCACCGGCACGCCCAGCGCGTCGGCCAGTTCGGCGAGGACGACCTCCGGCACCGGCCGGTCCGCCGGGGCCGGGGTCGCCGCCGGCCGCACCTCGACCGGAGCGGCCACCGTCGCGGCCGCGGCGACGGCCGCGGTCCCGACGGCCGGGGCGGGCGCCGCCGCGGCGCGGGGCCCGGTGTCGGTGTCGATCCAGTAGCGTTCCTTCTGCCACTGGACGAGCGGGGTCTCCACGAGTTCGACGTCGTCGGCGAAGAGCGGGTCGAAGGTCAGCGGCAGGCCCCTGACGTACAGCGAGGCGGCGGCGCCCAGCAGGCAGCGGACGTCGCTCTCCTCGCGCCGCAGCGAGTTGATCGCGTGCACCTGGACGCCGCGGGACAGCCCGATCTCCTCGACCGCGCCGCGCAGCGTCTCGTGCGGGCCGATCTCGATGAAGGTGGAGACGCCCCGGTCGACCAGCGCACCGATCGTCTCGGCGAACCGGACCTGGTTGCGCAGGTTGTGCACCCAGTAGTCGACGTCGGCGACCGGGTTCACCGTGTCGGCCAGCGCGGTGGAGTGGAAGGGGATGGCCGGCGCCAGCGGGGTGATGCCCTCGATGCTCTCGCGCAGCGGCTCGATCAGCGGGTCCATGCCGGGGCTGTGCACCGGCCGTTCGACCCGGATCCGCCGGACCGAGACGCCGTCCCGCCGGAGGTCGGCCTCCAGGGCGTCGACGGCCTCGGGCGAGCCGGAGACCGCCGCGCTGGTGGGGCTGTTGACCACGGCGACGGCGGCGTGCTCGGCGTACGGGGCGAGCCGCGGCCGCAGCTCCTCCTCCGGCAGGTCGACCGAGATCATGGCGCCCTCGGCGGCCTTGCGCTCCAGCAGGTGCGAGCGCGAGACCACGACCCGGGCGGCGTCCTCCAGCGACAGCGCGCCGGACACGCAGGCGGCCGCGACCTCGCCCAGGCTGTGCCCGACGACGGCCGCCGGCTCGATGCCCAGGTCGAGCCAGACCTTCGCCAGCGAGACCTGCAGGGCGAACAGCACGGGCTGCTGGAAGTCCATCTCCTCGTACCGGGCCTCCTCCGCGGGGGCGGCGAGGTGGTCGAGCACCGAGAAGCCGCCGGCCGCGCGCACGGCGGCGTCGCAGGCGTTCATCGAGGCCCGGAAGCCGGCGTGGGAGCGCAGCAGTTCGCGGCCCATGCCGACCCACTGGGTGCCGCCGCCGGAGAACACCAGCGCCACCCGCCGGTCGGCGTTGCCGGAGACCGTGCCCGTGACCATGTCGGGGTGCGGCTGCCCGGCGGCGACCCGGGCGAGTCCGTCCAGGACGTCCTGCCGGTTGCGGGCGAACAGCGCGATCCGGTGGCTGTGGTGGGTGCGCCTGGCGGCGAGGGTGTAGGCGAGGTCGGAGACCCGCAGGCCGGGGTCGCGTTCGACGTGGTTGGACAGCTCGCGGCAGGTGTCGGTCAGCGCGCCCGCGGTCCGGGCGGTGACGGGCACCAGGTGCAGCTGCCCGTCGGCCGCGGCGTCGCCCGGGCTCGGCGCGACGTGCCGTCCCCGGTCGCCGGCCAGGAAGGGGTGGGCCGCGACGGGGTGCCCGGCGGCGTACAGGGCGCCGAGCGAGCCGAGCAGGGTCGAGGCCTCGTCGGCGCCGCGCCGCAGCGAGGGCAGGGTGGCCGCCGGCAGGATCTCCGAGGCCGACTTGAGCAGGAGGGGGTGCGGGCTGATCTCGATCACCGCGTCGACGTCGTGGTCGCGCAGCTTCGTCAGGGCGTCGACCACCCGGATCTCCCGGCGCAGGTTGTCCGCCCAGTAGTCCGGTCCGAGCTCCGCGCCGTCGACGAGTTCGCCGGTGACCGTCGAGATCATCGGGATGCGGGTGCTCCGGGGCCTGATGCCGTCGAGCTCGACCTTCAGCGGGGCGAGGACGTGGTCGACCAGCGCCGAGTGCGGGGCGTGGCCCATCCGCACCCGGTGGTTGGTGACGCCGGCCGCGGTCAGCCGCTCGACGAGGTCGTCGATCTCCTGCGGCGTGCCGGTGACGAGCGTGGAGCCGAGGCCGTTGTAGCCGGAGAGGGTGAGCCCGCCGGTGAGGTGCGGCCGGACCTCGTCCGCGGGGGTCATCACCACGATGCCCTCGCCGCGGCCCACGGCCAGCAGCTGGAGGAGCCGGCCGTGGTGGGCGGCCAGGCGGGAGGCGTCGTCGAAGTCGAGGGCGCCGGCGATGTGGGAGGCGGCGAACTCGCCGACGCTCTGCCCCACGACGACGTCCGGCTCCACCCCCAGCGAGCGCCAGGTCTCGGCCAGCGCGACCTGCAGGGAGAACAGCAGCGGCTGGAAGACGTCCATGTCGTCGAGGCGGCCGTCGGGGGCCAGCAGCTGTTCGACGAGCGAGAAGCCGAGCAGCTCCCGCATCCGCTGGTCGGACTTCATCATGGAGCGGCGGAACACCGGCTGGCCGGCGAGCAGTTGCCGGCCCATGCCGACCCACTGCGAGCCGTTGCCCGAGAACAGGAACGCCACCCGGGGCCGGCGGCCGGCCCGCTCGCCGACGCTCAGTCCGGGGGCCTGCGCACCGCTGCCGAAGGCGTCGAGGCTGCTCCTGAGTTCGGCCATGTCGCGGGCGGTGGCCGCGAGCCGGAACGGGCCGTCGCCGGGCGTGCGGCGGCAGAGCGCGCGCAGGTCGGTCGCGTCGCGCAGCGCCCGGGCCCGCTCGGCCAGCGCCTCGCGGGAGTCCGCGGCCAGCAGCAGGAGCGAGGCCTCGGGGCGCGGCAGTTCCTCGACGGCGACGTGGCAGATCGAGCCGCCGAACCCGAAGGAGCTGACGCCGCCGCGGCGGGCGTCGGAGTGCCGCGGCCACGGCTCCAGCCGGTCCTGGACGGTGAGGTTGTACTCGTCGAACAGGATCTGCGGGTTCGGCGCGGTGTAGTGCAGGCTCGGCGGCAGCACGCCGTTGCGCATCGACATCGCGAGCTTGACCAGGCCGACGATCCCGGCGGCCGCCTCCAGGTGGCCGACGTTGGACTTGACGGAGCCGAGCCGCAGCGGCCGCGGGCGGTCGCCGCCCAGGACGGCGCCGATGGCGTTGGCCTCGATCGGGTCGCCGAGCGGTGTCGCGGAGCCGTGGCACTCGATGTAGTCCACGAGGTCCGGGGAGACGCCGGCCCGCTGCCAGGCGGTGCGGAGCATCTTCTCCTGCGCCTGGGGGTTGGGGGCCGTCATGCCGTTGCTCAGGCCGTCGTTGTTGGAGGAGCTGCCCTTGATCAGGCAGTACACCGGCAGGTCGCGCTCCAGCGCCACGCTCAGCGGGGCGAGCACGACGACGCCGGCGCCCTCGCCGCGGACGTAGCCGTTGGCGCGGGCGTCGAAGGACTTGCAGCGGCCGTCCGGGGCGAGCGCGCCCATCGCGTCCATGGCGGTGTAGTAGTCGGAGACGAAGCTCAGGTTCACGCCACCGGCGAGCACCAGGTCGCTCTCGCCCAGCTGGATCGACTGGCAGCCCACGTGCACCGAGATCAGCGAGCCCGCGCAGGCGGAGTCGATGGCCATGCTGGGGCCCTGCAGGCCGAGGATGTAGGAGACGCGGTTGGCGATGATGCCGTCGTGCATGCCGGTCGCGGTGTGCGGGGTGATCTGGCTGTCGGGGCCGCGGTAGTGCGCCAGGGCGGCGTAGTCGCCCCAACAGGAGGCCATGAACACGCCGGTGTCACTGCCGACCAGGCTGTGCGGCGCGATGCCCGCGTCCTCCAGCGCCTCCCAGGACAGTTCCAGGATCAGGCGTTGCTGCGGGTCCATCTGGACGGCCTCGCGGGGCGAGATGCCGAAGAACAGCGGGTCGAAGCGGTCGATGCCGTCGATGAATCCGCCCCAGCGCACCCGGTCGTTCAGCAGCTCGCGGCGGGCGCCCGGCACCGGTCCGACGGCGTCGCCGCCCTCGACCAGCAGGCGCCAGAACGCGGACGGGTCCGGCCCTCCGGGGAACCGGCAGCCGATGCCCACGACCGCGACGGGCTCGTGCGAGGGCGTGCGGCGCCGGGCGGTCGGGGCGGGCTCCGCGGCACGCGGGCCCTCGACGAGTGCCCGGGCCAGGCCGTCGACGGTCGGGTACTGCCACATCCAGGTGGCCGGGACCTGCCAGCCGAGGAACTCGGACAGGGCGGCCGCGAGGTTCACCGATTTCAGCGAGTCCAATCCGTACCGGTGCATCGGTGCCCACCGGTCCACCGAGTTCGCGGACAGGTCCAACAGCTCGGCAAAACGGGTTAGCAGGAAATCCGTGACGGCGGATATGTCTCGCGCTGCGCGCTCTTGGGGCATGGCGACTCCCTCAGCAGGGCTGGTGAAATGGGCGGGTGGAGCTTCACAACCGATCGTTCACAAGGGGGGCTCGTCAGTGATTCCGTATCAAGGCAGTTCGACTACGAATGCTGGATCCGACCTGTACATGACATGCATGGACGTGCGATCGGGCAACACCGCTCCTCGCGTTGGGAGGGGGGAAGGGCTGCCCGAAGCTCCGGCCGTGCGGTGCGGCCGTGCATGGTGACGACGGCAAACTTCGAGGTGACGCGGGTGGTCGCGATTCAGCGGCTCACTGTGGAATTCTCGCCGCCCCCGTGCGGCCCTGCCGGTGGATCTGTCGTGCAATCTCGCTGCCGGGATTTCGCAGTGCCGCTTTCTTTCGTCCGCCCTTGAGCGCGGAGAGTCCAGCGACTCCAGGATTGCGCACTTTGCGGGCCGGTTGAAGCGCTGGCGAGATTTGATCGCCAAAGTGTCCGATTCGATCTCCTCGGACGGTACCGTTCAGTTCCATCTGCGGGCGCGGGGTGGAGTGGACAGCGGACGATCGACCAATGCAAGCTGTCCGCATGGCAGTTGACAAATTTGATAGGGCGTCAGTCGATGCCAACAGCCCCTTACCCGGACGCGGCGACCACCTCGGGCGGGCACTCGCCGGCCGCGACTTCCACGGCAGGCCCGCATGACCGACACCACTGACACCACCGGCGACACCACCGGCGCCGCGGCCTCACCGGTCCGCCGTCCGGGACTCGCGCTCGGCGTCCTGGCCGGGGCGCTGGCCCTGGACGTGAGCGGCCTCGGAGTGCTCAACGCGGCGCTGCCCTCGGTGGGGGAGCGCTTCCACCTGGACGAGAGCACCCTCCAGTGGGTGATGACCGCCTACGCCGTCACGTTCGCCGGCTTCCTGCTGGTGGGCGGCCGACTGGCCGACGTGATCGGGCGGCGGCGGGTGTTCGAGGCCGGCGTCGCCCTGTTCACCGTCTCCGCGCTGGTCGGGGCGGTGGCCCCCAACACCGTGACGCTGCTGGGCGCGAGAGCGGTCCAGGGCATCGGCGCCGCCCTGTCGGGACCGGCCGCGCTGGCCCTGCTCACCGACACGTTCCCGGCCGGTCCGGCGCGCAACCGGGCCTTCGGGGTGTACGCGGCCGTCGGCGCCGCGAGCTTCAGCGGCGGGGTGCTGCTGGGCGGCGTCCTGACCGAGTTCTTCGGCTGGCGTTCGGTGCTGTGGTTCTCGGTGCTGGTGGGTCTCGGTGTGCTGGGCGCGACGCGCATCGGACTGCCCGACGGAGTCGGGCACCGCGGCCGGCTGGACCTGCCCGGAGCGATCACGGGCACGCTCGGCCTCACCCTGCTCGTCGTCGGCGTGAGCAGCAGCGGCGCCACGGCGTGGATCGTGCTCGGCGCCGCGGTGCTCTCCCTGGTGCTGTTCGTGGTGCGCGAGCACCGCACCGCCGACCCGGTGCTCCCGCTCGCCCTCTTCCGGATCGGCTCGGTGCGGGAGGCGAGCCTGGCCGCGTTCCTCCAGTACATGGGCTCGGTCGGGATGCTGTTCTTCGCGCCCCTGTACCTGCAGGGGATGCTGCACTACTCGCCCTTCGAGTCCGGCATCGCCCTGGTGCCGATGTCCCTGGCGGTGTTCCTCACCGCCAACTTCGCCACCGGCCGGCTGCTGGCCACGTACTCCCCGCGGACGCTGATGGCCGTCGGCCTCGTCCTGATCGGCGTGGGCACCGGGCTGTGGCTGGGCACGCCGCAGGACGGGAACTACGTGCTGCACGTGATGCCCGGTCTGGTGGTCAGCGGCATCGGCCAGGGGCTGAACTTCCCCTCGATGACATCCGCCGGCCTCTCCGGCGTCCCGGAGCGGCAGCACGCCGTCGCCGGCGCGGTGAACGTCGTGACGCAGCAGATCGGCGCCAGCGCGGGTGTGGCGGTGATGGTCCTGGTCGCGGGGACCAGCACGGACCAGCTCGCCGGGTACCACCTCGCCTACGTCACCGCCGCGGTGGCGTGCGTGGTGGGTGCGGCGGTCATCGCCGTGCGGCGACGGGCCTGAGCCTCCTCCAGGGGCGGTGGCCGGCGTGAGCCGGCCGCCGCCCCTTCGTCATGCCCGAGGGGCCCGCCCCGCGCCGGTCCCCTCCCGCGCCGGCCGTCGTTCCCCGTGCCGGCCGTACTCCCCCGTGGCCCGGAGCCCCCGCCCCGGGCCGTGCGGCCCGCTCCCCGGGGCCGGCTCAACCGGCCTCGGGGAGCCTGGCGTTCCCGGTGAGGGCCGCCGCCCGGACGTCCAGCAGCGCGAGCAGGACGGGCGGGTCGAGGGCGTGCACGGGGCGCAGACGCAGTTCGAGCGGCTTCGGCGGGACGTTCGCCCTGATCTCGACGGGGCCGACGGAGCCGACGGAGACCTCGCCGGTGAGGACCTCGTCGAAGGAGGCGGGGACGGAGTGGGCGAGGAGGTACCAGGTCCCGGGTGGGACGTGTTCGAGGTGGAAGGCGCCGGGGCGGGGGAGGACCGTGCAGGCGGCCGGCCGGCCCTCCGGGATGCGGGTGCGGAAGAGTCCGACGAAGACGCGGCCGAGGTCGTCGGCGACGGGGGCGCGGATCTCGCCGCGGACGGTGGCGAGATCCGTCGGCCGGGTCCAGTGCCGTCTTTCGAGTTCGATGCTGGTGGTGAAGCCGCGTAACTGGCGGAACATCGTGGGCGACGTGCCGACGCTGCTGGCGAACCGCGAGCTGAAGGTGCCGACGCTGCTGTAGCCGACGCGGTGGCTGATCTCGGTCACGCTGAGGTCCGTCTCGATGAGCAGACGTTTGGCGGCTTCGATGCGAATGGCGGACAGGAAGCGTCGCGGGGAGACACCGGTCACCCGCTGGAATTCCCGGGAGAAGTGGAATTTGCTGTAGACGGCTGCTTGCGCCATATCGTCTATGGTCAGTATTTCGCTGATGTTCTCGTGCATGACCTCGATGGCTCGGGCCACGGCTTCTTCGATTGCGGGTTTCACAATGACTCCAGGTTCTCGCAGTACCGGTGGACGACGGAAACTCCACTCCGGTATTGCGTCCTGGAACGCGGCCGAGGGGGGCGGCCTCTGGGTACCGGAGCGCGCGAGGTTTGCCTGCTCCCTTCCGTTAACTGACGGTGACACACCGTGGCACCGTGATAACGACTGATGACCGTAGCAGGCGGACATGACAAGTTCAACGACTTCCTCGAGCGTTTATTTGGCAAAGTCGAGTGGTGGAATACCGGCCGGTATGTGTTTGAACTATTGAAGCAATTGGCGAGATGCATCGGAGGGGGGATCCGGAATGTTGCGGACGGGGCGGATGTGATTCAGGAGAACTCCTGTGACGGCTGTGCCGGTCGGGCGCCGGCCCGGCGTCGGAGCGGGACCGTACGGAAACCCGCCGCGGACCTGCGGCGGTTCCGCCCTCAGTCCGAGTCGGTCGCCGCCACGTCCACCTCCTCCCACAGCCGCTCCACGGAGGCCGCCACCGAGGCGACGGCGGCCTCCAGGGTGTCGCCGGCCGCGACCATCAGCCCCACCAGCTGCGCCTCCAGCAGGCGGTCGGCGTCACAGGGCTCGGTCAGGTACTCACCGAGCTCCAGGACGACCAGACCGTGAACCGCGGACCACATCTGATGCGCCACCAACTCGGCGTCCTCCGCGCGGAACCGGCCCACCTCGATGCAGCGGGCGGCGCACTCGGCCACGCCGGCCAGAGTGTAACGGCCGTATTGCCGGTCCTCCTCGCCCAGCGAGAACCCGGCCAGCGAGGAGCCCCCGAACATCACCGCGTACAGGTGGGGGTTGGCCAGCGCATTGCACCGGTACGCACGACCCAGCAACGCCAGGTCGCTCACCGGGTCGTCGCTGAACTCCACCAGGGTGAAGTAGTACTGGAGCCGGGTGAACCCTTCGTGAACCATGGCGCGCACCAGCCCGCGCATTCCGTTGAAGTGGGTGTAGAGGGCCATGGTGGAGGTGCCGATCTCGCTCGCGATTCGGCGGGCGGACAGCGCCTGCGGCCCTTCCTCCGCCAGCAACCGGGCGGCGATGTCCACCAGTGCCGGACGGGCAGCGGGATCCGTGCGTCGCGGACTCATTCCCTCAGTCAAGCAAAACGCCCTTATGCCAGGGACGTTCGCGCCCACAACCCTTCGATCCCCGCACAATGCGAGAAGCGGCCCGCACGGCGCCGGGCATAGCTTTCCAGTCACTCAGCGCGACATTCCAGGGGCGGCCGACGGCCGGAGGGGAAATGTCGACGCCCGGTCGCGCGACCACCACACCAGCGCTCGACGGAGGTCGCTCTTGTCCACCACCACATCCCCAGGCCGGACCACCGGCGCCACAGTGCTCCTCTCCCTGGGCAGCCTGATCGTGCTGGTCTCCTCGGCAGTGGCCTTCCACCACTCCTTCGCCATGGACCCCGCGATGCCCATGGCCCACATGCCGGCCGACAGCGGGCGGAAGCTGCACGGCATGGCCCTGTCGGAGATGCCGGAGATGTTCACCGCCCTCGCCGGACTGCTGCTCGTGGTGGCCGGCGCCGCCCTGCGCGGACGGCCGAAATCCGCCGAGTCCGACTCCGGGACCGGGCGTCGCGGCCGGCTGCTGATCCTCCTCATCGGTACGGCCGCCCTCACCATCGACATCAGCAAGACCTCCACGCTGGGCTTCGTCATCCCCGGCATGCGGGCCGAGTACGGGCTCGATCCCCGCTCGGCCTCCCTGCTGGCGGTCTGCGGACTGACCGGGACGGCGACCGGGGCGCTGCTGTTCGGCGTGCTCACCGACCGGATCGGCCGCCGCAGCTCCTACCTGATCGCCACCCTCGGGTTCACCGCCACCAGCATGTGCGGCTCCATGCCCACCTTCGAGGGAAACCTGCTGATGTGCGGCCTGATGGGCGTGGCGGTCGGCGGCCTCGCCCCGCTGCTGATCACCCTGCTCACCGAGACCGCCGGCGGAAAGGTCCGCGGATCGGTGGTGGTGGCGCTCTCCGTCGTCGCCACCGCGGTCGGCTACCTGGTCGCCGCCGGCTCGGCGCTGTGGCTGGAACCGGTGTTCGGCTGGCGGATCCTGTGGCTGATCGGCGCCCCCACCGGTGCCGCGCTGGCCCTCCTCACCCCCTTCGTCCCCAACCGCACCTCGGCCCCCGCCCCGGCGGCCGCGGGCGCACCGGTGGTCCAGCACCTGCCCAGGTCCTCACGGGCCCTCACCAACGGCCTGCAGCGCGCCTTCGCCACCCTCATCGGACTGCTCACCTTCGGCCTCACCACCTGGGTGCCGAGCCTGGCCCGGATCGGCGGCGTTCCGGTGCACACCGCGAACCTGATGCTCACCGTCGCGGCGGTCGTGATGATCCCGTGCGCCCTGCTGCTGATGCTGGGCTACCGCCGCTTCGGCCCGACCTCCATGGCGGCGGGCCTGGCCACCGTCACCGCGGTGCTGCTGCTGGCGCTCACGGCCAGCGGCGCGGTGGCCGAGGTGGGCTGGATCGCCGCGGGCGCGCTGGTGGCGGCCCTGTTCTCGGTGAACTCGATGGCCGCGATCTTCCTCCCGATCGCGGCCGACCTGGCGGAGCCGGAACGGCGCGGCCGGACCACCGGATGGGTCTCCCTGTTCAACCGGCTGGGCGGCCTGATGGGGCCGCTGCTGCTGGCGAGCCTGGTGTCCTCGCCCTCCGCCGTCCTGACGGCGGTCTCCGTCCTCGCCCTGCTGTGCGGCGCGGCCGCCTGGTACATCAGCCGCCGGCACCGGCTCGCCCTGGTCGGCCTGGAGCCGGTGACCGACTGAACCGACCGTCCGCCTGACCGACCGAACCGACCGAACCGACCGACCGAGCGTGAGCACGGCAGGCCGGCCGACCGACGAACCCGTCGGCCGGCCGGCCTGCCGTGCTCCGTCGCGGGGCCGGACGCACGGGGGCACGGGAGCGCCGCGGAGAGCGGGCCGGGCGCACAGCACGAGCAGAGAAGCCCGCCGATCTCCGCCCGGCCGATACTGGGCTGGCCCCCGATCCGACGCCCCACAGCGCGCGTTGAGAAGGCGTCGGCATCCCGGATCCCCCCGACGGAAGGAACAGGCATGGCCGACTCGCAGGACGTGATAGCCGCACTGGCGGCGGACGGCGACGCCGTCGAAGCCCTGGTGGCGAACCTGGCGGACGCCGACTGGACGCGGCCCACGCCGGCGCCCGGCTGGACCGTCGCCCACCAGATCGCCCACCTCGCGGCCACCTTCAAGCTGGCCGGAACGGCCGCGGGCGACCCCGAGGCGTTCAAGGCGATGGTCGCGGGCGTCGGGCAGGACTTCGACGGTGCGGTGCAGCAGTCCCTCAAGCCCTACCTGGCGTCCGGCACGCCGAAGCTCCTGCTGGAGCGCTGGAACGCCGAGCGCCGGACCGCCGAGCAGGCCCTCGCGGCCGTCCCGGCCGGCCGGCCGGTGCCGTGGCTGGTCCGCCCGCTGCCCGCGCCCGTGCTGGCCGCCGCCGGGATGATGGAGCTCTTCGGCCACGGCCAGGACATCGCCGACACCTTCGGAGTGCAGCGCGAGTACACCGACCGGCTCCGCTACCTGGTCGAATTCGCGGTCCGCACCTGGGACTTCGGCTACCAGGCGCGTGGGCTCACGGCGCCCGACACCGAGTTCCGCTTCGAGATCACCGCCCCGTCGGGAGCCCGCTGGGAGTTCGGCCCCGCCGACGCGGAGCAGCGCGTCAGCGGCCCCGCCGCCGACTTCTGCCTGCTGGTGACCCGGCGCCGGCACCGCGACGACCTCGCCCTGACGGCCGAGGGCGAGGACGCCGACGTCTGGCTCGACCTCGCCCAGGCCTACCGCGGCCCGGCCGGGGACGGCCGCACCCCCGGCCAGTTCCGGCCGTCCGGGAACTGACCGCCCCACCCGTCCGGTCAACCGAGAGAGGGGACCTTCATGGCCACCCGTACCGACGAATGTGCCGTGGTTCTCGGCGGAAGCATTGCGGGCCTGCTGGCGGCCAGGGTGCTCTCCGAGTCCTACCCGAGGGTCGTGATCGTCGAACGCGACAAGATCCTCGGGGTCCGCGGCCCGCGCCGCGGCGTCCCGCACGGCAACCACGCCCACGGGCTGGTCGCCCGCGGCCACCAGATCATGGAGTCGCTGTTCCCGGGCCTCACCGACGAGTTGATCGCCGCAGGGGTGCGGCCCGGGGACTTCAGCAACGACATCCAGTGGTACTTCAACGGGCTGCGGCTGAGCCCCGCCCGCACCGGCCTGCCGTCCGTGCCCGCCACCCGGCCGGTGCTCGAGTACCACCTGCGCGAGCGGGTGCGGGCGCTGCCGGAGGTGTCGTTCCTGGAGGAGCACGACATCGTCGCCCCGGTGACGGACGCCTCCGGACACCGGGTCACCGGGGTCAGGGTGCAGGCACGCACCCCCGGGGCCGAGGAACAGACGCTCTCCGCGCACCTGGTCGTCGACACCACCGGCCGCGGCTCGCGGACCCCGCGGTGGCTGGCCGACCTCGGGTACCAGGCGCCGCCGGAGGAGCGGATCGAGATCGACCTGGCGTACACCACCCGCCACTACCGCCTGGAGAAGGACCCGTTCGACAGTGACATCGCCATCATCCCGGCCGCCACGCCCTCGCACCCGCGCGGAGCGTTCTTCTACCGGGTGCCCGGCGACGACAACCAGGTGGAGCTGTCGGTGACCGGGCTCCTGGGCGACCACCCGCCCACCGACCCGGAAGGGTTCCACGCCTTCGTCCGGTCGCTGCCCGTCCCCGAGATCTACGAGGCGATCCGCGACGCCGAACCCCTGGACGAACCGCTGCGCTTCCGTTTTCCGGCCAGCGTCCGCCGGGACTTCCACCGGCTGGAGCGCTTTCCGGCCGGACTGCTGGTGATGGGCGACGCGATCTGCAGCTTCAACCCCGCCTACGCCCAGGGCATGACCTCGGCCGCCCTGCAGGCGCTGGTGCTGCGCCGGCACACCGCCGGGCGGCGGCTGCCCAGGCCCCAGGCGTACTTCCGGGACATCGCCCGCGAGATCCGCTCCCCGTGGTCGTTCGCCGCGGTGACCGACCTGGGCTACCGGGGCGTCAAGGGCAAGCGGAACCTCCAGACCGCCCTGGTCAACCGGTACGCCGCGCTGGCGCAGCGGGCGGCGGTGCACGACCCCCGGGTGACCGACGCGCTGGTGCGGATCGCCGGACTCGTGGCCTCCCCGCAGTCCCTGATGCGCCCCCGCACCCTGCTGCGGGTCCTGCGCGCCGCCCGTCGCCCGGTGCCGCCCTCCGCCTTCGGCGTACCGGCACCGTGAAGCGGACGTCGGCGATCCGATTGGGTCGGGAAAAGGTTTTTCGCGACCATGTCGAGAACGGCGCGTCGGCGCCGACCAAGAAGTGGAGGGGGCGCAGCGAGCGCCTCACGTCGCAGGGAGCGGAACCATGAAGTACCTGATCATGATGTACCCGAACGCCGAGGTCCTGGACGCACTGTCGGAGGAGGAGCGCAACGCCGTCTTCCAGGGCCACGGCGGGTTCATGGAGAAGATCAAGGAGACCGGCGAGTTCGTCGGGACCCTGGCGCTGGCCGGCACCGAGCAGAGCTCCGTGGTGCGCGTCCGTGGCGGCGTTCCCGCGGTGACGGACGGCCCGTACGCCGAGGCCAAGGAGTACGTGGGTGGTGTCTACATCATCGAGGTCAAGGACCAGGAGCGTGCGCACGAGATCGCCGCGATGATCCCGGACGCCGCGGTGGAGGGCCTCGGCATCGAGGTCCGGCCGATCGTGTTCAGTGACGGCCTGGCCGCCTGACCGGCTGTCGACGAGGCCGGCGCGGGACCTTCGGGTCCCGCGCCGGCCTCGTTCCTTCCCCGGGACGGCCGGTGCTCACCGCCTCCAGAACAGCAGGTGGGTGACCCCGCTCGGGCTGGGCACCGTGTCGAGGTGGAAGCGGTCGAGCAGGTCGGTGTGGCTCCTCCAGAGCCGTTCCCCCCGGCCGAGGTCGACGGGCGCGACGGCGAAGTGCATCCGGTCGATCAGGTCGGCGTCGAGGAACTCGCGGACGGTGCTGACACCGCCGGTGATGCGCACGTCCCCACCCCCGGCAGCCTCCCTCGCCTGGTCCAGGGCCTCGGCCGGCTTCGCCTCGATGAAGTGGAAGGTGGTGTCGGCCAGGGTGAAGGACGGGCGCGCGTGGTGGGTGAGCACGAAGACCGGCGCGTGGAACGGCGGCTCGGCCCCCCACCAGCCCGTCCACTCGTGGTTCTGCCAGGGCCCGCGCTGGGGGCCGAACTTGTTGCGTCCCATGATGACCGCGCCGGGCGGGCGGGCGTGGTCGCGGGTCAGGTAGTCGTCCAGGCCGCGGGTGCCGCCGGGGTCGGTGCGGTTCACCCAACTCGCGGTGGCACCGGCCCAGGAGAAGAGGGCGGCCGGGTCCGCGTGGCCGAAGGGCCGTTCGAGGGACTGCCCCTCACCGGTGCCGAACCCGTCCCGTGACACGTTGAAGCACTGCACCGTCACCAGTTGCGTCATGCCCTCCACACCTTTCCTCGTGGGTGCTGCGGGCCACCCGTACAGCCGGATGCCCGTGCCCCCAACGACCGTCGTGGAGTCGGGGGCACGGGCATCGTGGGCCGTCCGGGTGACCGCCCCGCGCGGACCGGGCGGGCGGGCGGGCCGGGCGCGGTCAGCCGGCCGCGGGGACGGAGTCCTCGCTGGGCTCGGGGGCGGCGCCGGCCCCCTGCTGGCCCGTGGGCGGCATGTGCCGGAGCAGGGCGACGACCAGGACGGCGGTGGCGACCAGCAGGGTGCCGGAGATGGTGACCACCGTGTGGAGTTCGTCCGCGAAGGCGGCCCGGGCGGGGGTGAGGAGGGCGTCGGCGAGTTGGCCGGACAGGGATCCGGCGGCCTCCTGCGCGCCGGCGAGGGAGTCCTTGGCCGCCGTGACCGCGTCGGCCGGCAGGCCGTCGGGCAGGCTGAGCGCGCCGCGGTAGACGGCGGCGCCGATGCTGCCGAGGGCGGCGATGCCGACGGCGAAGCCGAGCTGGCCGCTCGTCTCGTTGAGCGCGGCCGCGGAGCCGGCCTTCTCCATCGGCACGGAGCCCATGACCAGGCCCATGCCGAGGGTGACCATCGGGCCGGAGCCGAGGAAGACGATGGCGAAGCCGGTGATCAGGACGGCCGGGCTCGATCCGGGCTCCGCCCTGGTCATCACCAGCATGCCGACCGTCGCGAGGAGCAGCCCGCCGCCGATGAGGTACGCGGGGCGGTAGCGCTGACCGAGCTTGGGGGAGAGGGTGAAGCCGATCGTGTTGGCGATGATCGCCGGCAGCATCCACAGACCCGCGTGGAGCGGGTCACGGCCGTACATCAGCTGCAGCGTCTGGGTGACGAAGAACATCACCGCGCCGGTGAGCAAGGTGCCGAGGAACAGGCTGACCAGTGCCGCCGAGAAGGTGCGGTGGCCGAACAGGCTCAGGTCGAGCAGCGGGTTCGGCAGCCGGCGCTGGCGGTGGGCGAAGAGGATGCCGAAGCCGATGCCGACCAGCACGGCCGCGATCGGCAGCGCCTGCCAGCCGTCCCTGGCGATCTCCTTGAGCCCCCAGATGGCGAGGAGGACGGCCGCCATGGACTCCAGCACGCTGATCAGGTCCAGGCGTCCGGCGTCGGGGTTGCGGAACTCGGGCAGGAACACCGGGCCCAGTACGAGCAGCAGCACCATCGGCGGGACGCCGATCAGGAAGGCCGAGCCCCACCAGAAGTGGGCGAGCAGGACGCCGCCGATGATCGGGCCGATGACGGCGCCGGCCGAGAAGCACGCGCCCCAGATGCCGAAGGCGGCACCGCGCTGCTTGGGGTCCTGGAACATGGTGGTGATCAGCGAGAGCGTGCCGGGCGCGAGGGTGGCGCCGGCGATGCCGAGCAGGGCGCGCGCCGCGATCAGCATGGTGGGGTTGACGGCGTACGCGGAGGCGATGGAGGCGAGGCCGAACGCGCCGGCGCCGATCAGCAGGAGCCGGCGCCGTCCGATGCGGTCGCCGAGCGACCCCATGGTGACGAGCAGGCCGGCGAGCATGAACGGGTAGATGTCGGTGATCCACAGCTGTTGCACGCCGCTGGCGTGGAGGGAGTCCGACAGGCTGGGCAGGGCCAGCAGCATCACGAAGACGTCGATCGAGACCAGCAGGGCGGGCATGGCGAGGACGGCCAGCCCGATCCATTCCCGCCGTCCGGCCCGGGGCGCGGGCTCGCCGGGGGATGTGGTGTCACTCATCACGGGGTCCTTCCGGATTTTCGGGGCACTCGGCGTCCGCGGGTGCCGTCACACCCGGTACGTCGGACCAGCCGGTACGGTCTCGACATCTCCGGCGGAAACTCGGGCGGAGGGACGCGATCTCGGCTTGGATGTCGAGTGCGGGCCGCCCGCGGCGACGTCTCAGGTGCAGAGATCGACCCGCCGCGCGAGGGACCAAGGAATGATGAGATGAAGTACATGCTGTTGATCCACATGAACCCGGTCGTCTGGGACGGCCTGTCGGAGCGGGAACGCAACGAGGTCTTCTCCGGACACGCCACGTTCGAGCAGAAGATCCTCGACTCCGGTGAGATGGTGATGACCCAGGCCCTCGCCGATCCGTCCGGCAGCGCCACGGTCCGGGTCCGCGAAGGCCGCCCGGCCGTCACCGACGGCCCCTACCTGGCCGCCAAGGAGTTCCTGGCCGGCTACTACCTGGTCGACTGTGCGTCCAAGGAACGCGCGATCGAACTGGCCGGCCTGATCCCCGACGCCCGCTACACCGGCATCGAGGTCCGTCAGGTCGTCTTCGAAGCCGATACGGAGAGCTGAGCCGATGAACCACGACGTCCGGGTCGAGGACCTGCTCCGATCGCTCGCACCGCAGGTCCTCGGCGCGGTCGTCCGCCGCTACGGGCACTTCGACGCCTGCGAGGACGCCGTCCAGGACGCCCTGCTGGCAGCCGCCGTCCAGTGGCCCGAACAGGGGGTCCCCGGCAACCCCCGGGCCTGGCTGATCACCGTGGCCGCCCGCCGGGTGATCGACGGGCTGCGCAGCGAGCAGGCCCGCCAGCGCCGCGAGGCCACCGTCGCCGCGCTCACCCCGGCCGACGAGACCGTGACGCCCGGGCCGGGCGAGGAACCCAAGGCGGCCGAGCAGGACGACGTGCTCACCCTGCTGTTCCTGTGCTGCCACCCCTCGCTCACCCCCGGCTCGCAGGTCGCGCTCACCCTCCGGGCCGTCGGCGGCCTGACCACCGCGCAGATCGCGCACGCCTTCCTGGTCCCCGAGGCGACCATGGCCCAGCGGATCAGCCGGGCCAAGCAGCGGATCAAGGCCACCGGGTCGTCGTTCCGGATGCCCCCGCAGAGCGAGCGCCAGGAACGGCTGGGGGTCGTGCTCCAGGTGCTCTACCTGATCTTCAACGAGGGCTACACCACCACCAGCGGCCCCGACCTCCAGCAGCCCGAACTCGCCCGCGAGGCCATCCGCCTCACCCGCGAGCTGCACCGGCTGCTGCCCGGGGAGGGCGAGGCGGCGGGCCTGCTGGCGCTGATGCTGCTGACCGACGCCCGCCGGCCGGCCCGCACCCGGCCCGACGGCAGCCTGATCCCGCTCGCCGAACAGAACCGCTCGGCCTGGGACCAGTCCGCGCTCAAGGAGGGGCTGGCGCTGATAGCCGAGACCCTCCCGCGGATGGTGGCGGGGCCGTACCAGGTGCAGGCGGCGATCGCGGCCGTGCACGGCGAGGCCGTGCACGCCGAGGACACCGACTGGCCGCAGATCATGGCCCTGTACGAGGTGCTGGAGCAGATGGCCCCCGGCCCGATGGTGACGCTCAACCACGCCGTCGCCCGCGCGATGGCCCTCGGCCCGGCGGCCGGGCTCGAACTGCTCGCGACCCTGGAGGCCGACGGCCGGCTCGCGGAGCACCACCGGCTCGCCGCGGTCCGCGCCCACCTGCTGGAGATGAGCGGCGACCGGGAGGCCGCCCGGAACAGCTTCCGGGAGGCCGCCCGGCGCACCGGCAGCATCCCCGAGCGCCGCTACCTGGAGTCCAGGGCCGAAGCACTGAACGACCGGTGACGGCCGCTCGTCAGCGGCCCAGGCCCTGGAGTCCCAGCAGCAGCTCGGGGACGTCGGTGGCGCCGATCGCGCCGGTCGCGTCGAGGACGGGCCGCCACGCCGGGTCGGAGCAGATCAGCACCGGGCCGTCGGCGGGCGAGTCCGGCAGGCGGCCGTGCGAACCGCGGACCCAGGAGGGGTCCAGCGGCACCACGTTCATGGTATGGCGCAGGCCGAGCTTCTTGCGGGCCAGGCCGAGCGCGGCCCGGGCCCTGGCCAGCGGGTCCGCCGGGTCGAAGAACAGCTCGGCCGGGTCGTAGCCGGGCTTGCGGTGGATCTCGACGGACCGCGCGAAGTCGGGGGCCCGCGCGTCGTCCAGCCAGTAGTAGTAGGTGAACCAGGCGTCGGGGTCGGCCACGGCCACCAGTTCGCCGGACCGGGGGTGGTCGAGGCCGTGGCGGGCCTGGTCCGCGCGGTCCAGCACCTCGGCCACGCCGGGCAGCCGGAGCAACTGGTCGCGCACCCTGGGCAGGTCCGCCTCGTCGGGGACGTACACGTGGGCGATCTGGTGGTCCGCGACGGCGAAGGCCCGCGAGGCCCACGGGTCCAGGTACTCCATCCCGGCCTGGGTGTACACCTCCAGCAGGCCCTCCCGGCGCAGTTCGCGGTTGATGTCCACCGGGCGCCGCACCGCCGTGATGCCGTACTCGCCGAGCGCGACCACGGTCGCGCCGGACTGCTCCGCCTGCTCCAGCAGCGGCGCCAGCTCGGCGTCCACCGCCCGGGCCGCCGCCACGGCCTGCGGCGCGTCGGGTCCGAAGCGCTGGAGGTCGTAGTCCAGGTGCGGGACGTAGACCAGCAGCAGGTCGGGCCGCTCGGCGGCGAGGATCCGGCGGGCCGCCGAGACGATCCAGCGGCTGGAGGCGATCCCGGCCGTCGGGCCCCAGTACTGGAAGAGCGGGAAGGGCCCCAGCTCGGCGGTGAGTTCGTCGCGCAGCGCCGCCGGCCGGGTGTAGCAGTCGGGCGACTTGCGGCCGTCGGCGTGGTAGACCGGGCGCGGCGTGACCAGCAGGTCGGTGGTGGCGCCCATGGCGTACCACCAGCAGACGTTGGCGACCCGGTAGCCGGGATGCCGGGAGCGCGCGGTGTCCCACACCTTCGGCGCCCGGACCAGCCGGTTGTGCTGGCGCCAGAGGTGGATCTCCCCGAGCTCCCGGAAGTACCAGCCGTTGCCGACGACGCCGTGCTCGGCGGGCAGCCGGCCGGTGAGCAGCGTGGACTGCACGCTGCAGGTGACGGCGGGCAGCACCGTGCGCAGCGGGGCGGACCCGCCGCGCTCGGCGAGCCGGGTGAGGTTCGGCATGTACGGCAGCAGGCGCGGGGTCAGGCCGACCACGTCCAGCAGGACCACGGGTTTCAACGGTCCGCCCTTTCGCCGATCAGTTCGCGCTCGGCCCAGAGGAGTTCGGCGGCTATCCCGGCCGGGACGTCCACGGGGGCGTCGTCCGGGGCACCGGTCGGTCGCCCGGGCAGCACCGGCCAGGTGTAGGTCTCGACCTCGATCACCGTCCGCTCCCGCACGGCCGCCACCGCCCGGCGGAGCACATCGGTGGTGGCGCGCAGCGGCGCGGGGGGCGCGGCGTGCAGCGGCACGTGGAAGTGCACCCGCCAGGGCCACCGGCCGGGCAGCCGGTCCAGCGCCTCCGGCAGGTCGTCGGCCGCGAGCACCCGGCCGGCGCCGTCGGACTCCCGCACCTGGTGGAGGTAGCGGGGTTCGGCGTAGTCGGCGAGCAGCCGGCGGGCCGCCGGGTCGTTCGGGTCGTCCACGTGGAGGGCGGCCGAGGCCTGGATCCTGACCACGCGCAGGCCGGCCCGTTCGACGGCGGCCACCGTCCGCTCCGGGTCGGCGAAGGAGACCGCCAGGTGGCAGGTGTCGAGGCAGAGGCCGACGAATTCGAGGTCCGCGCGGGTGGCGAGCCAGCCGACGGCGTCCTCGACGGTGTCCAGCACGCAGCCCGGTTCCGGCTCGACGGCGAGCCGGATCGGCCGGCCCGCCCGCGCGGAGACGGTGCGCAGCGCCGCCGCCGTCCGGCGCAGCGCCTGCTCGGCGGCCCGGTCCGCGGCGGGGGACCACGGACTGCGCCAGGCCAGCGGCAGCGTGGAGATGCTGCCGCCCTCGGCGTCGTCGGGCAGCAGGCCGGCCAGCACGGTGGCGCAGTCGGCGGTGTAGGCGGCGCGGGCGGGTTCGGTCCAGTCCGGCCGGTACACCGCGTGCTTGACCACCCGCTGGTGGAAGCCGCCGTAGGGGAAGGCGTTCAGGGCGAGCACGGACAGGTCCCGGGCGTCCAGTTCGGCCCGCAGCCGGCGGAGCAGGGACGGGTCGGCTGCCAGTGCGGAGGCGGCGTCGGCGGCCAGCCACAGGCCCAGCCCGAGCCGGTCGAAGCCGGTGCGTTCGCGGATCGGACCGGCGCAGGTGTCGAGCTGCCGCAGGATGCCGGGCAGGTCCTCGGCCGGGTGGACGTTGGTGGAGTAGCAGAGCCGGTTCACGATCCGCCCCGGAGCACCGAGTTGCCCGCGAAGGAAGCGCCGTCGGCGTCGTCCCGGATTCCCTCGTCGAGGACCAGCCGCCCGCTGCGGCCGTAGAACTCGACGGGGTTGTGCCAGAGCACGGTGTCCACGTCCGCCGCGGTGAAGCCGGCCGCCAGCATCGCCCGGCCCACCTTCTGCGTCTTGAGGGGGTCCGAATTCCCCCAGTCGGCGGCCGAGTTGACGAGGATCCGGTGGGTGCCGTACTCCTTCAGGACGGCGACCATCCGGTGCTCGTCCATCTTGGTGTCCGGGTAGATCGAGAAGCCCATCCAGCAGCCGGAGTCGGCGACCGTCGCCACCGTGACCTCGTTGAGGTGGTCCACCAGGACGGAGCCCGGGGCGATGCCGGACTCGCGGACCACGTCCAGGGTGCGGCGGGTGCCGGCGTGCTTGTCCCGGTGCGGGGTGTGGACCAGGACCGGCAGTCCGTGGTCGACGGCCAGCTCCAGCTGACGGGCGAACGCCTCGTCCTCGGCCCTGGTCATCGAGTCGTAGCCGATCTCGCCGACCGCGACCACGCCGTCCTTGCCGAGGTAGCGCGGCAGGACGTCCAGCACCTCGACGCAGCGGGGGTCGTTGGCCTCCTTGGGGTTCAGGGCGAGCGCGCAGTTGTGGCTGATCCCGAACCGGGAGGCCCGGAACCGCTCCCAGCCGAGCAGGCCGTCGAAGTAGTCGGTGAAGGACCCCGGGTTGGTACGGGGCTGGCCGAGCCAGAAGGCCGGCTCGACGACGGCCCGGACACCGGCCGCCCGCATGGCCCGGTAGTCGTCGGTGGTGCGCGAGGTCATGTGGATGTGCGGGTCGAAGATCCTCATGACCGGGCCTCCTGCGGTCGCGGGGGGACGAGGGCCAGCAGGACGCTCATGCCGAGCAGCACGCGCAGGTCGGAGCCGATCTCCCGGCCGGCCGCCCGCCGTTCCTCGGCCAGGTCGCGGGCCATCCGCAGCAGTTCGGCGTCGGTGCGGGTGACCAGGTCCGCCACGGCGCCCAGCGGCACCTCGGTGAACAGGCACTTCAGCACGCCGTGGCGCCACTGGTCCTGCTCCAGGTGCCGGGCCGCGAAGGGGCCCATCGCCGCCGCGACGAGGCGCGGGTCGTTGGTGCGCAGGCCGTCGGCGACCAGCTCCAGGCCGAGCCGGCGTACGCCGTCCGGCAGGTCCGGCAGCGCGCGCAGCACCCCGCGCCGCTCGGCGGCGTCGCCGTGCCGGTAGAGCTTCTCGACCTCGGCCGCCAGGACCGCCCCGGGCAGGGACCCGGCCAGCACCGCGAGCAGCCGGGCCCGGGCCCGGTCGTCGACCGTGCCGTGCACCAGTCCCTGGGGGTCGGAGTTGGGCTGCACCGGCCCGCGCCCGACCATCCGGCCGGCCAGCGGGAACTCCTGGTGGATCGTGCCGGGCCACTCGCGGACCCGGCGCTCGGCGCAGGTCAGCCAGTCGTCCTGCGGGTGCCGGTACGGCGGCGGGGCCGGCCGGCTCCCGCCGTAGACGCTGGTTTCGATCCAGCGGTGTTTCTCGGTCTCGGTCATGATGGGCGGTCTCCGATCGTGGACGACGCCGGTGCACCCGTGTGCGCCGGCGGAACGGAAACGGTCTCCTGGGCCCGGCGTATCGCCGCCAGGGCCGTTCGCGCGGTGGTCGGTGCGGCATGGCTGTGCCGGGGCAGTTCGACCGCCGCGACGCCGCTGTAGCCGATCCCGTCGAGGGCGGCCAGCGTCGCGGCGAGATCGAGTCGCCCCGCTCCGAACTCCAGGTGCTCGTGGACACCCGGAAGCATGTCGTCCAGCTGGACGTTGACCAGCAGCCCGGCCGCGCGCCGGACGCACTGCGCGGCGTCCACCGGCTCCACGGCCACGCAGTGCCCGACGTCGAGGGTGATGCCGAGGGCGTCGGGCTCGCCGAGCTCGCGGCGCAGGTCGAGGGCCTGGTCGAGGTGCTGGACGACCATGCCGGGTTCGGGCTCCAGGCCGAGCCGCACCGCCCGGCGCCCTGCCTCGGCCAGGACCGGGCCGAGGTGCCGGACCAGCCGTGCGCGGTTGGTCCGTCCGTCCACCCCGGGCTCGCTCACGCCGGACCAGAAGGACACGCAGTCGGCGCCGAGCGACTCGGCGATCCGGACGGCGCGGAGCAGGAAGTCGATCCTCGGCGCGGCGTCCCCGGACACCAGCGTGGGGTGGTGCTTGCGGTACGGGTCGAGCAGGAAGCGCGCGCCGGTCTCGACCACGCAGCGCAGGCCCGCGGCGGAGAGCAGCGCGGCCAGCCGGTCGGTCTCCCGGGCCAGGTCCGGGCCGAAGGGATCGAGGTGGTGGTGGTCGAGGGTGAGGGCGACCGAGGTGTAGCCCAGGTCGGCGATGACCCGGATCGCGTCGGCGAGCCGGTGGTTGGCGAAGCCGTTGGTGCCGTACCCGACGGCGATCGCGCTCATGTCGGGCTCCTGCGGGCGGACAGCCGGCGGGCCAGCGGGAGGGCGCCCAGCACCAGCGCGGCGGCCGGCAGCGAGCCCAGCCGTGCGGCCAGCCCGGCCTGCAGCGGCACCATGCCGTGGATCCCGGCCACGGTCGCGGTCCGGACCGCCGCCGCCGTGCCGCCCGCGGTGCCGCCCGCCGTGCCGTCCGCGGCCGGTCCGGTGGACCGCGCCGGGCCGGCGGCGAGCTGGGCGGGGCCGGTGGCGGCCGCGTACCCCAGTGCGCACAGCGCCCCGGCCGTGCGGTGCCGGGCCGAGGCGGCCCGGCCCGTGCCGGTCAGCAGGGCGGTGACCGCGGTGGCGGCCACCGCCAGCCGGGCATCGGCGGAGCGGCCGCCGTGGACCTCGCCGCGGGACAGCGCGGTCACGCCCAGGGTGTGGGTGGCCAGCGCCAGCGCCGGGACGCCGGCCGCCCGCCAGTGCCCGGATCCGGCGCCGAGCAGGACGTCCAAGCCGCGGCAGGCCGCCATGCCCAGCGGGGCGGCGGGGGTCGGCTTCAGCACGGTGTCGTACGCCCACACCGCGGCGGTGAGCGGCACGGCGATCCGCAGCGCGTCGGCCCCGCCCGCGAGACCGGCCAGGGCCAGTCCGGTGGCGCCGAGCCCGGCCGCCGCGGCGAGCGCGGCCCCGGGCGCGATCCGACCGGACGGGACGGGGCGCTCGGGGCGCTCCAGCGCGTCGACCGCCCGGTCCGCCCAGTCGTTCAGCGCCATCCCCGACCAGTACAGGGCGACGGAGGCGAGCGGCAGGGCCAGCCGTCGGCCGCGCAGCGGACGGCCCGCCGCGACCGCGCCGGCCACGGTGTCCCCGAGGACGGTGAGCGCCGCCGGTGCCCGGACCAGGTCGAGCCACGGACGCAGGGCGGCCCTCATCGGGCCACCTCGATCCGCCGCACCCAGGACACCAGGTCCTGTTCCTGCTGGGCGAGCCGGTGCTCGTCGCTGCCGAGCGGGTCCTTGAAGAAGAAGGCCAGTGCGCCGAGCGGCCCGGACTCCCCGGCCGCGTGCGCCCCGGCCACCAGCCGGGCGAGGTCGAGGACCAGCGGCGCGGCGAGCGCCGAGTCGTAGCCGTCCCAGCTCAGTTGCAGGCTCATCGAGGTGCCGAGGAAGCCCTCGAAGGAGACGTGGTCCCAGGCGACCTTGCGTTCGCCGAGGTCGGGGACGTGGTCGATGTGCAGCGGGGCGGTGACCTCCCCGCCGAGCAGCGCGGCCAGCCCGCGCGTCTTGGACTCCAGCTTGCCCTGCGCGCGGCCCGCCACCCCGAGGTTGGCGCCGTCCCCGCCGCCGAGCAGGTTGGTTCCCGACCAGGACCGCACCCGCAGCCCGCGGGCGAGGAACATCGGCGCCAGCACGCTGCGCAGCAGGGTCTCGCCGGTCTTGCCGTCGCAGCCCGCGTACGGCAGGCCGTGCCGGTCGGCCAGTTGGGTGACCGCCGGGATGCGCAGACCGGGCGACGGGGTGAAGTCGACGTACGGGCAGCCGGCCGAGAACGCCGCGTACGCGGAGAGGGCGGCCGGGCCGAGCACCCGGCGCCCCTCCTGGGCGAGGGCGCGGTCGAGGGCGGCCAGGTCGGCGTGTTCGGGCAGCGCCCGGAGCGGGGGCTCGGTGGAGGAGACGTTGACCACCACGACCCGCTCCAGGCCGTGCGAGCGCCGGAAGTCCGCGAGGTCGGCGGCGAGCCGGTCCGCCGCCTCGGCCTGGGTGGCCGGGGCGTCGTCGTCCGGGTCGTGGCCGCGGCGGATCTCCCGGTCGGCGGCCGCGAGTTCCCCGGCGACCGCCGCCGGGAGCGAGCCGGGCAGCACACCCGCGGCGGCGAGCTCCTCGGCCCGCTTGCCCAGCGGGGTGGAAACGAGGTCGTGGCCGCCGGTGACCAGCTCGGACCAGCCGGGGAAGACGCCCGGATCGAGGTCGAGCCGCTCGCTGACGCTGCCGGTCGCGGGGACGAGCCCGGCCCGCAACGCGGCGAGGCCGCAGACGGCCGTGGTGGCCACCGACCCCCTGCCGCCGACCAGCCAAAGTCCGGTCCTGCCTGCCATGGTGCAACTCCCTTTCGGTGAGGAGGGATGACGTCCTACGAGCGGTCCCAGCCCGCCCAGCGCCAGAGCCGGCCGGTGCCCCGCCGGGACTCGACGCCGTGGTCGGTCATCTCGAACTCACCGAAGTCCAGGATCAGCAGCGCGTCGTCGCCGGGTGCGAAGCCGACGTCGATCGGCCGGTGCAGCTCGGGACCGGACGGCAGGCCCCGGGTGGACCAGTCGGCCGGGTCGACCAGCAGCAGGTCGCGCCCCAGCTGGGGGCCGCCCGCCGGCAGGGTCATCGGCGCCTCGTCCCCGAACAGCGTGACCACCAGCTGCCCGGCCAGCGGGGAGCGCGGGGGCGCCACGGCGAACTTGGTGGCCGCGACGTGCGACTCGAAGTCGAGCACCGGGCGCTCGGGCGGCGGGAGTTCGCCGTGGTTGGCCAGCAGGAAGGTCGGCTGCGGGCCGCGGGTGGGCTTGAACGCGGGGTCCGTCACCGGGATGCCGCCGATGAAGTCCGGCCAGCCGTACCAGGCGCCCTCGCGCACCTCGAACAGCAGGTCGGGGGCGTTGCCGATCGGCCGGCTGCCGCGGTCGTCGGCGCCCTGGTCGACCGCCAGCAGCCGGCCGTCCGGCAGGAAGCCCAGGCCGAAGGCGTTGCGCATCCCCCAGGCCACCAGCTCCAGGTTGCCGCCGTCGAGGTCGCAGCGCAGCACGGCCGCGCTGCACGGCAGTCCGGCCGGTATCCGCTGCCCCGGCCGGGTCGCGGTGCCGAACGGGACGAACGCGCCGGTGGTGGTCCGCGCGCCGGGCCGGCCGGCCAGCGGGTCGTCCGTGGTCACGTTGAAGCCGGTGAGCTCGATGTCGAGGCCGGGGATGTCGAACGAGTGCGGAAGCCGTCCCAGCCAGCCGAGTTCGTAGGCGTCCAGCCCGATGATCCCCAGGTTGGACATCGCGCCCTGGGCGAAGTACAGCTTCCCGTCCCGGCCGGCCACGGCCATGTCGATGTGGTAGTTGCCGGGCCCGGGCATGCCGTCGACGATGACGGCCCGCTGCCCGTCCGGGCCGATCCGGGTGATCCGGCCGGCCCCGCCCTCGGAGACGTACAGGTGGTCCTGGTGCCAGAGCAGTCCGGTCACCGGGGCGGCCAGGCCGTCGGCGATCAGCGTGCGTGACGAGGTGTCGGTTCCCGGGCCCAGACGCCAGATCCGGCCGCCGGGGGCGGCGCCCCCGAAGGGCAGTCCGGACTCGGCCAGGTACACCTGGCCCGCGTCGTCGAAGGTGAGGCTGGTCGGGAAGTCCAGCCCGTCGGCCAGTACGGTGGGTGATTGCGCCACGGTTCCTCCACGGTCGTGCCCACAGAAGATCCGCCGCCCCGGTGAGGTCGGCGACGGGTCGATGTGTAGCAGCGTCCACGAAGCATGGTCAAGAACCGCCCGGGCGCTCGCCGTTGGCCGCGTGTTTATCGACACGGTCGGGAAATGCGCAGTTCAGGCGGTGTGTGAGGGCTGTGGGGAGCAGGTCGGACCGGGGCCGTGGGCCCGCGTGGGCACCGCACGACACGAGAAGTCCCGGGCGCTCCCGCGCACCGGTGACGGGCCCTGCGCGACTGTCGTCCGTGCGTGGGCCGGAGTCCGAGCCGCCCTTCAGTGGTCACTCTCGGTAGTTCCCGGCGGGCTCCCTTCCCTCGTGGTCGCAGTGGTCGACGGCCGCCGGGGAAGGCGTCCACTCCTTCCCCGGCGACCGCGACCGTGTCGAGGCACCAGGGCCCTCGACCGCCGGGGTCCAGGCCCGGCACTTGGTAGACGAAGCCGACCGCCGCGGATCGACATCGGACGGCAGAAATTTCGGGAGATCTTCTGCCGTGCGGCCCCGGCCCGCGCGCCCGCCGCACGCCGCCGGAACACGCGCCGGGAACGCACGCACGACGGCCACCGGCGCGGCGTGGGACGCCGGCCGGTGGCCGTCGGGGCAGGAGCGGTGGGAGAGCGGGGCGGTACGTGCGAGAGGGTCAGAGCGAGTAGGCGACCAGCTCGAACGAGTGGCTGGTCGAGAGCCCGGGGGCGCCCGCGCCGACCAGCAGCAGGTTGCCGCTCACCGCCGGGAAGGAGATGATGCCGGCCGGTGTCCTGGCCGTCCACAGGGTTGAGCCGGTGGCGGTGTCGAACGCGTACACCTGGCCGTCGAAGGTCGAGGTGAAGACCACGTCGTTGGCCACCGTGGCGGCACCGAGCGCCATCTGCGGCAGGTCCCGCTGCCAGAGCACCTTGCCGGTCGCCACGTCGGCGGCGGTGAGGCCGCCCCGGCCCGCGGCGTTGTCGGGCAGTTCCAGCCCGCCGGTGGCGCCGAGCTTGCTCGGGTTGTCGACCCAGGGAACGAAGAGCCGCCCGCGGGAGAGTGCCATCGGCGTCTCTATGCCGCCGATGATGCCGGGCAGGACGGTGACCGGGGTGTCCGGCAGCGGTCCCTCGTCGTTCAGGTGGGTGCCGACCGGCAGGGTCCACAGCGGGGTTCCGTCGTCGGCCCGGTAGGCGAAGACCTTGCCCATCTTGCCCGCCGTCACCACGACCTCGGTGGGCACCCCGCGGACCTTCGTGGTGGTCACGATCGGGGGTTCCTGGAGGTCGTAGTCCCGCAGGTCGTGCGGTGCGGCCTGCTGGTACCAGAGCAGCTTGCCGGTCCTGCTGTCGAGTGCCAGCAGGCAGTTGGTGTAGAGGTTGGGGCCCGGCCGGCTGCTGCCGTTGGGGTACTCGGGGGTGCCGGGGAGCGGGGCGGGGTTGGCGATGGAGACGAAGAGCCGTCCGTGCTCGTCGAGGGCCGGCGCGAACCAGGTCCCGCCGCCGCTGTTGATCTCCGGGTGGCCCCAGAGGTCGCCGTCCTTGACCGTGTTGAAGCTCCAGCGCGGATTGCCGGTGGCGGTGTCCAGCGCGAAGATCGTCCCCATGGCGCCCGGCACGTACTTGCCGAAGGTGTTCGGGACGGTGCTGACCACGACGGTGTCCTCGTACACCTGGGGGGCGACGTCGATGCCGCCCTGGCCGGCGGCGATCAGCTCCCGCGACCAGACGGTCCGGCCGGTCGCCGGGTCGAGGGCGAAGGCGCCGGTGAACGTGGTGCCGAAGAGCAGGCCGCGCGCGTAGGCCACGCCGTTCGGCCCGACCGAGGGGCTGTTGAAGACGCGCTTCCAGCGAACCTTCCCGGTCTCCTTGTCCACCGCGTAGACGTCCGAGTTGAGATTGATCAGGTACACCGTGTCGCCCACCACGACCGGATTGGAGGCCATGATGCCGGCGAAGGTCGGCGTGCCCTCCAGCGGGAGCCGCCACTTCACCTTGAGGTTCTTGACGTTGTGGGAGTTGATCGGCGTCCGGGTGACGTTCCTGGTGTTGGTCAGATCGCCGTTGGAGAGGGGCCAGTCCCGCGCGTGGACCGGGCGGCCGTGGCTTCCCTCGGCCGCCTCCGGGCCCGCGGAGGCGAGGTCCGGGGCGGCCATGCCGGGCCCGATCGCCAGCGCGGCGGCGGCCAGCGCCGTGAGCACCAGCCAGCCGGGTCTGCGGCGGCCGCGCCGCCCGGTGCCGCGGGACTTCAGGATCAAGGACACATCGACTCCATTTCCGTCCGGTGTCGTTGCTCGACTCCGGGCCTGGGTGAAACCTGGGTGGGGAGGGACGGCGGACCGGGTTCCCCGGCCGTCCCTCCCGGGGGCGTCGGCGGTCTCGCGGGTGCGCCGGCGGTCAGCGCACCCGGCGCGCGAACGCCCGGACGTCGCCGACGAACAGCTCGGGCTCCTCCAGCGCGGCGAAGTGCCCGCCGCGCTCGAACTCGGACCAGTGGGCGAGGGTCGGGAGGATCTGCTCGGCCCAGCGGCGGATCGGCCGGACGGCGTCCTGCGGGAAGACGGCCACCCCGACCGGCGCGGCGAGCGGCCAGGGGCCGGCCCAGGTACGGATGAAGTCGGAGTCCAGCCGGTTGGACTCGTAGTAGAGCTGCGCGCTGGAGCCGGCGGAGGCGGTGAACCAGTAGATCGCGGCGTTGGTCAGCAGCCGGTCGCGGGCCACCGCGTCCTCCGGCGCCGACTCCGCGGCCGTCCACTCCTTGAACTTCTCCACGATCCAGGCGAGTTGGCCCACCGGCGAGTCGGTCAGGCCGTAGCCGATCGTCTGCGGCCGGGTGGACTGGATCTTCCGCCAGCCGGCCCCGTCCTGCTCGAAGTGTGCGGCGAACTCCAGCCGGGCCAGGTCCGCCCCGTCCAGGTTCGCGAACTCGGCCGGGTCCTGCGGCGGGAAGGTGGCGAGCATGTTGAGGTGGACGCCGGCGACGTGCGCCGGATCGGCCAGGCCGAGCTGGAGGGAGACCGGCATGCCCCAGTCGCCGCCCTGGACGAGGTACCGGTCGTAGTCGAGGCGGTGCATCAGCTCGGCCCAGGCCCGGCCGACCCGGGCGGTGTCCCAGCCCGCCTCCTGGGGGCGGCCGGAGAAGCCGTAGCCGGGCAGCGAGGGGACGACCACGTGGAACGCGTCGGCCGGATCGCCGCCGTGCGCCCGCGGATCGGTCAACGGACCTATCACGTCCAGGAATTCGACCACCGAGCCGGGCCAGCCGTGGGTGATGATCAACGGCGTGGCACCCGGCTCCGGCGAGCGCACGTGCAGGAAGTGGATGTCCACGCCGTCGATCTCGGTCAGGAACTGCGGGAACGTGTTGAGGTGCTCCTCGGCCTTGCGCCAGTCGAAGCCGGTGCGCCAGTACTCGGCCAGCTCCTTCAGGTAGCCGAGCGGCACCCCGCGCTGCCAGCCCACGCCCGGCAGTTCACCGGGCCAGCGGGTCGCCGCCAGCCGGCGGTCCAGGTCGTCGAGGGCTTCCTGCGGGATGTCGATACGGAAGGGGCGCATGCCGGGTCCTCTCAGTGGACGCTCGGATCGGAGGTGCGGGCAGCGCGGGCCGCAGCCGGCCCGCCGGGTCTCAGGCGGCGATGGGCGTGTTCTGGTACGAGGCGATCCGCCAGTCGGAGCCCTGACGGGCCAGCACCCAGGTCGCGCGGATCGCGCGCTCGGCCGTCACCTCGGTGTCCCCGGGCGCCAGCACGCCGCCCTGGGTGACCAGCACGGCCACGTCCGCGGCCAGCGGGCGGACCGACACCGGCTCGCCCGTGACCCGGGTTCCCTTGAACGGGCCGGCGAACGCCTGGGTCATGAAGGCGCGGATCGCCTGACGGCTCGTCAGGTAGATGTCGCCGGGCAGGATCAGCGTCGCGTCCTCGGTGAAGACCTCGGCGAAGCCGTCGGCGTCCTGGGCGGCCCAGGCCGCGACGATCCGCTCCGGAACGGCGCGCAGCGCGGAGGCCTCGGGGGAGTTGGGCGGGGGAGTGGCGGACATGGCTCTCTCCTTCTCCGGTGGTCCCGGCCGCGATCACGGCGGCCGGGTGACGGCCAGCCTCACACCGGGCCTCGGAGGGTGACAACTCCCCGATTGCGCTCGATCGTCGGGCCGCCGGGTGGCCTGGACACGCTCCGGACGCGCCGCAATCCGGGAGATGCGGGCATCCCGCCCGGCTGCCAGCCTCGACAGGGCCGATCAACGACCGCGGCCCGGACGGCCAACCGTCCCGCGTGGGCCGCCCACTTCGGAGGAGCCCCCGATGACAGCCAAGGAATCCCCGTCCCGGGAAGAACTGGTGAGCCGCGCCGCCGAGTTGGTGCCGCTGCTGCAGAAGAACGCGCTGTGGCACGAGGAGCACCGCCGGCTCTCCGACGAGACGCTGACCGCGCTGACGGACTCCGGACTGCTGCAGATCCGGGTGCCGGTCCGCTACGGCGGCTACGAGTCCGACATGCGCACCGCGGTGGACGTGATCGCCGAACTGGCCCGCGGCGACGGCTCCACGGCCTGGGTCATGGCGGTCTACGCCATCAGCTCCTGGATGGCCGGCCTGTTTCCGGACGAGGTGCAGGACGAGATCTTCGCCGACCCGGGCGTGCGGGTGAGCGGCATCCTCAGCCCGACCGCGGTCGCCGTGCCGGTCGAGGGCGGCGTGCTGCTGAACGGCAAGTGGACGTTCAACTCGGGCGCGCTGCACAGCTCCTGGAACACCAACGCGGCCGTGCTGATGACCCCCGAGGGGCCGCAGCCGATCATGGTGGCCGTCCCGCTGGCGGACCTGGAGATCGTCGACGACTGGCACACCACCGGCCTGCGCGGCTCCGGCAGCGTCACCACCGTCGCCACCGACCTGTTCGTCCCCGAGCCGCGGGTGCTGCCGATGGTCCCGGTGCTCCAGGGCCGGCACCGCTCCCTGGCGAACGCCGAATCGCCCATCTACCGGGCCCCGTTCATGCCCACCGCGTGCGCCACGGTGGCCGCACCGGCGCTCGGGCTGGCCAGGGCCGCCAAGGAGGCGTTCTTCGAGCGGCTCCCCGGCCGGAAGATCAGCTACACCGAGTACGCCAACCAGGCCGAGGCCCCGGTGACCCACCTCCAGGTGGCCGACGCCGTCACCAGGATCGACGAGGTGGAGTTCCACGCCCACCGCGCCGCCGCCCTGATCGACACCAAGGGCCCCACCGGCGAGGAGTGGACCCTGGAGGAGCGGGCCCGGATCAGGCTCGACCTCGGCGCGGTCTGCTCGCGCACCAAGGAGGCGGTGGACATCCTCAACACCGCCAGCGGCGGCTCCTCGATCTACACCACCGTCCCGATCCAGCGCATCGAGCGGGACGTCCAGACCCTCAACCTGCACGGCATCCTGCACCCCAACACCAACCTGGAGCTCTACGGGCGGGTCGCCTGCGGCCTCGGGCCCAACACCCTCTACCTGTAGCCGGCGCCCCACCGGACAGGGCCGCACCGAGCGGCCCTGTCCGGCATGCCCTGCCCGCCGTTCCCACCGACCGCCCGGAGGATCCCCATGGCAATCCCCGAACCCGTCGTCATCGACCCCGCCGGACACGACATCCACGCCGAGGGCGCGCGGATCCGGGCGAACGGCCCGGTCGCCCGGATCGAACTGCCCGGCGGCGTGCTCGGCTGGTCGATCACCGACCACGAAACCGCCCGCCAGGCCCTCACCGACCACCGGCTGTCCAAGGACCCGCGCCAGCACTGGACGGCCTTCGCCGAGGGCAGGATCGGCGAGGACTTCCCGCTCATCGGCTGGGTGCTGATGGACAACCTCACCACCCGGTACGGCGCCGACCACACCCGGCTGCGCCGGCTGACCGCCGGGGCCTTCACCCCGCGCCGGGTCGAGGCCATGCGGGCCGAGGTCGAGAAGGCCGTCGACGAGCTGCTGGACGAGCTGGGCCGCTGCGAACCCGGCGAGGTGCTGGACCTCAAGGCCCGCTTCGCCCGCCCGATGCCCGCCCGGGTCATCTGCGACCTGTTCGGAGTGCCGGCCGAGGACCGCGTGCAGATGCTCCGTGGCGGCGAGGCGAACATCGACACCACCCTCACCCCCGAGGAGTCGGCGGCCAACGTCGAGCAGTGGCACCGGGAGATGCAGGAGTTCGTCGAGGCCAAGCGCCGCAGCCCCGGGGACGACCTGACCAGCGACCTGGTCCAGGCCCAGGAGGAGGACGGATCCCGGCTGAACGACTCCGAACTCGTCGGTACCCTGCACCTGTTGCTCGCCACCGGCACCGAGCCGGTGATGAACCTGCTCGCCAACGCGACCCGGGCCCTGCTCACCCACCCGGAGCAGCTGGCGCTGCTCCGCAGCGGCGCGGTGAGCTGGTCGGACGTGATCGAGGAGACCCTGCGCGTCGAGGCGCCGGTCGCCCACCTGCCCTTCCGCTTCGCGGTGGAGGACATCGAGATCGGCGGCGTCGTCATCGCCAAGGGCGACCCGGTCCTGATCAACTTCGCGGCCGTGGGCCGCGACCGCACCGTGCACGGCGACAGCGCGGACGCCTTCGACGCCGCCCGGCAGGACAAGGAGCACCTCTCCTTCGGCCACGGCGTCTACCGCTGCATCGGCATGCCGCTGGCCCGGATGGAGGCCGAGATCGCGCTCGCCGCGCTGTTCCGGCGCTTCCCCGACATCGAACTCGCCGTCCCCGAGAAGGACTTGGCGCCGCAGGTCACCTTCATCATGAACGGCGTGCAGACCCTCCCGGTCCGCCTCACGCCGCGAAACCGCTGACACGAAAGGGAGGTCCGTCCGATGTGGGCAGCCGTCGTACCCGAGGCCAAGGCGCGCTGGGAACTGCGCGAGATCCCCACCCCCACGGCAGGTCCGGGTCAGGTACTGATCCGGGTCCACGCCTGCGGGGTCTGCCACAACGACCTCTGGGTCAGCCAGGGTGTCTTCCCCTTTCCGCCGCTCGACCCGGTGGTGGTCGGCCACGAGGCCGCCGGGGAGGTCGTCGAGGTCGGCCCGGGCGTGACCGCCCGCCGGGTCGGGGACCGGGTCGGCACCACCTGGGTGCAGGCGACCTGCGGCCGGTGCGACTACTGCCGGCTCAACCTTCCGCTCACCGGGCAGTCCGGGATGAACTGCCCGGAGTCGGTGATGAGCGGCCTCACCGTGCAGGGCGGCCACGCCCAGTACGTCGCGGTGCCGGCCGCCAGCACGGTGCTGCTGCCGGACGCCCTGTCGTACGAGGTCGCGGCGCCCGTGCTGTGCGCGGGGTACACCGCGTGGAGCGCGCTGCGCGCCGCGAACCCCGAGCCGGGCGAGCGGGTCGCCGTCCTCGGGATCGGCGGACTCGGCCACCTGGCCGTGCAGTTCGCCCGTGCCGCCGGCTTCGAGACGGTGGCCGTCACCCGCTCGCCGGACAAGCACGAGCTGGCCCGCACGCTCGGCGCGGACCACGTGGTCGCCGACGGTGAGCAGCTGCGGGCGGCCGGCGGCGCCGACGTGGTCCTGGTGACCGGGACCTCCTACCGGGCCGCCACCGAGACCCTCCAGGGACTGCGCCCGAACGGCCGGATCGTGCTCGCCACCATCGACCCGGTCGACTCCTTCACGATCCCGCCCACCAGCCCGTTCTGGGCGCAGCGCCAGCAGGTGATCGGCGCCACCCACAACGGCCTCGACCAGCTCACCGAGGCCCTCGACCTGGTCGCGTCCGGGGCCGTCACGCCGATGATCGAGACCTTCCCCAAGGAGCGGGTCGCCGAGGCGCTCGAACGGGTCGAACGCGGCGAGGTCCGTTTCCGCGCGGTCGTGTCGTACGCCTGACGCACCGGCAGCGACCCCGGGCGAACGCCTGGGGACCGACGTGGGGAGGACACTGTGTTCAGACGAAGATTCCTGGGCCTCGCCGGCATCGCGGCGGTGACCGGGGTGGGCCTGCCGGTGGGCGCCATGGCCGGCGGGGACCCGCTGCCCCCCGCATCGGCCGGCCGGGGGGCGCCCAAGGGGCCGTTCTCCGTGCGGATGCCGGTGCCGCCGACCCTGCGGCCGGTGGCGCGGACCGACGACACCGACGTCTACCGGCTCGACGTCCTGGCCGCCGACCTGGAACTGCTCCCCGGGGTCAGGACCAGCTGCCTGACCTACGGCGGCAGCTTCGTCGGCCCGACGATCCGGGCCCGGGAGGGCCGCCGGGTGCTGGTCACCTACCGCAACCGGCTGCCGGAGGC
This sequence comes from Kitasatospora sp. NPDC058048, assembly GCF_042885555.1. Classification (NCBI taxonomy): domain Bacteria; kingdom Bacillati; phylum Actinomycetota; class Actinomycetes; order Kitasatosporales; family Streptomycetaceae; genus Kitasatospora; species Kitasatospora sp. NPDC058048. The sequence goes on along the minus strand of NZ_JBHVRT010000050.1, from coordinate 13,508 downwards.
CGTCAACGTGCACCTGCACGGCGGCCACGTCCCGGCCGACAGCGACGGCCACCCGATGCAGCTGATCGACCCGGGTGGCGAGCGCCGCTACGAGTACCCGAACCGGCAGCCCGGGGCCACCCTCTGGTACCACGACCACAGCCACCACGCGGAGGCCGAACACGTCTACCGCGGCCTGCACGCCTTCTACCTGATCGAGGGCGAGGACGAGCGCCGGCACGACCTGCCGAGGGACGAGTACGACGTGCCGATCGCGATCCGCGACGCCGAGTTCGACGCCGCGGGGCAGTTGGTCCACGGCGATCCGGCGAAGCGGAACGTGATCCTGGTCAACGGCCGTTCCAAGCCGTACTTCCCGGTGGCCGCCCGCAAGTACCGCCTGCGCCTGCTGAACAGCTCGTCCCTGCGGTTCCTGAAGCTGAACTTCGGCTCCCTGCCGGTCCTCCAGATCGGCTCGGACGGAGGTCTGCTGCCCGCGCCGGTCGACCGGACCGGGACGGACTTCCCGCTCGCCGCCGGTGAACGGGTGGACCTGGTGGTGGACTTCTCCGGGCTGGCGGTCGGCAGCAGGGCCGCGCTCACCAACCAGGGCCAGTACACCGGCGACGACCGGATCGAGCCGGTGCTGCAGTTCGCGGTGGACCGCCGGGCGCGCGACCGCAGCGATGTGCCGGCCACGCTGCGGCCGCTGCCGGAGCTGCCGCCGGCCACGGTCCACCGCGAGCTGACGCTCTCCTTCGACCTGAACGGCACGCCGACCGGCCTGGTCAACGGCCAGCCCTTCGACCCGGACCGGGTCGACCAGCGGGTCCGCCGCGGTGCCACCGAGATCTGGACGGTCACCAACGGCGACAGCGCCACCAAGTACGGTCCGATCCAGCACTCCTTCCACCTGCACCTGGCGCAGTTCCGGGTGCTCGACCGGGACGGCCGGCCGCCGCTGCCCGGTGACGCGGGCCTGAAGGACACCGTGCCGCTTCCGCCCGGTACCTCGGTCCGGGTCCAGGCGACCTTCACCGACTACCTCGGCCGCTACATGTACCACTGCCACATGCTGGAGCACTCCTCGGCGGGCATGATGGGCCAGATGGAGATCGTCGACTGATCCGCCCCGACGGCGGGCCGGGCCTGGCATCCGGCCCGGCCCGCCGTCGGCGTTCGCACAGTGAGCCGGGGCCCGGCTCCGGCCCCCGCGGGCGGAGCCGGGCCCCGGGTCACATCTCAAGCCCCTGCTCGAACATCACCTGGCGGACCTCCACGCCGGTGTGGCGGGCGTCCGGGATCAGTGCGGCCAGTTCGACCGCGCGCTCCCTGGTCTCGACGTCGACCAGGTAGAAGCCGCAGACGAACTCCTTGCCGGCCAGGTACGGGCCGTCGGTGTGCACCGGGCCGCCGTCGCGGACCCTGACGGTCGTGCTCTGCCCCGGTTCGGCCAGCGCCTGCGTGGTGACCAGCTCGCCGGACTCCCTGATGAGCTTCATGAAGTCGCCGTGGCCGGTGAAGACGGCCTGCTGCTCGTCGACGGACAGGCCCTCCCAGAGCACCGGGTCCATGTGCATCACGAGCAGGTACTTCATGGTTCTCACTCCTCGGGACGTGGCCTCCGGGCGTCTCCGGGGGCCGTCACAGGAGACGTCGGAGCCGACGGCCCGTTCTCGACACGAAAGCGCGCGGGCGGCCGGGGGCGTCCCCGGGCGGCCGCGGGGGGGGGGGGGGGAGGGGACCAGCGGGGGGGGCCGGGGGGCGGGGCGGGGCAGGCGC
>NZ_JBHVRT010000050.1:0-11737 GCF_042885555.1 Kitasatospora sp. NPDC058048 | reverse complement strand
GGGGGTCTCTTTTTTGTGGGGGGCGCCCCGGCCCTTATCAGCCCCCAAGCGGGGGGGCGGGGGCGGGGGCACCCCGGGCCGCCCGCGCGGGGAGGGACGTCAGCGCACCAGCTGGGCGGCCCGGGGGCCGGTCCGCTCCAGCCACCAATGGGCGACCAGCAGATTGACCACCCAGCCCGCCCAGTTGGCCACCTCCAGGAGCACCGGGAGGTCGAGCTTGAAACCGGGGATGTACCCCATCAGCTCGACCACCACCCGGCCCCAACTGGTGCCGAGGGCCATCGCGAAGCTGTAGACCATCCAGCGCCGGTGGTCGACGAACCGGCGCTGCAGGGCGGCCCGCAGCCCGAGCACGGTGGTGAGCAGCCACAGCCCGCCCATCATGGCCAGGCCGATCTTTCCGCTCGGGGCCGTGGAGTAGGGCAGCAGCACCAGGGCCAGCAGGCCGCCGGGCAGGGCCCCGGCGAAGATGTACACCCGGCCGCTGATCCGGTGCACCGCCGGGTGGTTGCGGCGTATCCACGGCAGGACCTGGAGGAAGACCGTCACCATCGAGATGTTGCCGAAGACGACGTGCCCCACCAGGACGGCGTAGTGCGCCGGGAAGGACGGGTCCAGGGGGATCCTGGCCTGGCCCGGGCCGCCGGTCAGGTACCGGGGGAAGGCGTACACCAGATTGAAGACCACGAGGACGGCCAGCGCCGTCACCCATGGGCTCTGCCACCAGCTCGGTGCGGTCGCGCCCGCTCCGGTGCCGGGTCTCGTGCGTTCCGGTCCGGCGGCCAGGGCCCCGGACGGCTTCGTGTTCCGTGTCACCGCTGATCCTCGACTTCCGTTGGGTCCGGGTGGTTCAGTGGTGGTACTCGCCGGCGTTGGCGTCCAGGCAGTGCCCGGTGACGGCGCGGGACAGCGGGGACATCAGGAACAGCACGGCGTCGGCGATCTCGTCGGGCTCGGGGAGCCGGCCGAGGTCGAGGGTGGCCGCGATCTCGTCGTAGATGTCCTGCACGGTGACGCCGCGCTGCGCGGCCCAGTGGCCGAAGCCCTCGCGCAGGGCGTCCGCCCAGATGTAGCCGGGGGCGACGGTGTTCACCCGGATGCCCTGCGGGCCGAGCTCGGTGGCCAGGCTCTGGGCCAGCGACAGCAGGGCGGCCTTGCTCATCTTGTAGGCGCCGAACAGCCGCTTGGAGTGCCGGATCACCGCGGAGTTGATCATGACGACCGAGCCCCGGTTCTCGGCCAGGGCGGGGGCGAACAGCCGGGTGAGCCGCAGCGCGGCGTAGACGTTGGTCTCGAACCCGGCGCGCACGTCCGCGAATTCGACCTCGCCGAGGTCGACCAGCGGGGGCACCGCGAAGGCGTTGTTGACCAGGGCGTCGATCCGGCCGAAGGCCTCCGTCGCGGTCTTGACCAGGGCGGCGGCCGACTCGTCGTCGGTGATGTCGGTCGGTACGGCCAGTGCCCGGCGTCCGGTGCGCTCGACCTCCGCGGCGATCTCGGCGAGCCGGGAGGCGGTCCGGGCGGCGAGCACCACGTCCGCCCCCGACTGCGCGGCGCGCAGGGCGATGGCCCGGCCCAGACCGGGGCCGACCCCCGAGACCACGACGACCTTGTTCTCAAGCATCCTGATCCTCCAGCAAGTCCGGCTGTGCGTCGGTTGGTTCGATCGACAATGCGTGGCGGAACACGTTCCGGGGGTCGTACGCCCGCTTGACCCGCTGCAGGCGCGGGTAGTTGCCGCCGTAGTAGAGCACCGACCAGGGCACCCCCGAGGTGTTGAGGGCGGGGTCGGCCAGGTCGCGGTCGGGGTAGCCGATGTAGGCGCCGTCGGTGAACCCGTCCGGGACGGGAACCCCGCCGGTCCCGGCGTGGACCTCGCGGTAGAACTCCCGGACCCAGGAGATGCAGGCCTCGTCCTGGTCCGCGGACAGCCAGAAGCCGCCGCTGTAGAGGACCTTGAGGATCGAGTCCCGCTGGACCGTGGCGGTGGCGTCGGGGGCGACGGTGTTGACCCTGCCGCCGAAGCCGGCGACCACCAGGCACGACATCGGGTTGATGTGCTCCGGATCGCTCAGATAGCGCCAGACCACCCCGAGCTGGTGGTCGGTGAAACCCTTCCGCAGGTAGGCGGCCTTGTCCTTGTAGCGCCCCTTGGGGTCGTTCGGGAAGCTGTACGAGGGCAGCCAGGAGCTCAGCCAGGGCACGACCTCGGTGACGTGCACCGACGGTTCCACCCCGACCCCGGCGCTGACCGCCTCGAAGTGCTCGGCCAGCACCTTCTCGGCGTCCGGCCCCTCGTGGTCGATCACCACGACCATCCCGAAGGCCCCGGAGTTCCGGTGGGTGACGATCAGGTTGCTCCACAGGCCGGCCGCCGGCGCGTCGGCGTCGTCGTGCTCCTCGTACCAGGTGCAGTAGTTGCGCAGCAGGGTGGCGAGGGCCTCCTCGGTCATGCCCTCCCAGGGCCACATGACCGTCCGCTTCCACACCCGGGCCGGAGCCCGGGGCAGCAGTCGGGCCGGGTCGGCCGAGTCGGCCCCCGGGGTGCGCAGCCAGAACCTGGTCACCACGCCGAAGTTGCCGCCGCCACCGCCGGTGTGGGCCCACCAGAGGTCGTGGTGCGGGTCCTCGGGGTCGGCGCTCGCCACCACGGCACGGGCCCGGCCGGCCTCGTCGACGACCACCACCTCGACGGCGTGGAGGTGGTCGACGACCAGGCCGTCGCGGCGCGAGAGGTGGCCGTAGCCGCCGGCCGTGAAGTGGCCGCCGACGCCGACGTCCAGGCAGGTGCCGGCCGGGACCGTCACGCCCCAGCGCTTGAAGAGGGTCCGGTAGACGTCCCCGAGCAGGGCGCCGGAGCCGACCTCGATCGCGCGCCGGTCGGGATCGTAGGAGATGCCGTTCAGCTGGGACACGTCCAGCAGGACCCGGACGTCGGGGGAGGCGGTGAAGTCCTCGAAGCAGTGCCCGCCGCTGCGGACCGCGATCCGCCGGCCCGTCGCCACCGCCTCGTCGACGGCCGCCACCACCTCCTCGGTGCCGGTCACCACGTGCACCTGGTCGGGCCGTCCGACGAAGCGGTGGTTGTAGCCCTGGACGAGGTTCTCGTACCGCGGGTCCCCGGGCCTGATCACCACCGGCCCGGTCGGATCAACGGTGCTGTCGGTCATGCTCGTTCGTCCTTCCACGGGCCGGGCGCGCGCGGCGCCGGCGGTCGGGTCCCGGAGTCCCGGGCGGGGCCCGGGGACCGCGCCCCGCCCCAGCGGCGCGGCCCCCGGGCGGGGAGGTCCGGCTAGCCGGCCACCGCGCCGGAGCCGGACGTGGCGGCGAACAGTTCGGGGGCGACGTCCTCGGCCATCGCCCGGGCCGACTGCCAGGCGACCTCGTGCGTGGTGCCGACACCGCCGCAGAGCAGCACGAAGCGCCGGAAGCCGGCGGACGTCAGCGCCTCCAGCTTGGCCCGGACCGTCTCGACCGATCCGACCAGGGCGAAGGGGTTGCGGAGGTAGGACTCCGCGGGGGCCTCGAACACGCCCTGCACGCCGGTGTCACCCTCCTTCGCCAGCGAGGACAGCGGGCTGTCGGCGGGGTCGGCACCGGCCATCCGCGCCAGCACCCCGCCGGCGGTCTCGATGTGCGAGACGAAGCCGTCGCGGACGAGCTCCGCGGCCTCGCGGTCGGTGTCGGCGATCACGGTGAAGCAGCTCGCCGCGACGTTCGCCATGGAGAGCTCGTGCCCGTGCTCCTTGCCGACCTCCAGGTAGCGGTGCAGGCGCGCGACCATCTCCTCCACGCTGATCTTGGACATGCCGCCGGCCGCCGGGTCGAGGTTCAGCCCGGTGAAGACGTTCCAGCCGCGGCGGGCCGCCATGGCGAGGGACTCGTCCGTCTCCGCGGCCACCCACAGCGGCACGCTCGGCTGGACCGGCCGGGGCCAGACGGTGACCTTCGCGACCTCGGCGTCCTGGAGGAACGCGGTGTACGCGGGGGTCAGGTCGTCCTTCGCCACCGGGTGGTCGATCCGGTTGACGGCGCCGTCGATGAGGTCGGCGTTGTGCTCGAAGGCGGCCCGGTCGCCGCGCCGGCCGAGGCCGATCTCCAGCCGCCCGGAGGAGAGCACGTCGATCATGTTGAACTGCTCGGCGAGGTGCAGGGGGTGGTGCAGCAGGGCCAGGTTCACCCCGGAGACCAGCCGGGCCCGGGTCGTCCGCGCGGCGATCGCGGCCAGCATGACGTTCGGGTGCGGGGAGATCGACGACGGGCCGAAGTGCTCCGGCAGGCTGAGGCCCGCGTAGCCGAGGCGCTCCGCCTCGACACAGTGGTCGAGGTAGGTCTCGTAGAGGCGGGCCCCGAGCACCGGGTCCCACTCCTCCGGCGAGCGCGATCCCGACGGCGCGTAGGTGAGGTTGTCCCAGTAGACGAACTTGACGCTGTTCGGGTCCTCGGAGAGTGTGCTCATGCCGGTGGTTCCCCTCTGTTCGCAAGGCTCGCAGTGGATGTGAATCAATCTAGCCAGGCGACCGGAGGCCGCCATCTTCCAGAATGCGCGTGCGGTCCGGGCCGGTTTCAGACCGTGCCCGGGGCCTCCAACGACTCGGCCAGCGCGGCGGCGTCGGCACGCACCCGCCCGCCCAGGCGGGGGCGCTGACCGGTGTCGGAGTACTGCCGGGGCCGGCTGCCGCCGGTGCGGCGCAGCACGGTCATGCTGTTCTGGCGCAGCTTGCGGCTCTCCAGCAGGTTGAGCACCTCGAACTCGCCGGGGGCCATCCGCTGGGTGTCGGCGATGTACTCCAGGATCGCCTCGCCCTCGGGGTAGGTCATCAGGTAGTGCATGACCACGATCCCGCCGTCCGGGTCGATCAACTCCCAGAAGTTCTCGAAGAAGTAGAGGCAGTCCCAGGCGTCGACCCAGGCGAAGTCGATCGGCCGGAACTCCTCGGGGAGGCGTCCGACGGCCCCGCGCATGTCGGAGTTGACGACGGTGACGCGCTCGGCGAGGCCGAGGTCGGCCAGCACCTCCGTCACCAGCGGGGCCGAGGAGCCGCTGTCCGAGAGGTCGTCGACCGCCACGAACCGCGGCCGGTACGGCTCGCGGTAGTTGCCCGGGAGCAGCAGTGCCGGCTCGCTGTCGATCCACGCCTCGTCCAGCTCCCGGCCGTCCGCGAGGTACGGCAGGGTCTTGCGGACCAGCGCGGCGGCCTCGGCCCCGGCGAGTTCCTCGGCCTCTGCCAGGGCCTTCGCGAGGAACGGGGTGGTGTAGCCCATGCCGACCTCCAGCACCCGGTGGGGCCGGACCAGGTGGACCAGCTGGGAGAGCAGCGGTGCCACCACCTCCGTCCCCATGCCCGGCACCCGCAGCCGCTCGACCGCGGTCCGGAAGCGCTCGTCGGGGCTCGTGTCACGCGTCATCGTCGGTGCCCCTGCCCTGCTGGTGCTCGATGGCCTGGTAGAGCGCCTTGATGTTGCCACTGCCGAAGGAGCGGGCGCCCATCCGCTCGATGACCTCCAGGAAGAGGGTGTTGCGGGGGTGCACGGACTTGGCGAAGATCTGGAACAGCTGCCCGTCGTGGTCCTGGTCGATCAGCAGGTTCAGCCGCTCCAGCTCCGCCACCGAGTGCCGCAGCGGGGTGAGCCGGTCCGGCAGCAGCCGGTAGTACGCCGGGGGGGTGCCCAGGAACTCCACGCCCCGGGCGGCGATCGCGTCGACCGAGCGCACGATGTCGTCCGTGGTGAAGGCGATGTGCTGCACGCCCGGACCGCCGTGGTCCTTCAGGAAGGCGTCCAGGTGGCCGGAGACCTCGGACGGGTCGGGGGTGATCAGGGTGAAGGTGACCGTGCCGCCCTGCACCACATTGGTGATCATCACCTGGCCGTTGACCTCGATCCGCTCCGTGAAGATCGGTTCGAAGTCGAGGACCTCGCGGTAGAAGGCGACCGTCGAGTCCATCTGCCCCGGCTCGACGCAGATCGCGAAGTGGTCGACCTCCCGCAGACCGCAGCCCGGCCCGGCCGCCCCGGCCGGGCCGGCCTCGGCCGGGGACAGCCCGGGCAGCAGCCGCTCGTCGCCGCCCGCCGGGCGCTCGACGAAGGTGTGGGCGATGTCGCCGACGCCCATGATCGTGGCGGTGACCACGTCGCCGTGCGCGACCGGCGCCGACACCGGCCGGGCGCCGCGGCGCACCGCCGTGGCGAAGGCCGCCCGGGCGTCCGGGACGCGCAGGGCGATGTCGGCCACCCCGTCGCCGTGCTTCTCGACGTAGGCCGCTCCCGGGTGGTCGCCCACCACCGGCTGGCTGAGCAGCAGCCGGATGCCGTTGGCGCCCAGCGCCACCGAGCTCAGCTCCCGCGCCCGCGGGGGCGAGCTCGCGTACACTTCCAGGCCGTACCCGCGGACCAGCCACTCGGTGGTGACCGCCAAGTCGGCGACGTAGCAGGTGATGTGGTCGACGAGCATGCCGCCGAAGGTCTCCTGACCCGCGTCGAGGCTCATGTTCCGGACTCCTCGTCAGTCGTCGGGCTGCCCAGCGGAGCGCCCGGTGAGGCCGTACGGCCCCAGATCCGTCCAGTGCTCGTTCACGTAGGCGAGGGCGGCGGTCCGGTCGGACGGCCCGTGCTCGGACGTCCAGCCCGCCGGTACCGAGGCGTCGGCCGGCCAGAGCGAGAACTGGCCGCGCGCGTTGACCAGGACCGTGAACTCGCCGTCGTCGGCGTCGAAGGGGCTGCTCATTCCCGCTCTCCTTCCGGCCGGTCCAGCAGGCCCTCCAGGGCCGCCACCGAGGGAACGTCGAAGAACTGCGTGACGGTGAGCGGGATCTTCAGCTCGGCCCGGATCCGGCTGACCAGCCGCATCGCGGCCAGGGACTGGCCGCCGAGCTCGAAGAAGCTGTCGTCGACCCCGATCTCCGGCACCTCCAGCACCTCGGCGAACAGGGCGCACAGCTGCCGCTGCCGCTCGGTCGACGGCGCCCGGCGGGTCGAACCGGTCACCGGCTCGGGCAGCGCCCGCCGGTCCAGCTTGCCGTTGGGGGTCAGCGGGAGGGCCGGCACGCTCACGAAGGCCGTCGGCACCATGTACGCCGGCAGCTGCTCCACCGCGTGCGCCCGCAGCGCACCCGCCTCGATCCCGTCGGACTCCGGGACGTAGTACGCCACCAGGCGCTTCTCCCCGGAATCCGACTCCCGTGCCACGACGGCGACATGGGCCAGGCCGGGATGGCGCGCCAGTGCCGCCTCCACCTCGGCGGGCTCCACCCGGAAGCCCATCACCTTGAGCTGGTCGTTGGCCCGGCCGAGGTACTCCAGCAGGCCGTCCCGGTCGACCCGGACCAGGTCCCCGGTGCGGTACATCCGCTCGCCCGGCCCGTCGAAGGGGTTGGCCACGAAGCGCTCGGCCGTCAGATCGGGCCGGTTGAAGTAGCCGCGGGCCAGGCCGCGTCCGGCGATGTGGAGCTCGCCCACCCCGCCGACCGGCACGGGCCGCAGCCCGGCGTCCAGGACGTGCAGCCGGACGTCGTCCATCGGCCGGCCGACGCCCACCGGGCCCGTGGCGAGGTAGGGGGCGGTCATCGGCGCGCTGGTGCTGAACAGCGTCGCCTCGGTGGCGCCGTACATCGCCCGCACCACCAGGGCGGGGTTGTGCTCCAGCACCCGCTGGACGGCCGAGGGGGCGATGACGTCGCCGCCGGTGAGCACCTCGCGCACACCGGCGAGGCAGCCCGGGTCCTCCTCGGCCAGCACCCGGAACAGTCCGGCGGTCAGGTGGATGCCGGTGATCCGCTCCTCGGCGATCAGCCGGCGCAGGGTGTGCACGTCGAGGTCGCCCGGCGGGGCCACCACGATCCGCCCGCCGTGCAGCAGCGGCACCCAGAACTCGTACGTGGAGACGTTGAAGGCGTACGGCGCCACCATCAGCACCCGCTCGTGCCGGCCGTCCGCCCAGATCGAGTCCAGGGCCAGGCCGAGCGCGTCCCGGTGGGCGATCGCGACGCCCTTCGGCACCCCGGTGGAGCCCGAGGTGTGGATCACGTAGGCGAGGGCGTCCGGGCCGGTGGGGACGGCCGGGTCCGTCGCGGGGTAGCCCGCGAGGCCCTTCTCGCCCTCGACGACGACCACCTCGGCGACCTCCGGCAGGCCCTGCCGGCTCATCGGCTCGTCGGTCAGCAGCACCGGCGCCGCGCAGTGGTCCACGATCCACTGCTTGCGCGGCAGCGGGTGGGCACTGTGCAGCGGGAGGTAGCACCCGCCGGCCTTGAGCACGGCCAGGATCGCCACCACCAGGTCCGCCGACCGCTCCATCAGCACCGCGACCGGCGACTCGGCCCGCACACCGAGTTCGCCCAGCCGGTGCGCCAGCCGGTTCGCCCGCTCGTCCAACTCGCGGTAGCTGAGCCGTACTCCGCCGGACGACACGGCGATCGCGTGCGGTGTCCTGAGCGCCTGTTCCGTGAAATGCCCCTGAAGGGAAGGGGAAGCCACCATGCCCTCCGATCATCGTCGATTGGTTGTCGGTGCCCGGATCAGCTGTCGAGCAGCCCGTGGACGGAGTCGCTCAGGTCGGCGAAGGAGGACAGATCGGGCACCGTCCATCCGTTCAGGTCGTACTCCGCCAGGCACTCGTCGACCAGGCCCTTGTAGGAGTCCAGCTGGCCGTTGGCGAGCTGGGCAAAGAGCAGTTCGATCCGGGTGTTCTCGTGACTGCCCGCGTAGTTGCGCTCGTAGAGCTCGTGGCGACCGCCGAACTCGCTGCCGACGGCGTCCCAGAGCAGTTTCATCACCTTGACCCGCTCGACCGCGTCCACGCCGCCGGAGCCGCGCAGGAACCGGTCCAGGTAGGGCCGGATCTCCGGATTGCCGAAGTCCTTGGCACTGGAGTTGACGTAGACCAGTCCGCTGGCCACGTCCTGGAGGACGATCTCCCTGATCCGCGGGTAGCCCGTCTGCATGAACCACCGGTAGGCCAGGCCGTACTGGGAGTTGGGCAGCACCGCGCCGTTGCGCCAGGCGACCGGGTTGCGGGCGGCCGCGTCGGACAGCCCCCAGAACAGGTTGCGCCAGGCCAGCACCTCGCCGAGCCGGCTCTGCACCCCGCGGAAGTCCCCGGTGCCGGTGATGTCCAGGGCCTTGGCCAGCAGGCCGGCGATGAACTCCAGCTTCACCGCGAGCCGGGTGCAGCCGTGGAAGGTGAACCGCTCGATGAAGCCGGACTGGCCGGTGAACATCCGGATCTTCTCCGGCTGCCCGTAGACGAAGACGTTCTCCCACGGGATGAGCACCTTGTCGAGCACCAGGATGGTGTCGTTCTCGTCCAGCCGGGAGGAGAGCGGATAGTCGAACGGGCTGCCCATCGCCGCGGCCGTCGCGGTGTAGGACGGGCGGCAGATCAGCTTCATCCCCGGCGCGTTCATCGGCACGGTGGCCACCAGCGCGAAGGTGCGGTCCTTGATCGGCAGGCCGTAGTGCGCGATGAAGTTGTAGTGCGTCAGCGCGGAGCCGGTGGCGACCACCTTCGCGCCGGACACCACCAGGCCGGCGTCGGTCTCCCGCTCGGCGTGGATGAAGACGTCCTTCACCTGGTCCGGCGGCAGGGAGCGGTCGACCGGCGGGTGCACGATCGCGTGGTTCCAGTACAGCACCTTCTCCTGCGACTCGGCGTACCAGCGCCGGGCGTTGTCCGCGAACGGCTCGTAGAAGTCCGCGTTGGCGCCCAGGGTGCCGAGGAAGGAGGCCTTGTAGTCGGGGCTGCGGCCCATCCAGCCGTAGCTCATCCGCGCCCAGGCGGCGATCGCCTGCTGGTCGCCGACCAGGTCCTCCGCGCTGCGCGGGGTGGTGAAGAAGCGGTGGGTGTAGCCCTCGCCGCCGCTGTCGACCGGCGCGGTCAGCACGGGCCGGTGCCGGGGGTCGTGCAGGGCGTCGTAGAGCCGTGCCGTCATCCGGACCGGATTGTGGAACGCCGGGTGGGCGGTGACGTCCTTGACCCGATCGCCGTAGAGGTAGATCTCCCGGTCGTCGCGCAGGCTCTCGATGTACTCCGCCCCGGTCAGCGGGCGAGTTCCGCGCGCACTTCCGGCGGTGGTTTCCTGGGCTTCGGCCATCAGACGCCTCTCCTTGCTGCCAGTTCACCGGACGGATCGAGACTGACAGCCCGGGAGCGGCGGTGGCTTCTCCCGACGTGCGCCGCTTGCGGACCCGGGCGGCCCGCGCCGCCGGCACGGCCCGGACTCAGCACGAGCGGAGATGCCCGCGGTCCGCCGCCCCCGGAGCATGAGCATCTGGATTTGCCAGGCCTGCGCAGGAGGGACTCCGGAATGAGCAAGCGAATCGACATCGACATCGTGGTGCCGCTCTACCCGTTCATGCCGTACTTTCTCGACCGGACCAGGGAGTTGGCGGAGAAGTTCACGGCCAACCACCCCGAGTACCGGATCAGGGTCAGCGGCGCCGACTGGCTGTCGGTGCCGCAGACGGTCCACGACGCCGTCCAGCAGGGCGGAGCGCCGACCATCGCGCAGTACTTCTACACGTCGACCCGGGACGCCCTCGACGCCCGGCGGCCCGACGGCTCGCCGCTGTTCACCTCGGTCGAGCGGGCGATCGCGGGCCGCACCGAGATCCTCGGCGAGCCGGTCGTCCTCGGCGACGTGGCGCCCGCCGCGCGGCACTACTACACCCACGACGGCGCCGTGGCGGCCATGCCGCCGCTCACCTCGACCACGCTGCTCTACGCCAACACCACCCTGCTGGAGCGGGCCGGGATCACCGAGGTCCCGCAGACCTGGGCCGGGATCGAGGCCGCCTGCCGGGCCGTCGCCGCGCTTCCGGACGGGCCGGCCCACGCGATCACCTGGCCCAACCACGGCTGGTGGTTCCAGCAGTCGGTGGCCCAGCAGGGGGCGCTGCTGGCCGACCACGACAACGGCCGCTCCGGTCGCGCGGAGACGCTGTACCTCGACTCGGACGCGATGCTCGCCTACGTCGAGTGGTGGCGCGGGCTGCACCGGGCGGGCCTGTACCGCTACCACCCGAGCCGGGTGAACACCGAGGTCGACTGGGACGGCAACTTCCGCGCCTTCGCCGGACAGGAGGTCGCCTTCGTGCTCACCACCTCGGTGGAGGCGGCCCGGATGGCACAGGCCGGCCTGGACGGCGGCTTCGTCGTCCAGGCCTGCCGGATGCCGTACAACGACCGGGTGCCCTACGCGGGCAACGTGATCGGCGGCGACGCGCTCTGGCTGGCCGCCGGCCTGGACCAGGAGACCCAGGACGGCGCCCTGGCCTTCATGCAGTACCTGAACACTCCGCGCACCGCCGCCGAGCGGCACCGGGAGACCGGCTTCATCCCGGTCACCGGCGGGGCGATCGACCTGCTGGAGCAGGAGGGCTGGTTCGAGCGCAACCCGCACTTCCGCACGGCGCTGGACCAGCTCGCCGCCAACTCCGGTTCGCCGGCCGCCCGGGGCGCGCTGCTCGGGGAGTTCGCCGGGATCCAGGACATCCTGACCACCGCCATGCACGACGTGCTGGTCACCGACGTGGAACCGCGGGTCCGCTTCGCACAGGCGAACGCCGAGGCGCAGCTGCTGCTGGACCACTACAACGACGCCTGCCGGGGCCTGCGCCCCCGCGGCCCGATCAGGGTCGGCTGACGACGGGGCCGACGGTCCCCGGGGCACCCGGAGGGGGGCGGCGGCGCGCGGGGGGGGGGGACGCCCGGGCGGGGGGAGCCCGGGCGCGAGCGGGG
>NZ_JBHVRT010000049.1:0-76073 GCF_042885555.1 Kitasatospora sp. NPDC058048 | reverse complement strand
AGGGTCCTGCGACCCTGAGCCGCTATCCGGTTCTCCCGGATCTCGAACATTGCACCCCTTGAACTGGGGTGTTGCAACGATCCCTAGAACCTAAGCACACTCCCGGGGCCGCTGCTACTCCTTGCCCGACCTGCGCGAACCGCCCGCCGCACCCTCACCGGCGGGCCGGCGGACCACCGCTCCCGGTGGTCGACCACCCGGCCGTCCGCCGCACGGGCGTTCGCCGCGCGGGCGTTCGCCGGGGGCCGTCACTCCGCCTGGGCGCCGGCCTCGACCGGCGCGCCGGGGCGCTCCGTGGACCCCTGCTCGGCCGCCCCGCCCAGCCCGGGCGCCGGACGGGCCGACTCGGCGTGCACCTCGACGGTGGTCTCCACCGCGACCACCACCTGCTCGCCCGAGCGCTGCCCGGCCCGGATCGAGTCGATCCTGGCCAGCACCTTGCTGCGCAGGTCGGTCGGGGTGTCGTCGCACCCGCAGGAACGCTTGATCAGCGCCTTGATCGCCTGCTCCAGCCCGTACTGCTTCAGGCAGGGCGAGCACTCCTCGAAGTGGACGCGCAACTTTGCGCAGTCGCCCTCGGGCATCTCGTTGTCGAGGAATTCATAGAGGTGGTCGAGGACCTCGCCACACTCGGTTTCGTGCGGATCGCCGCAGCTCATGAGCCCGAGCCCTTCGCTTCCTGCCCTGCCCCGCTGCCGGCCGGGACCAGCCCGCGCTCACGGGCGTAATCCTCCAGCATGCCGCGCAGCTGACGACGGCCGCGGTGCAGCCGGGACATCACCGTACCGATGGGAGTACCCATGATGTCCGCGATCTCCTTGTACGCAAAGCCTTCTACGTCCGCGAGATAGACGGCGATCCGGAATTCCTCCGGGATGGCCTGGAGCGCGTCCTTCACATCACTGTCGGGAAGGTGGTCGAGCGCCTGGGTCTCGGCCGAGCGCAGACCGGTCGACATGTGCGACTCGGCCCGGGCCAGCTGCCAGTCCTCGATCTCCTCCGCCGCGGTGCGCTGGGGCTCCCGCTGCTTCTTGCGGTACGAGTTGATGAACGTGTTGGTGAGGATGCGGTACAGCCAGGCCTTGAGGTTCGTGCCCTCGCGGAACTGGTGGAAGGACGCGTACGCCTTGGCGAACGCCTCCTGGAGCAGGTCCTCCGCGTCGGCCGGGTTGCGCGTCATGCGCAGCGCCGCCGAGTACATCGGATCCAGGTAGCCCAGGGCGTCGCGCTCGAAGCGCTCCCGCCGGGCCTCCTCGCTCTCCTCCGCCGACACCCGGTAGGTGTCCTCACCGATCGCCTCGGCCAGCTCCTCACCGGTGAGCGCCTCGCCCGCGGGCAGGGCGTCGCCCGGGCCACGGCCCGGATCGGCCTCGTGCTCGGTCCCGACGACCGGACCCACCTCCTCGGCATGACGGGCACGGCCCACGGCGGGCCGCCCAGAAATGGAGGATATCGGGCTGACGGGCTTCTCGCCCGCGTCGAGCCACTCCGACCACGAGGGGGCGAACGCCGTGGTGGCCTCGCGCTCCTCAGGCCGCTCGGGGCACGCGATCGAACCCATCTGCCCTGCCTCTCACACCGGTGACTCGTGCTGACGGACACGACAACCACACCGGCCCCGGCCGCATTCCCGCCCCCGGGCACCATTAACTCGCACGAGTGATCGAGCGGAAACTCCCCGCTCACGGCCTCACAGCAGCCGCAGCACCCAGTCCCCCACCGACGAGCAGATCAGGTCCAGCACCTCGTCCTGCCCCACCGGCGCCCGCTTGGGCACCTCGAAGCCGTGGCTGCCGTACGGCACCGCCACCAGCTCGTGCCCCGCCGGGAGCTCCGGGAACTCCGCCGGCCCGCCGAACGGGTCCGCCGCGCTCTGCACCACCAGCGTCGGCAGAGCGGACTCCAGCAGCTCCCCGGCCCGGCTCTTCTCCGGCTTGCCCGGCGGGTGCAGCGGGAACGCCAGGGCCACCACCCCGACCGCCCCGGTCGCCGCGCCCGTACGGCAGGCCACCCGCGCCCCGGCGCTGCGACCGCCCACCACCAGCGGCAGGCCCTGCCCGGCCAGCCGCTCCGCCACCGGCCGCCAGCCGAGGTCCAGCGTTCTGGGCGCCGGGCCGAGCCTGCGGCCCGCCACCCGCCAGGGCTGCTCGACCAGCGCCACGGTGATCCCCCGGGCCGGCAGCTTCCCGGCCAGCGCCACCAGGTCCCGGGCCTCGATCCCGCCGCCCGCGCCGTGGCCGAGCGCCAGCACGGCCACGGGCCGCTCGGCGCGGTGGTAGCTGATCCGGGCCTCCCCGGCCTCGGTGGGTACCAGTTCGGTGGTGCTCATCGCAGTGACTCCAGGAAGGTTCAGAACAGGGTGGTCTCGTACTCGACCTCGGTCCACGGCTCCTTGAGCTCCGGACCGTTGTTGCGGATGCTGCCGACCGCCGGCGACACCGGGGTGGCCAGCAGCGCGCCCGGCGGCGGGGGTACCAGCAGCCGGCGCAGCCCGTCCGGGTCGGTCGACCGCGGGTCCAGCCACGCGTCCCAGTCCCCCGGGTCCAGGAACAGCGGCATCCGCTCGTGGATCGGCGCCAGCGACTCCTCGGCGTCCGTGGTGACGATCGTGAAGGTCACCAGCCAGGCCTCCGGGTGCCCGGGCGGCACCGCCCGGTTGCGCCAGAACTCGTACAGCCCGGCCAGCGCCAGCGGGGTGCCGTCGGCCCGGGAGACGAAGTACGGCTTCTTGCGCGCCTTTCCGCGCTCCCCCGGCACCGTCTGCCACTCGTAGTAGCCGTCCACCGGCAGGATGCACCGGCGCGCGGCGAAGGCCTGCCGGTACGAGGGCTTCTCGTGCACCGTGTCCGACCGGGCGTTGATCATCTTCACCGCCGTCTCGGCGGAGTTCGACCACTGCGGCACCAGCCCCCAGCGCAGCACCCGCAGCTGCCGCACCGGCCGCGGCCGCTCCCCGCCCAGCCGCTCCAGCACCACGAAGGCGCTGTTGGTCGGCGCGACGTTCCAGTTCGGGTCCAGGGTCTCCGCGGGATCCCAGTGCTCGACGTCGAACAGCTCGACGACGTCCTCGGGCTTGCTGCTGGCTGCGAACCGACCGCACATGCGGGCCAGCTTGCCATGCCACCGGTCCTCAGGACTTGTTCATCCCCGGACCAGAACCACCCGCCGCCTCCCGCCCGTCCCCGCATGGGAGGCTGCCCCGAACGGCCCAACGCGACGGCCCACTGCGGCGGACAGAGGCGGAGAGACACCGATGAACGCGAACGACCGGACCCTCGGCGACCTGTGGAACCAGGTGACCGGCACCCAGACCGCCCCACCCGGCTGGCTGGTCCTGGCGACCTGCGCCGCCGCCCTGCTCACCGTCCTGGCCCGCCCGCTCTGGCACGTCGCCCGCAACGCCGTGACCATCGCCCACGAGGGCGGCCACGGCCTGATCGCCGTGGTCACCCGCCGCAAGCTGGCCGGCATCCGGCTGCACTCGGACACCTCCGGGCTCACCCTCTCCTACGGCCGCCCCACCGGCCCCGGCATGGTCCTCACCGCCGCCGCCGGCTACACCGCCCCCGCGCTGCTCGGCCTCGGCTGCGCCGCCCTGCTCGCCGCCGACCGGATCACCCTGCTGCTCTGGCTGGCGATCGTGCTGCTGCTCGCCCTGCTGCTGCGCATCCGCAACGCCTTCGGCTTCCTCAGCGTGCTGGTCGCCGGCGGCGCCTTCTTCCTGGTCTCGTGGTTCGGCAGCGCCGAGGTCCAGGCCGGCTTCGCCTACCTCGGCTGCTGGTTCCTGCTCTTCGGCGCCGTCCGCCCCGTCCTGGAGCTCCAGCACCAGCGCCGGATCGGCTGGGCCCGCGACTCCGACGCCGACCAGCTCGCCCGGCTCACCCACGTCCCCGCCCTCGCCTGGGTCACCGTCTTCCTGCTCGTCGCCCTCGCCTGCCTCGGCCTCGGCGCCGCCTGGCTGGTCCAGCCGCTGCGGTAGCCGGCCGGGGCGTCCCGCCGCCCGACCGACGAGGGGGCTTCCTCCGCGGCCCCTAGACTTGCCCCATGACCGAGACCCTGTGGCCCGCCCCCGTCGCGACCAGCCCCGTCGACGCCACCGTCACCATCCCCGGCTCCAAGTCGGTCACCAACCGGGCCCTGGTGCTGGCGGCACTCGCCGACGGGCCGGGCTGGGTGCGGCACCCGCTGCGCAGCCGCGACTCCCAGCTGATGGCCGACGGCCTGCGCGCCCTCGGGGTCACCATCGAGGAGAAGGTCAACAACGACTCCGGCGGCACCGGCGGCGGCGAGGCCTGGCGGGTCATCCCCGCCCCCGCGCTGCTCGGCCCCGCCTCCGTCGACGTCGGCAACGCCGGCACGGTGATGCGCTTCCTGCCGCCGCTCGCCGTCCTCGCCGACGGCCCGGTGCACTTCGACGGCGACCCGCGCTGCTACGAGCGCCCCCAGCACGGTGTGATCAACGCCCTGCGCGCGCTCGGCGCCCGGATCGAGGACGGCGGCCGGGGCGCCTTCCCGCTCACCGTGCACGGCACCGGCTCGCTGGACGGCGGCCCGGTCGAGCTGGACGCCTCCTCCTCGTCCCAGTTCGTCTCCGCCCTGCTGCTCTCCGGGGCCCGCTACAACCACGGCATCGAGGTCCGCCACGTCGGCGGCCCGGTCCCGTCGCTGCCGCACATCCGGATGACCGTGGAGATGCTGCGGCTGGCCGGCGCCCAGGTCGACGCCCCCGAGGACGGCGGCGAGAAGGACGTCTGGCGGGTCACCCCCGGCGCCCTGCTCGGCCGCGACCTGGTGGTCGAGCCGGACCTCTCCAACGCCGCGCCGTTCTTCGCCGCCGCCCTGGTCACCGGCGGCCGGGTCACCGTGCGGGACTGGCCCAGGCACACCACCCAGCCCGGGGACCAGCTGCGCGAGATCTACACCCGGATGGGCGGCGCCTGCGAGTTCACCGACGAGGGCCTGCAGTTCACCGGCACCGGCCGGATCCACGGCATCGAGGCCGACCTGCACGACGTCGGCGAGCTCACCCCGGTGATCGCCGCCGTCGCCGCGCTGGCCGACTCCGAGTCCCACCTGTACGGCATCTCCCACCTGCGCCTGCACGAGACCGACCGGCTCGCCGCGCTCGCCAAGGAGATCAACGACCTGGGCGGCGACGTCACCGAGACCGAGGACGGCCTGCGGATCCGCCCGCGCCCGCTGCACAGCGGCATCTTCCACACCTACGAGGACCACCGCCTCGCCACCGCCGCCGCCGTGCTCGGCCTCGCCGTGCCCGGCGTCGAGGTCGAGAACGTCGCCACCACCGCCAAGACCCTGCCCGACTTCCCCGGGATGTGGTCCGAGCTGCTCGGCGAAGCGGCGGCGGGCGCCTGAGCGGAGACTGAGCACATGCGCCGCTACGGCAAGGACGCCGACGAGGACGACATCCGCAACCGCCCCGCCCGCCGGGGCTCCCGGCCGCGGACCCGGATCCGGCCCAAGCACGAGGACGCCGCCGAGGCGATGGTGCTGACCGTCGACCGCGGTCGGATCACCTGCCTGGTCGACCTGGGAACGAAGCAGGAACGCGAGGTCGTCGCCATGAAGGCCCGCGAGCTGGGCCGCAAGGGCGTCGTCGTCGGCGACGTGGTCAACCTGGTCGGCGACCTCACCGGGGAGGCCGACACCCTCGCCCGGATCGTCCGGGTCGAGGAGCGCACCTCGGTGCTGCGGCGCACCGCGGACGACGACGACCCGTACGAGCGGATCGTGGTCGCCAACGCCGAGCAGCTGGCCATCGTCACCGCCCTGGCCGATCCGGAGCCGCGCCCCCGGCTGATCGACCGCTGCCTGGTGGCGGCGTACGACGCGGGCATGGAGCCGCTGCTGGTGCTCACCAAGTCGGACCTCGCCCCGGCCTCGACGCTGCTGGAGACCTACGCGCCGCTGGGCATCGAGTACGTGGTCACCCGCCGCGACGAGCTGGAGACCACCGGCGCCGAGGCCGTCCGGGAGCACCTGCGCGGCCTGTCCACGGTCTTCATCGGCCACTCCGGCGTCGGCAAGACCACCCTGGTCAACGCGCTCGTCCCGGACCGCCGGCGGCAGACCGGGCACGTCAACGCCGTCACCGGCCGCGGCCGGCACACCACCGTCTCCGCGCTGGCGCTGCGCCTGCCCCCGCCGCCCGGCGCCAAGCCCGGCTCGAAGAAGGCGCTGAACCCCGGCTGGGTGATCGACACCCCCGGCTTCCGCTCGTTCGGCCTCTCGCACATCGATCCGTCCCGGGTCATCCTCGCCTTCCCCGACCTGGAGGCCGGCACCGCCGACTGCCCGCGCGCGTGCAGCCACGACGAGCCGGACTGCGCGCTGGACGCCTGGGTCGCCGAGGGCCACGCCGAGGCGGCCCGGCTCTACTCGCTGCGCCGTCTGCTGGCCAGCAAGGACGGCGAGGCCGACTGAGTCCGGCCGTCCGCGGCCCGTCGGCGGGGTTGGTGGCCCGTTCGAGGTGTCGGAGCGGGCCCACCTGGCGATCATAGGAAAGTCGGGCCGTATGCGGTCCGCCCGTCGATCGACAGGGAGGGCACGCGATGGCATGGGCCCTGGTGGTCCTGGCCGGCCTGCTGGAGACCGGCTTCGCGATCAACCTCAAGCTCAGCGAGGGCTTCACCAAGCTCTGGCCCACCATCAGCTTCTGCGTGTTCGCCCTCGGCAGCTTCGGCCTGCTCACCCTCTCGCTGAAGACCCTTCCGGTCGGCCCCGCCTACGCGGTGTGGACGGGCATCGGCGCGGCCGGCACCGCGATCTACGGCATGCTCTTCCTCGGCGAGAGCACCTCGGTGCTCAAGCTGGTCTCGATCTCGCTGGTGATCGCCGGTGTCATCGGCCTCCAGCTCAGCGGCACGAGCCACTGAGCGGCACGACCGGCTGAGCGACCGGGCTCGCGGAGCGACGAGCGGAGCCGGCACGGCGCGCCGGACGGCCGCGCGCGCCCGCACCCGCTCCGGGCCGCTCCGCGAGCCCGGCTGTGCCGATCGGGGGAGGCTCGCTAGGGTTTCGGGCATGGCCGATTACCACGACGACCTCCGACTCGCCCATGTCCTCGCCGACTCGGCCGACTCGGTCACCCTGGATCGCTTCCGCGCCCTCGACCTGAAGATCGAGACCAAGCCCGACCTCACCCCGGTGAGCGACGCCGACAAGGCCGCCGAGGAGCTCGTGCGCAGCGTGCTCCAGCGCGCCCGTCCGCGCGACGCCGTCCTCGGCGAGGAGTTCGGTCTCCAGGGCTCGGGCCCGCGCCGCTGGGTGATCGACCCGATCGACGGCACCAAGAACTACATCCGCGGCGTCCCGGTCTGGGCCACCCTGATCGCCCTGCTGGAGGACGGTCCGGACGGCGTCGAGCGCCCGGTGGTCGGCATCGTCTCCGCCCCCGCGCTGCAGCGCCGCTGGTGGGCGGCCAAGGGCCTGGGCGCGTTCGGCGGCCGCAGCCTGACCAAGGCCTCCCGGCTGCAGGTCTCCGGCGTCTCCCGGATCGAGGACGCGTCCTTCTCCTACTCCTCGCTCAGCGGCTGGGAGGAGCGCGGTCGCCTCGACCCGTTCCTGGACCTCACCCGCGCCTGCTGGCGCACCCGCGCGTACGGTGACTTCTGGTCCTACATGATGGTCGCCGAGGGCGCCGTCGACATCGCCGCCGAGCCCGAGCTGTCGCTGTGGGACATGGCGGCCAACTGCATCATCGTCGAGGAGGCCGGCGGCCGTTTCACCGGCCTGGACGGCGTCCCCGGCCCCGGCGGCGCCGACGCGGTCGCCTCCAACGGCCTGCTGCACGAGGAGGCCCTGCGCCGGCTGTCCGTCTGACCCCGGCCGGCCCGAACGTGGTCGCGGCCCCCCGACCAGTGGGAGCTGGTCGGGGGGCCGCCGCCGTTCCCGGTCCGGTGACTACCGCTTGCGCAGCTCCCGGACCGCCGCGTCCAGCCGCTGCCCGAAGTCGGCGTCGGCCTTGCGGAAGTTGTCGACCGCCCGCTCCACGATGTCCTCGCGGTCGGCGGAGACCTTGGCGATGAAGCCCGCCAGGTTGCCGATCAGGCGCTGCTTCTCCTCCTCGGAGAACAGCCGGTACAGGTCGCCGGCCTGCACGAAGTCGTCGTCCTCGGCGTGCGAGGGCGCGGCGTGGGTGCCGGTGGGGCCGTCGACGGCGGTCGCGGCCCACAGCGGACGGCCGGTCTGCACCGGGCCGCCGAAGCTGTTCGGCTCGTAGTTCTTCTGCCGGCCGTGGCGGCCGTCGTACAGGTGGCCGTCGCGGCTGTTGGTGCGGGCCTCGGTGGCGTGCGGACGGTTCACCGGCAGGTGGTCGGCGTTGATGCCGACCCGGTAGCGGTGGGCGTCAGCGTACGCGAACAGGCGGCCCTGGAGCATCTTGTCCGGGGACGGGCCGATGCCGGGCACGAAGTGCGCCGGGGAGAACACCGACTGCTCGACCTCGGCGAAGACGTTGTCGGGGTTGCGGTTGAGCTCCAGCTTCCCGATCTCGATCGGCGGGTAGTCGGCGTGCGGCCAGACCTTGGTCAGGTCGAAGGGGTTGAAGCGGTAGCTCGCCGCGTCGGCCGCCGGCATGATCTGGACCTGCACCGTCCAGCTGGGGAACTCGCCGCGCTCGATCGACTCGCGCAGGTCGCGCTGGTGGCTGTCCGGGTCCTCGCCGGCGAGGGTGTTGGCCTCGGCCTGGGCGAGGTTGCGGATGCCCTGGTCGGTCTTGAAGTGGTACTTGACCCAGAAGTGCTCGCCGGCCTCGTTCTGCCACTGGTAGGTGTGCGAGCCGTAGCCGTTCATGTGCCGGTACGAGGCGGGTATGCCGCGGTCGCCGAACAGCCAGGTCACCTGGTGGGTGGCCTCGGGCGACAGGCCCCAGAAGTCCCAGACGTTGTCCGCCTCCTGGGAGCCGGTGTACGGGTCGCGCTTCTGGGTGTGGATGAAGTCGGGGAACTTGAGGGCGTCCTTGATGAAGAACACCGGGGTGTTGTTGCCGACGAGGTCGTAGTTGCCCTCCTCGGTGTAGAACTTCAGCGCGAAGCCGCGCGGGTCGCGCACCGCGTCGGCCGCGCCGAGGTTGCCCGCCACCGTGGAGAAGCGCAGGAACGTCTCGGTCTGCTTGCCGACCTCGGAGAGGAACGCCGCCCGGGTCCAGGGCGTCACGTCGGCGGTCACGGTGAAGGTGCCGTACGCGCCGGCGCCGCGGGCGTGCACCACGCGCTCCGGGATCCGCTCGCGGTTGAAGTGCGCGAGCTTCTCGAACAGCAGCTGGTCCTGGATGAGCGCCGGGCCCCCGACGCCCGCCGTCTCGGTGTTCTGGTTGTCGGCGACGGGGGCACCCGCCTCCGTGGTCAGGGTCGGGCGCTGCTCGTCCTGGATCGTCATGGGAGTGCCTCCGCGGTGTCCGGTCGTGATGACACGATCCTAACTTGGACTTTGTCCAAGTCAATACTGGAACCAATCTCGGAGCTTGACCTACTCTGGATGGCATGAGCGACCTGCTGGAGAGACTGCGCGCACGGGGCTGGCGGCTGACCTCGCAACGCCGGGTCGTGGCCGAGGTCCTGGACGGCGACCACGTGCACCTCACCGCCGACGAGGTGCACGCCCGCGCGGCGGCCCGGCTGCCGGAGATCAGCCGCGCCACCGTCTACAACACGCTCGGCGAACTCGTCACCCTCGGCGAGGTCCTGGAGGTCGCCACCGACGGCCGGGCCAAGCGCTACGACCCCAACGCGCACCGCGCCCACCAGCACCTGATCTGCTCGGGCTGCGGCGCGATCCGCGACGTCCACCCGCAGGGCGACCCGCTCACCGCCCTCCCCGCCGCCGAGCGCTTCGGCTTCGCCGTCACCGCCGCCGAGGTCACCTACCGCGGCCTGTGCCCGAACTGCCGCCTCTGATGAGGGAGTTGCACTGATCAGGGAGTTGCACTGATCAGGGGGTTGCACCGACCGGCGGGACAAGCGGATCGGGGGCCGCTCGGATCGGGAGGCTACGCGCTCAACTCGGCGCTCAGCGCGCCCAGCAGCCGCCCGGCCCGTTCGGCCACCTCGGCCGGCCCGGAGTCGATCGCCCGCCGGCACCAGTTCTCCGCCTGCATCGGCTCCCCGCGGCGCAGTGCCAGCAGCGCCAGCCGCAGCGCCGCCCGGCCGTGCCCGGCGTCGGCGGCCCGGGTGTACCAGAGCATCGCCTCGGCCTCGCTGTCCTGCCGGGCCAGCAGCAGCCCCAGGTTGAACGCGGCGCTGCGGCTGCCCGCCTCGGCGGCCCGCCGGTACCAGCTCTCCGCGATCTCCAGCGCCCCGCGCTCGGCCGCCCGCACGCCCATCCGCACCTGCGCCCGGCGGTGCCCGGCGTCGGCGGCCAGCGCGTACCAGTGCTCGGCCTCGGCGTCCGCGTCCCCGCGCCGGTCCAGCAGCGAAGCCAGCCGGAACGCGCCCTCGGCCGAGCCTCCGGCCGCCGCCTGCCGGTAGCGCTGCAGCGCCCCGGCCAGGTTGCCGCGCTGCTCCTGGACGACCGCGAGCTGCAGCGCCGCCTCGCCGTGCCCCTCGGCCGCGGCGCGCGCGTACCACTCCTGGGCCTGCTGCTGCTCGCCGCGCCCGGCGTGCAGCACGCCGAGGTTGAACGCGCCGTCCACGCTGCCGGCCTCGGCCGCCTTGGAGAACCAGGGCTGGGCGCCGGACTCGTCGCCGCGCTGCAGCAGCACCACGGCCAGCGCGTTGCAGGCCTCCCGGTGCCCGGCGTACGCGGCCCGGCGGTACCACTGCTCGGCCTGCTGCTCGCGGCCGGTGCCGGCGCAGAGCAGGCCCAGGTTGAAGGCGCCGTTCTGGTCGCCCGCGTCGAGTGCGGCGCGGTACCAGCGCTCGGCCGCGGCGGCCTCGCCGCGGCTCGCGTGCAGCGCGCCCAGGGCGTTGGCGGCGTTGCCGTCCCCGGCCTCGGCGGCCTCCTGCCACCACTCGGCGGCGGCCGCCACGTCCCCGGAGTCGCGCAGCAGGAAGCCCAGCGCGCAGGCCGCACGCGGCTCCCCGTTCTGCGCGGCCTGCCGGTACCAGCGGGCCGCCTCCTCCAGCAGCGACTGGTCGGTGCGGGCGCGCTCCTCCAGCAGCACGCCCAGGCGCAGCGCGGCGCGGGCGTGGCTGCGGGCGGCGGCGGTGCGGTACCAGGTCTCGGCGGTCTCCTTGTCGCCGGCGGCCTCGCGCATCCGGGCCAGCCGGTAGGAGGCCTCCCGGT
Source organism: Kitasatospora sp. NPDC058048 (assembly GCF_042885555.1). NCBI lineage: Bacteria > Bacillati > Actinomycetota > Actinomycetes > Kitasatosporales > Streptomycetaceae > Kitasatospora > Kitasatospora sp. NPDC058048. Next base: position 64,829 of record NZ_JBHVRT010000049.1, on the reverse strand, counting down.
GCCCGGCGTCGGCGGAGACCTTGAACCAGCGCTCGGCGCGCACGTCCCGCCGGTGCTCCATCAGGTCGCCCAGGGCGTACGCGCCCAGCGGGTGGCCGTGGTCGGCGGCGAAGTGCAGCCAGTACTCGGCGGCCTCCTCCTCGCCCTGGTCGCGCAGTTGCAGCCCGAGCGCGTGCGCGGCCGGCGCGCTGCCGGCCACGGCGGCCTGGCGCCACCACTGGCCGGCCTCGGCGCGGTGGCCCTGCTGGTGCAGCAGCACGCCGAGGTTGTTGGCGGCGGCGCGCACCCCGGCGGCCGCGGCGGCGCGCAGGTAGGACTCGGCGTCCTCCAGTTCGCCGCGGCGCAGCAGCAGGGTGCCGAGCCGGCAGGCGGCGTCCGGGTCGCCGCCGTCGGCGGCCTGCCGGTGGCGGGCCTCCAGCGCGGCGGACTCACGGGCGGCGAGGGCGGTCTCGAAGCTGGTCGAGTCGAGGCCGGCCGGGTCGAGCGCGGCGCCGGCGGCCGGCTCCCCGCCGGGCTGCTCGCCGTACGCGCCGACGGCGGCGGCGAACTGACGGGTCGACACGTGGACCAGGCTGTCGGGCCCGTAGCCGGGGGCCGGGGAACGCTCGGACAGTCCGCTGGTGCGCTGGGCGGGCAGGGCTCCGGGGTGGGCGGCGGTGCTCTCGGGGCTCTCCGCCCAGGCGTCGGTGTCCGCCTCGACGGCCGCCGCGGACTTGGCGCCTGACTTGCCGATCAGCCTCATGCCGACTCCCGCTCCCCCAGAGTGTCGCGGCATCGTGCCCCGGCGTGCGACCGGGAGGACTCCCGGGGGAGGCGCCGGACCCGACGGCCGGTCAGCGGCCGTGCACCGTCCCCCATGTGTCCCATCGTCGCATCACCCAGTACCCGCGTACACCTGCCCCGGCCGAATTCCGGCGGGGCTGACCCGAAGCCGACGAAATTGCTTCGGCGCTTTGTCGATTTCCCGACACTCCAACCCCACAAACCCCGCTGCCGTCGTCCTTGGCGACGGTCGATACTACCGGAGCGGTTCCCGCCGCTTCCGGGCGAGAACGGAGCGGGAAACACCAGAGGCCCGGAGGAAGAATCCTCCGGGCCTCTGGCCTTTGTAGCGGGGACAGGATTTGAACCTGCGACCTCTGGGTTATGAGCCCAGCGAGCTACCGAGCTGCTCCACCCCGCGTCGGTGGTTAAACCATAGCACGGTCGCGGGGTGGAACGGAAAACGGTTGCCGCAGCTCAGCGGGCTACGGCTGCGGGCTGGGCGATCCGCCGCCGGTGGCACCCGGGGCGGGAGTGCCGCCCGGGGCGGGCGCCGGGCTGCCGCCGCGGGCCGCCTCGGCGGCCTTCAGCGCGTCGCCGAGCGCCTTCTGGGCGTTGCCGTAGGCCACCCAGTCGCCGTTCTTGAACGCGGTCTGGCTGTCGTTGTACGCCTTCCCCGCGTCCGAGAGCGCCTTCTGGAGCTCCGGCGAGATCGTCCCGCCCGGCGCCGGCGCGGTGGGCGTCGTCGGGTTGGTCGGGGTCGTCCCGGTGCCCGGGTTGGCCGGCACGGTCGGGGTGGTCGACGGGGGCGTCCCGCCGAACACCTTCTTCAGCGCGGCCTCCAGGGTGTCCTCGAACGCCACGTTGTCGTCCCCGTACACCGCCAGGACCTTCTGCATCGTCGGGTACTTGGCGCCGCGTCCGCGCACGTACACCGGCTCGATGTTGAGCAGTCCGCCGCCGACCGGCAGGGTCAGCAGGTTGCCGTACTCCAGCTCGGCGTCCCCACCGCTCTTCAGCGCGAAGATCTGGTTGGCCACCTCCTGGCGGGAGTTGAACTTCGACTGCACCAGGCCGGGGCCGGGGGCGCCGCTCTCGCCCGTCATCTTCAGGATGCGGATCTTCCCGTAGTCGTCCCCCGGGTCCGCGTTGACGGCCATGAAGGCCGCCAGGTTGGGCCGCTGGTTGGGCACGAAGGTGCTGGTGAGCGAGAAGCTCGCGGTGCTGGTGTCCGGCATCCGCACCGTCACGTAGTACGGCGGCTGGACCTGCTTGGTGTCGCTGGTCGGGTCGACCGGGACCTGCCAGATGTCACTGCCGTTGAAGAAGGAGTTGGCGTCGGTGACGTGGTACTGGCCGAGCAGGTCGCGCTGCACCTTGAACATGTCCTGCGGGTAGCGCAGGTGCGGCAGCAGGCCCTGCGGGATGTCCGCCTTGGGCTCGACGGTGCCGGGGAAGGCCTTCATCCAGGTCTTCAGGACCGGGTCCTTGTCGTCCCACTGGTAGAGCTTCACCTCGCCGGTGTAGGCGTCCACCGTGGCCTTGACCGAGTTGCGGATGTAGTTGACCTGGTTGGCGACGGTCAGCAGCTCACCGCGCTGGTTGGTCAGCGAGTCCTTGGTGGCGGCGCCCAGCGTCGTCTTCGAGGAGAACGGGAAGCCGTCCGAGGTGGTGTAGCCGTCCAGCACCCAGAGCACCCGGCCGTCCTGCACCACCGGGTACGGGTCGGCGTCGATCGACAGCCACGGCGCGACCTTCTCCACCCGCTCCTTGGGCGTCCGGTTGTAGATCACCTTGGCGCCGTCGGTGATCGCCCCCGCGTAGAGGATCTGCGGCTCGCTGAAGCGCACCGCGTACGCGGCCCGGGTCAGCGGGTTGTCCAGCGAGACCCCGCTGCCGCCGGAGTAGGTGTACTCGGCGTTCTGGCCGGTCTTGGGATCGGTGTAGTCGATCTCCTTGTTGGCGCCGCCGACGATCGAGTAGGTGGTGGTCTTCTCGCCGTAGTAGATCCGCTGCTGGTAGTCGCCCAGCGTGCCGGTGGCCGGCAGGCCCGACTCGGTGAACACCGGCTGGCCCTTGTCGTCGACCTGGTTGCCCTTGGCGGCCACCGCGCCGTAGCCGTGGGTGTACTTGAAGTGGTCGTTGATCCAGTTGCGCTGCACGCCGTTGAGGTCGAGCTCGCGCAGGCCGATCACGCTGTCCTGCTTGCCCTGCCCGGTGCCGTAGCGGTCCACGTCCAGCGTGTTCGGGAAGGCGTAGTAGTTGCGCTGCTGCTCCAGCGACTGGAACGTCGGCGAGACCACGTTCGGGTCCAGCAGCCGGATGTCCGCGACGGTCTGCGCGTCCGGCTTGAGCGCCTCGGCGTTGGTGGTGCCCTGCGGGGTGTACTGGGTGGTCTGTGCGTCCGCGATGCCGTACGCCTGGCGGGTGGCGTCGATGTTCTTCTGGATGTACGGCGTCTCCTTGGCCTGCTCGTTCGGCTTGACCTGGAACTGCTGCACGATCGCCGGGTACAGCCCGCCGATCAGCACCGCCGACAGCACCATCAGCCCCAGGCCGATCAGGGCCGGGGCCCAGGTGCGGCGGATCGGGGTCAGGAAGAACAGCACCGCGCAGATGATCGCGACGAAGAACAGGATGGTCTTGGCCGGCAGGAACGCGTTGGCGTCCACGTAGCGCAGGCCGGTCCAGCCCGAGACCCCCTTGTACGAGCCGGTCTTCACCGCCAGCGCGTACCGGTCCAGCCAGTACGCGACGGCCTTCAGCAGCACGAACACGCCCAGCAGCACCGCCAGGTGCCCCTGCGCGCCCACGCTCGCCCGGCGGCCCGGGCCCTGCAGCCGCAGCCCGCCGTACAGGTAGTGCACCAGCGCCGAGGTCAGCAGCGAGACGATCACCGCGCTGAACGCGAAGCCCAGCACGAACTCGTAGAACGGCAGGTCGAAGGCGTAGAACGAGACGTCCATGCCGAACTGCGAGTCCTTCTCACCGAAGGAGGTCGAGTTCGTCCACATCAGCCAGGTCCGCCACTGCCCGGAGGCGGCGGCGCCGGCCACCAGGCCGATCACCAGCGAGATGCCGATCAGCGCCCAGCGCTTGAACGGCGCCAGGCCGGCCCGGTAGCGGTCCAGGCTCTGCTGCTCCACCGACATCGCCGACAGCGGCGGCCGCAGCCGGTGCGCCAGCCAGATGTTGAAGCCAACGATCACCGCCATCAGCAGCCCGAACACCGCGAACAGGCCGATCTTCGTCCACAGCTGGGTGGTGAACACCGAGGAGAAGTGGACCGACTTGAACCACAGCCAGTCCGTCCAGAAGCCCGCGAACATGACGAACAGCAGGAACAGCACCGCGAGCACGCCCAGGGTCAGCAGGGCCACCCGCGCTCGCCGGGAGGGCGGGCCTACCCTGCGCCGGAAACCCGGCTCTGAGCGTTCGGGCATCTGGAAGACCACGGTGGCACCTCGGCTGTGTCGTCTGAATGGGTCGGTCGTCAGAGAAACTTAACCAGGCTTTGGTCGAGTTCCCACCGTTAGCAGACGGTTACGACGCCGGTCCGCCCCCGGCCGTCCCGGCCGCGGCTCCCGCGGTCCTCCGGGCGGCCCCGCGGGCGGTCGTCGCGGCGGTCGTCGCGGCGCCCCCGCCGACGGCTCCCGCGGCGGACCGCCCGGCGAGCGGGCCCCGCCCGGCGTGTGAGGATTGAGTCATGTCCGACGCGTCTGATCTGAACAACTCCCCCGACGACGTCTCCAAGCTCCCGGCCGCCACCCCGCTGACCCGGGCCGCGCTGGAGATCGACGAGTACGCATCCACCCTCGGCTGGGACCTCCCGGCCCGGCTGTTCGCCCTGGTGGACAGCGCCGCCCTGCGCAAGGCCAACCCGAAGATCGCCAAGCAGCTCGGCCTCGCCGAGGGCGACGAGGCCGGCCTGACCCCGATCGAGCAGGACGAGCTGCCGGCCGGCATGGAGCTCGACAAGTTCCTCGGCACCATCGCCTGGCCCGACTCGGTGGCCGGCTGCGCCCTGGTCGTCGAGCGCATGATGCTGCCCCCGGGCGCCGAGCAGTCCCGCCCGCGGGGCGCCAGCGACGCCCAGCTCGCCGAGTGGGTGGCCAACCACCCCAAGCGCGAGGAGGTGCGGATCACCGCCGCGGTGCTGCGCGGCGGCAAGAAGGAGATCGCCCTGCGGCTGCGTTCCAAGGACGTCGCCCGCGAGGTGCTGACCGGCCCCGACCTCGTGCCGGGCCTGACCGAGGCACTGCTGGCGACCTTCGCCTGACGCCTTCCCCGCCGGCTCTCCCGGCGGCCGCCCGGCGCCTGCCGGGCGGTCGGCCGGGCCTGTGTCAGCCGGCGGAGCAGGACGGCAGCGCGGAGGTCTGCCCGGAGCGGACCTGCTCCAGCGACTTCAGCGCGCCGTCCAGCGTGTCCGCCTTGATCAGGGTCAGCCCGGACGGCACGTTCTTGGTCGCCTCGGCGCAGTTCGAGGACGGGGTGAAGAAGTACTCGGCCCCGGCGTCGCGGGCGGCGATCAGCTTCATCGAGATGCCGCCGATCGGGCCGACCTTGCCGTCGTCGTCGATGGTCCCGGTGCCGGCCACGAACTTGCCGCCGGTGAGGTCGCCGCCGGGGGTGAGCTTGTCGATGATGCCGAGCGAGAACATCAGGCCGGCGCTCGGGCCGCCCACGTCCTGCAGGCCGATGTCGATCTGGAACGGGTAGGTGTGCCGCATCCCGGTGCCGATGCCCACCACCGCGAGCTCCGCCCGCTCGGCGGAGGCGTTCGGGTCGAGGTCCTTGGCCCGGACGGTCGGGACGGTGACGTCGGTCTTCCCGCCCTGCGTGGCGGCGCCGTTCGCGTCCTTGACCCGCGGCACGACGGTGAAGACCACCGACTCGCCCGGCTTGTGCTTGGTGACGGCCGCGACCACCTGCTCGACCGAGCCGACCGGCGTGCCGTCCACCGCCACGATCTGGTCGCCCGCGTGCAGCCTGCCCTCGGCCGGGGCGCCCGCGGTGACCGACTTCACGATGAACTCGCTGCCCACCGGGATGCCCAGCTGCTTGAGCGCCGCGGTGCGCGCGCTGTCCTCGGAGGAGGCGAACTCCTCGGCGTTCTGCTTCTTGGCCTCCGCGTCCGACTGCCCCTTGGGGTAGACGTTGTCGTGCGGCACCACCAGCACGTCGTCCCGCAGCCAGCCGACCACCGCGTTGACCAGGCTGGGCTCGTACTTGGCCCCGGTGACCTGGACGGTGGTCATGTTGAGGTGACCGCTCGTCGGGTACGAGTCGTGCCCGCTGATGCTGATCACCGGCTTGCCGCCCTGGTTGCCGAGCGTGTTGTACGTCGGCCCCGGGCTCATCTCCGTGTACGGCACCTTCATCAGCACCGAGACGCAGAGCAGCGCTATGAGCAGCAGGGTGGCAGCGAGCATCGTCGCGGAGCGGCGTGGCATGCCACGACAGTACGGGACGCGCCCGAAGCGGCGCCCGCCGGGCTACCTGCCGGAGCCCTCGCCGGGGGCGGCCGCGCCCGCGGTGGTGCGCTCCATGGCGGCCATGAAACGCCGGTGCTCGGCCAGTGAGGCCGGGTCCCCGGTGGCCCGCGGCGCCCGCTGGGCCCACACCGCCCAGAGGGCGGCGATCAGGACCGCGACCACCGGAATGATCAACCAGGCGAGCGCACCCATGTCAGTACTCCCAGCTCGTCGTGTCTATGAGCAGATTAACCACTCCGGCGGACAACGCGGCCGGCGCCATCCGGGTCACGGGACGGCCGATCGGCTCACTTCCAGGGAGTATTCGGAGCGCCGTCACGGACCCGTTGGAGTGAGACCTCGGCGCGCCTGACCCGACCGACGCACGAAGTGTGCCGATCGGTTCCGTCGCACCGGTCCCGCGCTCAGCAGCCGCCGGCGCCGACCCACTCGTCCCCGCCGTCGGAGAAGACCTGGTGCTTCCAGATCGGCACCTCGTGCTTGAGGTCGTCGATCAGCCGACGGGCGGCCGCGAAGGCCTCACCGCGGTGGGCGCAGGAGACGGCGACGATCACGGCCTTGTCCGTGATCTCCAGCCGGCCCACCCGGTGGACCGCGGCGAGCGCCCGGACCGGGAAGTCGGCGGCCACCTTCTCGGCGATCCGGCGCATCTCCTGCTCGGCGGTGGGGTGGCAGCTGTACTCCAGCGCGGAGACCGACTTGCCGCCGTCGTGGTCCCGGACCGTCCCGACGAAGACGGTGGTGCCGCCGGCCGCGTCGTCGCCGACCGCCTCGTACACCTCGTCCAGCGAGAGCGGGGTGTCGCGGATGGCGAGCAGGCGGATGGGGTCGTGGTTCTCGGACATGCCCCCATGATTCCCCATCCGGGACGGGACGGGGCAAGTATTTTCCGCATCACGACGCCGGAATTTCGCATCGTGAGAAGTGTGCGCCGCCAAGCGCCCGCCCCCCCGTTTACGGCAGGACGAAACCGGCCGACCGGTCAGGGCCGACCGGTCAGAACCGCCGCCGCTTGCGGGCCCGGCGCACCAGCGCCGCCGTACCCACCAGCGCCACCGTCGCCCCGGCCGCCCCCAGACTGGTCGCCGCCTCCTTGCCGCCCAGCCGGCGACCGGCCACCGCGTGCTTGCCGGACACCTGCTCCAGCAGCTCGGCCAGCACCTGCTCGTTGGTGTGCGCCGGACGCCAGCCAGCCTCGTGCAGCCGGCTCCCGGACACCACCCACGGGTACATCGTGTACGCCAGGTCCCCGGCCGGGGCCGGGGTCAGACCGAGCCGGTGCAGCCGCGCCGCCGTACCGAGCGCCAGCGAGGCCGGCAGCTCCATCCGCCGGATCCCGGACAGCCGCTCCACGTCCTCCTGCTCCAGCCAGCCGTCGCAGCCGACCGTCACCTCGCCCTCGACCAGGCCCAGCACCGCGTACTCCAGCGCCGCCGCCAGGTCGTCCACGTGGCAGAACTGCCAGCACGGGCGGGAGCCCGCCACCACCAGCAGCCGGGGCGCCTCGAAGTGCCGGGTCAGCACGGTGTCCACGCCGGGGCCCACCACCACGGCCGGGCGCAGCACCGTCACCTGGAGGCCCGGGTGGGCGCGCGGCGCCCGGCGGGCCAGCCGCTCGATCTCCAGCAGGTCCCCGACCAGCGAGGCCTCCTCGGTGGCCCGCAGCTCGGAGTCCTCCGCCAGCGGCACCTCGTTGTCGGCCAGCGCGCCGTAGACCATCGCCGAGGTGCACAGCACCACCCGGTGGACTCCGGCGGCCGCGGCCGCGGTCAGCACCGTCTGGGCGCCGCGCACGTTGTAGGCGCTGCGGGCCCGGGCGTCGGACTCCATGCCGAAGTCCATCGCCAGGTGCACCACCACGTCGACCCCGGCCAGCCGCTCGGCCACCGCCGGGTCGCGGACGTCGAGCACCCGCCACTGCACGCCCGGCACCTCCCCTCGCCGGTCGTCCACGGCGAGGACCTTCCGGACGTGCGGGGAGGCCACCAGCCGGGCGGCGACCCGCTCGCCCAGCACCCCCGCGGCGCCGGTGACCGCCACGGTCAGCGGCCGTCCGCCGTAGGCTGGAGACGGCGACGCCGTGGTGTCCGACGCGTCCTCTCCTCCGGTCAGCCCAGAGCGAACGTCCGAGGGCGGGGAACTCACCGGCCATCCTCCACGGTTAGCTTTATGTGCGTACGGACGTGTGTCACGTACGTCCATCCTGCCCGAGGCGAAGGCCCGGCGGTGCACCCGGCGCGGGCCTGCCGCGTGGGAGCCGCCCCCGAGTCCCCCACTCCGCCGCCGCCCCGGGCGCAGACTTTTCCGCCACACCCGCATGACGGCCGACCGGATCGAGGACCCCGTGAGCGACCTTCCCTTCGGATTCGGCGTTCCGCCCGAGGAGCCCGAGGACGGCAAGGCCAAGCCCGACGACGCGCAGAAGAACGAGAAGAAGGACCCGGAGCAGTCCGGCGGCGGTCCGCAGCCGTTCGGCTTCGGCGGCGGCAACCCCTTCGGCGCGATGTTCGGCATGCCCGGCGCCCCGGGCGGTGCCGGAGCCGACAACCCCTTCGCCGCGATGTTCGGCGGCATGAACCCGGGTGACCTCGGCGCCGCCTTCCAGCAGCTCGGCCAGATGCTCTCGTTCGAGGGCGGCCCGGTGAACTGGGACCTCGCCACGAACATCGCCCGCCAGACCGTGGTCGCCGAGCCCGCCGAGGGCAAGAGCAAGGACCGCTCGGTCAGCGCGGCCGAGCGCTCCGCCGTCGCCGAGGCCGTCCGCCTGGCCGACCTGTGGCTCGACGGCTCCACCGAGTTCCCCTCCGGGGCCGGCACCGCCGTCGCCTGGAGCCGCGCCGAGTGGATCGAGGCCACCCTCCCGGTCTGGAAGGACCTGGTGGACCCGGTCGCCGAGCGGGTCGGCAACGCCATGGGCGGCGTGCTGCCCGAGGAGATGCAGGCCATGGCCGGCCCGCTGATGGGCGTGATGCGCTCGATGGGCGGCGCCATGTTCGGCACCCAGATCGGCCAGGCGCTCGGCGCGCTCGCCGGCGAGGTGGTCGGCTCCTCCGACGTCGGCCTGCCGCTCGCCCCGGCCGGCAAGGCCGCGCTGCTGCCGCAGAACGTCGCCGAGTTCGGCGAGGGCCTGAGCGTGCCCGCCGACGAGGTCCGGCTCTACCTCGCCCTGCGCGAGGCCGCCCATCAGCGGCTCTTCGCCCACGTGCCGTGGCTGCGGGCCCACCTGCTGGGCGCCGTCGAGGCCTACGCGCGCGGCATCAAGGTCGACACCTCCCGGATGGAGGAGCTGGTCGGCCAGCTCGACCCGAGCAACCCGGAGGCGCTGCAGGAGGCGCTGGCCGGCGGCCTGCTCCAGCCCGAGGACACCCCGGAGCAGAAGGCCGCGCTCGCCCGCCTGGAGACCGCGCTCGCGCTGGTCGAGGGCTGGGTCGACGCCGTCGTGCACGCCGCCGCCGAGCCGCACCTGCCGCAGGCCGGCGCGCTGCGCGAGACCGTCCGCCGCCGCCGCGCGGCCGGCGGGCCCGCCGAGCAGACCTTCGCCACCCTGGTCGGCCTGGAGCTGCGTCCGCGCCGGCTGCGCGACGCCTCCCGGCTCTGGGCGCTGCTCGCCGACGCCCGCGGCATCGAGGGCCGCGACGCGCTCTGGGAGCACCCGGACATGCTGCCCACCGCCGCCGACCTGGACGACCCGGACGCCTTCGTGCACCGGGGCTCCGCCGACGACCTGGAGGGCGGCATCGACTTCGACGCCTTCGACAAGCTGCTCGGCGACGCCGCGGCCGGCAAGCCCGACCTCACCAAGAAGGACGAGCGGCCGGGGACCGACGAGGACGGCACCGACGGAAAGGGCGAGCCCACCGCATGACGGCGACCGAGACGCCCGCCACCGGGACGCCCGCCACCGGACTGCACGCGGACGCCGTCCGCGCGCTGACCGGGTGGCGGCCCACCGACGAGGACCAGGAGCAGCTGCGGCTGGACTACCTGGAGCACCTGGCCGAACAGCCCGAGGGCCTGTACCGCTCCTGCCTGCCCGCGCACATCACCGCGAGCGCGGCGGTCGTCGACCCGGCGGCCGGGCGGGTGCTGCTCACCCTGCACCCCAAGGTCGGCATGTGGCTCCAGATGGGCGGGCACTGCGAGCCCGGCGACCGCGACCTCGCCTCGGCCGCGCTGCGCGAGGCCGTCGAGGAGTCCGGCATCCCCGACCTGGTGCTGCTGGAGCGCGACGGCGCCCCGGTGCCGGCCAAGCTGGACCGGCACCTGGTCCGCTGCACCGGCAAGGACCGGCCGGAGAACACCCACCTGGACGTCCAGTACATCGCGCTGGCCCCGGCCGGCGCGCAGGCGCTGATCAGCGAGGAGTCGCTGGACCTGCGCTGGTTCGACTACGACCGGCTGCCGGAGCTCACCGACCACTCGGTGCGCGACCTGGTGGCCCGGGCACGGCAGCTGACCGGCTGAGGTGCGACATCGGAAGGGGGCGCGGAGCCTATTGGCCCGCGCCCCCTTCCGTCGTTCCTCCGGTCGGACCGACCGGGCTCCGGCCGGGCGCGCGCCCTCCCCGCCCGCACCGCCGCGGCCTCAGCCGCAGGAGGAGTCCGGGTCCGGCCCGGACGGATCCGGGGCCGCGTGCCGCGCGCCGGGGATGTGCGGCAGCCGGGCGGCGGAGACCACGCCCTCCAGGTAGCCGCGGGCCCGCTCGGTCCGCGGGTAGGAGTCCAGCAGGGCCCAGAACGCCGGACCGTGGTCCGGCACCAGCAGGTGCGCCAGCTCGTGCAGCAGCACGTAGTCCAGCACGTACTCCGGCATGCCCTGGAGCCGGTGGGAGAGGCGGATCGTCCCCTCGCTGGGGGTGCAGGAGCCCCAGCGGGAATTCTGATTGGTGACCCAGCGGACCTGGCTGGGCCGGGCGCGACCGTCCAGGTAGGCGCCCGACAGCTCGCGGGCCCGGGTCATCAGGGCCTCGTCACCGGGGATCCGCCGGGACTCCTGGGCGGCGAGCTTCTCCAGCATCTGCGCGACCCAGCGCTGCTCCTCGGCGTGCGACATCCGGGCCGGGATCAGCACCACGGTGCGGTCGCCCTCGCGGTAGGCGGAGACCGTACGGCTGCGGCGGGCGCTGCGGCGCACCTCGACCCGGCCGCGGTCGTGCGCCTCGGGGGCCGCCGCGCCGGAGGGCGGCGGCTGCGGTGGAGCCGGCCTCGGCTGCTGCCGCTGGTCGGGGCGCCCGCGTGTGTTCGGCGCCGCGACCTGCGACCCGGACGCTGCGCGGGCACGCCGACGCGACGCCGGTGGATGGGAGTCCCGCTCGGCTGCCATGGCACACGACGTTACCCGGTACCACGGACAGAAGTCCGCTGCCGTGGCCGGAATCTTTCATGGAGTGATCGGGAACGAAAAGTCGACGGCGGGTGTCCGGAAACCGACGCCGGAGGGGATGGCCGGTTATCCACAGGGCGCGCGAACGGATGGTGCGATCATGCGCACGGCCCTGTGGACAACCTTCCGCACGACGTCGGCGCGATGGGGCAAGCTGCGGTCGGCCGTCCGGAAACGATCGGAAGGGAGATCGTCGTGCGCCTCGCCCTCAAACCCGCGCTGTCCCGCAGCTGGCGGGACCCGCAGACCCTGCAGTTCGGCACCGTCACCCGCTTCGCCGGGGTGCTCGGCAACGCCGACAAGACCCTCTGCGACTTCCTCGCGCTGCTCGACGGGACACGGGAGCGACCGGAGCTCCTGACCGAGGGCGAACGCATCGGGCTCGGCCGCGAACCGGCCGACACCCTGCTCACCGGCCTGGAGGAGACCGGCCTGCTGGACGACGCGGAGGCCGACCGCCGCGCCCTGGCCCGCTTCCCCCCGCAGCAGCGGGACCTGCTCGGTCCCGACCTCGCCTCGCTCTCCCTGGTCCACTCCGGGCCGGGCGCCGCACCGGCGGTCCTCGGCCGCCGGGCCGACGCGCGGATCGAGGTGCGCGGCGCGGGCCGGGTCGGCACCGCCGTGGCGGCGGTGCTCGCGGCGGGCGGCACCGGCACGGTCACGGTCGCGGACCGCGGCCGGGTGAAACCGGAGGACTGCTCCCCCGCCGGCCTGCCGCCAGGGGACGTCGGACGGCTGCGCTCGACGGCGGCCCGGGAAGCGGTGCAGCGGGCCACCGGCCGGCCGCCGGCACCCCTGCCCCGGCGCCGCACCGGGGAGCCGCCACCGGACTTCGTGGTCCTCGCGCCGCGGGACGGCAGCGCCGCCTTCGCCGGCGGGACGTACGAGGCCCGACTGCTGCTGCGGGCCGGGGTGCCGCACCTCTACGTGGGCGTGGTCGAGGAGTTCGGCGTCGTCGGACCGCTGGTGATCCCCGGGGTGTCCGCCTGCGGGCACTGCCTGGTGCTGCGCCGGGAGGACGAAGACGCCGCCTGGCCCCGGGTCCTGGCCCAGCTCGCCGACGGAGGCCCCGGACGGGCCCGGACCCCGGCCTGCGACACGGCGCTGGCGACGGCGGTCGCCGGGCTGGCGGCGCTGCACGTCCAGGTGTTCCTGGACGGCGGCCGGCCGCCGAGCGTGGACGGCTGGTGCGAGGTCTCGGCCGGGGACGGCATGCCGAGGCGCCTGCGGCTGCGCGGGCACCCCGACTGCGGCTGCCTGTGGCAGCCGCTGCCGCCCGGGTGAGGAGCCCCGGAGGAAGCCGTCCGGCCCCGCGCGGCACGTCGGCCGAGCCGACTTCCGGCGCGGAACCACCGGCCCCCACCGGACCAAGCCACCCAACTCCCCGCAAAGCGAGGGCACTCCCGGCCCCGCCCCACGGAATTCCGAGGGGCACGCAGCAGGGAGCGGGCACAATGGCGTAGAGATGGTCGGCCGCCCGGAACCGGGGGGCCGGGGAATGGAGGCCCGGGGTGAGCGATCTTCCGCGCAAGGCAATGACCCGCACGGCACGGCTCGCCGCCCTGCCGCTGGGGATAGCCGGCCGCGCCACGCTCGGCCTGGGCAAGCGGATCGGCGGCCGCTCCGCCGAGGTCGTCACCGCCGAGCTCCAACAGGCCACCGCGGACCAGCTGTTCAAGGTCCTCGGCGAACTCAAGGGCGGGGCGATGAAGTTCGGGCAGGTACTGTCCGTCTTCGAGGCCGCGCTGCCGGAGGAGGTGGCCGGGCCGTACCGGGCGGCGCTCACCAAGCTCCAGGACGCCGCTCCCCCGATGCCCGCCGCCAAGGTGCACACCGCGCTCGCCCAGCGGCTCGGCGACTCCTGGCGCGAGCTGTTCCGGGAGTTCGACGACCGGCCCTCGGCCGCCGCCTCGATCGGCCAGGTGCACAAGGCGGTCTGGCACGACGGCCGCACGGTCGCCGTCAAGGTGCAGTACCCGGGCGCGGGCGACGCCCTGCTCGCGGACCTCTCGCAGCTGAGCCGGGTGGCCTGGCTGCTGGGGCCGCTGATCCCCGGGCTGGACATCAAGCCGCTGATCACCGAGCTGCGCGAGCGCGTCTCGGAGGAGCTGGACTACGAGCTGGAGGCGCAGGCCCAGCGCCGGCACGCCGAGGAGTTCACGGACGACCCGGACATCGTGGTGCCGGGCGTGGTGGCCCAGGCCGACCAGGTGCTGGTCACCGAGTGGATGGGCGGCACCCCGCTGGCCGAGGTGATCGCGGGCGGCACCCAGGAGGAGCGCGACCGCGCCGGGCAGCTGCTGGCCCGGTTCCTGTTCGCGGGCCCGTCCCGGACGGGGCTGCTGCACGCGGACCCGCACCCGGGCAACTTCCGGCTGCTGAAGGACGACGGCCCGGTGTCGGGCTGGCGGCTGGGCGTGCTGGACTTCGGCACCGTGGACCGGCTGCCCGGCGGGCTGCCCGCGCCGATCGGGGCCTCGCTGCGGATGGCGTTGGCCGGGGACGCGGCCGGGGTGCTCCGGATGCTGCGCGAGGAGGGCTTCGTGAAGCCCTCGATCCGGCTGGATCCGGACGCGGTGCTGGACTACCTGCTGCCGATCATCGAGCCGGCCGCGGTGGAGAACTTCCACTTCACCCGGACCTGGATGCGCTCCCAGGCGGCCCGGATCGCCGATCCGCGCTCGCCCGCCTACAACCTGGGCAAGCAGCTGAACCTGCCGCCCGCGTACCTGCTGATCCACCGGGTGACGCTGAGCACCATCGGGGTGCTCTGCCAGCTGGGCGCCAAGGCGCCGTTCCGCGCCGAGATGCTGGCGTGGCTGCCCGAGTTCGCCGGGCGCCCGTCGGCGGGGCCGGGGCAGCCCGCCGAGCCCGCCCGGGTCCGCGAGGACTGACCCGGGCACCGCGACAACGGCCGCAGGCCGCTCCCCGACGACGGGGAGCGGCCTGCGGCACGACGGGGGTGGACCGGAGTCCGGGAGGGGCCTGTCGAGGACGGCCCCGGGCCGAAGGCCCTACATCAGTGCGACGGCGAGCGCCTTGCGGGCCCGCATCGAGGCCCGCTCGGCCCGCTGCCTGAGCCTGCGGGCCCGGTCGACCCGGTTGACGAGCCGTTGGTTCTCGGCCTCGTGCAGCCTGTCTTGCATATGGGCACGGGCCAGGGATTCGTGGAGGAGTTGCATTTCGAGGATCCTGTTCTGGGTCTGACGTTCGGTGGCCTGCTCGGCGCGGGCGGTGGGATCGACGGCGGCGGGGTTCATGTGGTGGTCCTGCTCGTGGTGCTTGCTCGGGAACGGGATGCGGGCTGCGGCGTCGGCCTTGGCGGCGGCGATCCGCACGGATCGGCGGAGGGCGCTGTCCAGCGGGGGCTGCTCTCCCCGGCGGACGACCCTGGCGCCGTGGGCGGGGTTCACGCCATGACCTCGGTCTTGCGCGGACGGCCACGGGGACGCTTGCGGGCCACGACGACGCCCTGGACGAACAGCTCGCCGCCCCAGACGCCCCACGGCTCACGCCGCTCCAGGGCGCCGGTCAGGCAGGCCTCCTTCACCGGGCAGGTACCGCAGAGGGACTTCGCGTACTCGACGTCGGCCGGCGTCTCGGCGAAGAAGACCTCGGGGTCGAAGGCGCGGCAGGGGATGGGGAGACCGAGGGACTCGGCCTGCTCGATCGAGCTGAGCTGCATGGAAAGAACCTCCGGGGGGTCGGCCTGGTCGGCCTGGGTGATCTGGCTTGTCGGCGGTACGGACGGGGTGGGCGGTGTGATGACCGTGGACACTGTGGGCGTCTTCCTCGTCTTTTCTCAGTGGTTCCGGCCCAGGTGACTGGTGGTGCTGGGCCGGAGGCCCCGGAGGGCCTGGGTGGTCTTGCGTACCGGACAAAACAGAAGGGCCGCGGATCCCGGTGTGACGGGTTCCGCGGCCCTGGAGGTGCCGACCTGAGGCTGGCTCAGGTTCGTTCTCTCCAGGGTTCAGGGCCGCGGAAGGCCCACATCCGGACGGCCTCGGCGCCGGTAAAGGCGGCCATGGCCTGGTTAATCTGCTGCTCGTTCTGCTTCTGGGCATTTTCGGCACCGATGACCTGCGCATAGCCGCCATGCATGGCGGCGGCTACGGCCGCCTTCGGTGCCTGGGTCGGTCGCTCGTCGCGCAGGGAGCACGGCGTGCCGAACGAGGCCCAGCCCCGGGACAGACCGGTCTCGACAGTGGTGCCGTCGACGCTCCTGCTGCCCGTGAGGCACAGATCAGTGTGTCCAGGACCACTGACAACGGGGGCGACGGAGACACCGGTGGTGTCGAGACCCAGACCGGTTCCACCGAGCTCGGCGAGCGCCCGCAGACGGGCGGCACGCAGGGAGGCAGCGACAACGGTCTGGCCAGTCATTTTGGTGATCATGATGTTTCCCACTGTCTTCGCCTCCTCTCGGCGTCTCGCGGAGCCTGGTTTCCCTGGCTCCGAATGTTCGGATGTCTGTCTCGGTAAAGCTGTGGTGAAGCTCTCGGGCGAGGGGCATCAGCACAGGTTTCACCCCGTGCGACCGCGTCCCCTTGACCGCTCCGGCAGGCTATTGCGCTCCCGGTACGCGGCGCAAACTATTTTTCACGCGAGTTCTTCGGCACGTCACACAACGGGTTCCGAAACCCTCGAAGCGGCCTCCTGGACCACGCCCGGACCGGCTCAGGCCGGATCGTCCGAACCGCCGTCCTCGACGTCGTCCGGGTCCTCCTCGGGCTCCTCCCCCGCACACAACGAGAGCACGGCCGCCCCGTACTTGTCCAGCTTCAGGGCACCGACCCCGGAGATGGCGGCCAGCTCCCCGCGGCCGGCGGGCACGTCCTCGGCGATCGCCATCAGCGTGGCGTCGGTGAACACCACGTAGGCCGGCGCGCCCTGCTTCTTCGCCTGCCGGGCCCGCCACTCGCGCAGCCGCTCGTACAGCCCCTCGTCCATCGTGGACGGGCAGCTCTCGCAGCGGCGCAGCTTGCGCTCGACGGCCTCGGTGAGCACCTTGTCGCAGACCCGGCACTTGACCGGTCCGCGGACCCGCCGCGCGGCGGAGCGCTCGCCGGGCTCGACGCCCCCTCGCCCGCCGCGCGCGCCGGTGCGCGCGCCAGGAGCGGTGGAGCCGGGGCGCAACCCGTCCAGGAAGCGGCTGGGCTTGCGGCTCGCCCGGCCGCCCGGGGAGCGGGAGAGCGCCCAGGAGAGGCTGAGGTGCTTGCGGGCGCGGGTGACGCCGACGTAGAGGAGCCGGCGCTCCTCCTCGACCTGCTCGTCGGTCTTGGCGTAGATGATCGGCATGGTGCCCTCGGTGAGGCCGACCAGGAAGACGGCGTCCCATTCGAGGCCCTTGGCGGCGTGCAGCGAGGCGAGCGTGACGCCCTCGACGGCCGGGGCGTGCTGGGCCGCGGCGCGGGCGTCCAGCTCGGCGACGTAGGCCGAGAGGTCGGTGCCCTGGCCGGCCTCGGTGCGGGTGCGCTCGAACTCCTCGGCCAGCCGGACGAGGGCGGCCAGCGACTCCCAGCGGTCCCGGACGGCGCCGGAGCCGGCCGGGGGCTCGGCGGTGAAGCCGCGGGTGGCCAGCACCGCGCGGACCTGGCCGGCCAGGTCGGGGGCGTCGTCGGTGAGCGGGTCGGAGGCGGCCCGGGCGGCGCCGCGCAGCAGCACGCCGGCGTCCCGGACCTCGGGGCGTTCGAAGAACCGTTCCGCGCCCTTGAGCTGGTAGGGGACGTTGAGGTCGGCGAGGGCCTGCTCGTAGACCTCGGACTGGCCGTTGGTGCGGAACAGCACCGCGATCTCGCTGGCGCGCACGCCGGCGGCGAGCAGCTCCTTGATCCGGCGGGCGGTGGTCTCGGCCTCGGTGGGCTCGTCCTCGTACTCGGTGTAGACCGGTTCGGGGCCGGCCTCGCGCTGGGAGACGAGTTCCAGGCGGTGCCGGGCGGCCTCGCCGCGGGCCTGGGAGAGCAGCCCGTTGGCGAGGTGGACGACCTGGGGGGTGGAGCGGTAGTCGCGGACCAGCTTGACCACCGTCGCCCCGGGGTGCCGGTTGCGGAAGTTGAGCAGGTAGTCGGGCGTGGCGCCGGTGAAGGAGTAGATGGTCTGGCTGGCGTCGCCGACGACGCAGAGGCTGGCGCCGCCGTCCGGGCCGGTCCACTGGTCGAGCAGGCGCTGCTGGAGCGGGGAGACGTCCTGGTACTCGTCGACGGTGAAGTGCCGGTACTGGGAGCGGACCTGGTCGGCGATGTCCGGGCGGTCCTCCAGGATCGCGGCGGTGAGCAGCAGCACGTCCTCGAAGTCCATGCTGCCGCGCCGGCTCTTGGCCTCCTCGTAGACGCGGTAGACCTGGGCGGTCTCGGCCGGGTCGCGGGGGGCCTCGCGGCCGGACTTGGCGACGGCCACCGGGTAGTCCTCGGGGGCGATCTGGGTGACCTTGGCCCATTCGATCTCGGCGGTGAGGTCGCGCAGTTCGGTGCGCTGGACGCGCAGGCCGCAGCGGCCGGCCGCCTCGGCCACCAGCTGGACCTTGCGTTCCAGGAGCTGGGGAACGGGGCCGCCGACGGCGCGCGGCCAGAAGTACTGGAGCTGGCGCAGCGCGGCGGCGTGGAAGGTGCGGGCCTGGACGCCCTCGGCGCCGAGCTGGCGCAGCCGGCCGCGCATCTCGCCGGCCGCGCGGGCGGTGAAGGTCACGGCGAGGATCTGCTGGGGGTGGTAGACGCCGCTGCTCACGCCGTAGGCGATCCGGTGGGTGATGGCGCGGGTCTTGCCGGTGCCGGCGCCGGCCAGGACGCAGACCGGGCCCTGCAGGGCGGTGGCGACGGCGCGCTGCTCGGGGTCGAGCCCGGCGAGCACGGCGTCCGGGCCCGTCGCGGCGCCGGGGTCGCCCCAGGGGGAGCCGTGGGGGCCGTCGTACGGGCTGCCGCTCAAGAGGTCTTCCTGCATGCTTTCCATCCTCTCAGCCCGGTGGGACATCGCGGAGGGGGTTGTCCACAGGCCCGGTGCGATCGCAGGATGATCGCTCCGTACGACGGTCGACGGCGTACCGGAATGCCCGCCGCCCGGTGGACGTTGCCTCCGGAGACCGTACGCACCTCTCTTTCGAAGGAGCCCCCTCGATGTCCGGCACCGTGACGATGTACAGCACGACCTGGTGTGGGTACTGCAACCGACTCAAGAGCCAGCTGGAGCGCGAAGGCATCGGCTACACCGAGATCAACATCGAGGAGGACCCGGCGTCGGCGTCCTTCGTCGAGTCGGTGAACAACGGCAACCAGACCGTTCCGACGGTGCTGGTGACGCCGGCCGGCGGCGGCGAGCGGGTCGTCATGACGAACCCGAGCCTGCTGCAGGTCAAGAAGGCCCTGGCGGCCTGAGGCCGCCGGGTCCGGCCCGGGCCGCCGGGGGCCGGCGCGCGTCACGGCGCGTCGGCCCGGGCCGGGTCGACGGGCGCGGCGGGGGCGGGCAGGGTGGTGCGGGCGCCGAGGTCGCCGACGCCGTAGACGAGCCGGCTGCGGTCGGCCGAGTAGCGGGTCTCGATGACCCGGACGGGCCCGCGCCGGTCGTAGGTGACGCGGGTCTGCACCATCAGCGGCACCCCGGGGCCGCCCTGGAACCACTGGGCCTCCTCGGGGCCGGGCATCCGCGCGACCAGGTGGTCCACGGCGCCGATCTCGGTGCGTCCGAGGGTGGCGAGCACCGCCTCGTCGCCGCCCTCGACGGGGTCGGGCTCCATCAGCGGGGTGCCGGCGGCGAGGCCGGCCCGGTAGTGGCTCTCCTCGATGGAGTACGGCTCGCGGTCGAGCAGCCGCAGCTGGCGGCGGACCACGATGGCCTCGCCGGGGCGCAGTCCGAGCCGTTCGGCGATGTCCACCCGGGCCCGGACGATCATCATCTCGAAGTCGGTGCCGAGTTCCCGTCCGGCCTCGGCGGCCTCGCCGAGGTAGACGGCGGAGGGCGCGGCGAGGCAGTCGCGCGGCGCGGGGGTCAGGCCGGGCCCGTAGGCGCGGTGGTCCAGGACGGGGTGTTCGCGCAGGTAGGTGCCCTTGCCCTGGAGGCGGACCAGGCGGCCCTCGTTGACCAGGACGTCGACGGCGAGCCGGACGGTGTTGCGGGCGACGCCGTACTGGCGCTCCAGTTCGCTCTCGACCGGCAGGGCCGCGTCGGCGGTGAACTCGCCCTCGGCGATCCGGCGGCGCAGGTCGGCGGCGAGGCGCTGGTATTTGGGGGATTGGGCGGTGCCCCGGGGGATTGTCACCCTCGTGAATGTAGCGAGCACGGCGAGCCGGTTTCAGCCGTTTCCGGCAATATCGTCCGCGCGGGTTGACTTCGGAGCCCTGCGAGCCCCTCCCGGTAGCAGAACTGGCCCGTCCGGATACGAACAGCTGGTCGTGGCGAATTCGGGAAGGGATTGCGGAGTAAAAGGGGGGCGCGCGAAATTCTCCACGCGCCCCCTTGGTCCGGGCACCATTCGGGCGGGCCGCTTTCGGGCCGACCACTTCGTACGGACCGCTTCGCACGGACCGCTTCGGACGGATCGCCTCGGGTGGACCGCTTTACCCCAGGGCTACCAGCGCGCCGCCGAGGGCAGCGGCTCCCCGTACCAGAGCTCGACCAGGTGCCGGGCGATCGAGATGCCGGACGGCGGCAGGATCTCGCCCGCCTCCATGCCGGCCCGCAGCTCCTCGCGGGAGAACCAGCGCGCCTCGGCCAGCTCCTCGCCGTCCACGGTGATCTCGGTGCCGCCGGGCAGCGCCCGGCCCAGGAAGCCGAGCATCAGGCTGGACGGGAACGGCCAGGGCTGGCTGGCGACGTAGCGCACCTCGCCGACCCGCACGCCCGCCTCCTCCTGCACCTCGCGGGCCACCGCCTGCTCGATCGACTCCCCCGGCTCGACGAAGCCGGCCAGCGTGGACCAGCGGCCCTCCGGCCACAGCGCCTGGCGGCCGAGCAGGCAGCGGTCCTGCTCGTCGGTGATCACCATGATCACCGCCGGGTCGGTGCGCGGGTAGTGCTCGGCCGCGCAGGAGGTGCAGCGCCGCACGTGCCCGGCGCCGGCCTTCTCGGTCGGATGCCCGCAGCGCGAGCAGAAGCTGTGCAGCCGGTGCCAGTGCTCCAGCGCCACCGCGTGCACCAGCAGCCCGGCGTCCCGGTCGGACAGCAGCCCGCCGACCTCGCGCAGCCCGGCCGGGCGGGCGTCGCCGTCCAGGCGCCCGGGCAGGCTCTCGCCCGCCAGCGCGAAGTACGAGACGCCGTCCTCGTCGGTGCCCAGGAAGTACCGGTCGCCGGTCTGCGGCGCCTCGAAGGAGGGCATCAGCACGAGCTCGGTGCCCTGCGCGGTGTCGACCACGAACGCCTCGCCGCCGGCGATCGGCAGGACCCGGGTGCTCGGGTGGCTCCAGGCCGCCGCCAGCCAGGGCTCGTCGAGGCGGTGCTCGGCCGCCCGGTCCACCCCGGACCGGGCCAGTGCCAGGTGCAGCGGGCGCTCGGTCTCAGGCACGGTGCTCACGTCTGTTCCATCCCCACGTGGTGAATCATCCGGATGAGTGATCTGGCTGCCATGGTGCTCGAACCCGGGGTCATGCCCCCGGCCGGAAGTTCTCGGCCAGGTCGCCCCAGAGGTACGCGGCGGTCTCCACGCCCTTGGCCAGCAGGTCCAGCTCGACCTTCTCGTTGACCGAGTGCCAGCCGTCCGAGGGCACCGAGATGCCGAGGAACAGCACCGGCGCGCCCAGCACGTCCTGGAGGTCGGCGGCGGGGCCGGAGCCGCCCTCGCGGGTGAAGAGAATCTTCTGGCCGAAGGCCCGCCCCATCGCCCGGACGGTGGACTGGAGCGCCGGGTGGTCCAGCGGGGTCAGGCAGGGCCGGGTCGCGCCGGGGAAGACCAAGTCGTACCGGACGCCCGCGGGCACCCGCTCGGCCACCCAGGCCCGCACCGCCTCGCGGACCTTCTCCACCTCCTGTCCGGCGACCAGCCGGAAGGACAGCTTGAGGTGCGCCGAGGCGGGGACGATGGTCTTGCCGCCGGGGCCGGTGTAGCCGCCCCAGATGCCGTTGACCTCGGCGGTCGGGCGGGCCCAGATCCGCTCCAGGGTGGAGTAGCCGGCCTCTCCGCGGGTGCCGTACGACTTGGCGACCCGCAGCCACTGCTCCTCGTCGAAGGGCAGCTCGGCGAACAGCTCGCGCTCGGTCCCGGTCAGTTCGACGACGCCGTCGTAGAAGCCCGGGATCGCGACCTTGCGGTCGGCGTCGTGCAGGCCGGCGGCCAGCTCCGCCGCGACCTGGGCCGGGTTGGGGACGGCGCCGCCGAAGGAGCCGGAGTGGATGTCGGTGTCCGGCCCGTACAGGTCGATCTGGGCGTCGGCCAGGCCGCGCATGCCGGTGCAGACGGTCGGCGTGGTCGCGGACCACATGCCGGTGTCCGAGATGACCACCACGTCGGCGGCCAGCCGCCCGGCCTCGCGCCGGACCAGCTCGGCGAAGTTCGGCGAGCCGGACTCCTCCTCGCCCTCGATCAGCAGCTTGAGGTTGACGGCCGGCGCGGTGCGGCCGGTGGCGGCCAGGTGGGCGCGCACGCCCAGGGTGTGGAAGAACACCTGGCCCTTGTCGTCGGCGGCGCCGCGCGCGTACAGCCGGCCGTCGACCACGGTCGGGGTGAACGGCTCGGTCTCCCAGCCGTCCTCCCGCGCCGCGGGCTGCACGTCGTGGTGCCCGTAGACCAGGACGGTCGGCGCGGACGGGTCCCCGGAGGGCCACTCGGCGAACACCGCGGGCAGGCCTTCGGTCTCCCACACCTCGGTCACCGGGAAGCCGGTCTCGCCGAGCTTGGCGGCCAGCCACTCGGCCGAGCGCCGCACGTCGCCGGCCCGGTCCGGATCGGCCGAGACCGAGGGGATGGCCAGCCACTCGGCGAGGTCGGCGAGGAAGGCGGCCTGGTGCCGGTCGATGTAGGAGCGGACGGCGCTGTCCGGGGTTCTCGTCATACCGACGACTGTAGTTCGCCCGTGCGGGTGCCCGCCCCGGCCGTCCGGCTGCCGGGCGCCGTCGGGGCTGTAACCTCCGTCACCCCCGCCGCGACGAGGACGCGGACGGGGGTGACACGGACGGGGGCGGGGCGAGCGGGCGCGGGGCCCCGGGGCCGACGCGGGCCCCGGGGCGGCCCGGGCCCCGGGGCGGCGCGGGCCTCAGCCCGAGCGGCGCAGCAGGGTGATCCGCGAGCGGGTCATCAGCGCCGCGAGCCCGGCCGCGAGCACCGGCAGCAGCAGCACGGTGGCGGCGATGGTGGGCCACGGGAAGACCAGGGCCGCCTTGCTGGCGATCTCCTCGGGGCTCATCCCGGGGTAGCTGCTCGCCGCGGCCTCGACCTTGCGCAGCGCCACTCCCGGCACCACGCCGCAGACCACGCCGAGCAGGGCGCCCATCGCGGCGATCACCCCGCACTGGAAGCCGGACAGCGTGCGCCGGATGCGCGGCTCGGCGCCGACCGCCGCGAGGGTGGTCAGATCGCGCTGGGAGTCGGCGGCGGCCAGTCCGGTGGCGATGCCGGCCGCGCCGAGGGCGACGATGCCGGCGAAGGCGTTCAGACCGAACTGGATCAGCCCGGCCGGGGACTCGTAGCCCCGCTCGATCTTGAGCACGTCGTGGTCGACGAGCTTGGTCAGCGCGCCGTCGGCCTTCTGCTGGGCGCTGTCCGAGGGCATGGCGCCGGGCAGCCAGACGGAGCCGGTCGGGGCGGTGGAGAAACCGAGCCGGGTCGCGGTGTCCTGGCTGACCACGGCCTGGGCCGGGGCGGGCAGCGCGGGCTCGGCGAGGACGGCGTCCACCGCGATCTCGGTGATGACGGGCTTGTTCGCGGAGCCGTTCCCACTGCCGATCACCGGACTGCTGTACCGGAGGATCACCTTGCCGGCCTTGATGTAGCGGGCGTCGAAGACCACGGCCTTGCCGGCGGCGAGGGCCTGGCCCGGGGCCGGGTCGGTGACTCCGAAGAGGTTGTGCAGCAGGGTGGCGTCCCCGGCCGTGATCTCGCTGAACGGGTTGTTGCGGCGGTGGTCCGTCTGGCAGCGCTTGTCGGTGCTCATGACGTGCTCGCTCTCGGCCAGCGAGAGGGAGTCGCCCGAGTCCATGAGCGGGCAGCGGTCCTCCTTGGGCAGCGCGACGCTGACGTAGCCGCAGTAGCTGCCCTCGGAGCAGTCGACCTTCGGCTGGACGCGCCGGACGTCGGCGCGCGGGCCGAGGTCGGGGATGCTGCGTTCGACGGCCTCGCGCATCTGCGGCAGCAGCTTGGCGTCGGACAGCCAGCCGTTGCCGAGGATGACGGCCCCGGACGGACCGGAGGCGGTGTACTCCAGCCGGTACTGCTCCTCGAAGCTGGCGATGTAGACGCTGACGGCCACGGAGCCGGCGACGGCGGCCATCACGGCGGCCACCGCGGGCGCGGTGCGGCCGCGGTGGCGCACCGAGTCGCGCAGGGCGAGCCGGGGGCCGAGCGGGAGCCAGCGGCCGAGCCGGCCGAACAGGCCGACCAGGTAGGGCACGAGGGCGACCATGCCGAGCTCGGCGAGGGCCGAGCCGCCGAGGACGGCGAAGCTGCGGTTGCCGACGCCGCTGGTGGCACCGGCCAGGGCGAGGGCCGCGCCGCCGCCGAGGGTCAGCAGTCCCGCGACGGCGAGCCTGCGGCTCGGCGGCTTGAGGGTGTCACGGCCGGTGAGCGCGGCGACGACGTCCTGCCGGGAGGCCTGGACGGCGGGCACGACGGCGGCCAGCAGGCCGGTGACGAGCCCGACCATGAGGACGCCGAGCAGGTCGAGCGGCGGCAGGGCGAAGTGGGCGAAGCGCTGGCCGGAGCGTTCCTCGGCGGCGGTGCGCAGCAGGGCGACCAGGCCGATGCCGAGGCCCAGGCCGAGCACGGCGCCGGTGATGCCGAGGACAATGCCGCCGCCGAGCACGACCGCGCGGACGTTGGCGCGCTCACCGCCGGCGGCGGCGAGCAGCCCGAGCTGCCGCCGGGAGCGCCGGGCGCCGACGGCGAAGGCGGGGCCCGCGAGGAGGACGATCTCCAGCAGGGCCATGCCGACGACGGTGGCGAGGATGACGATGTCGGTCCGGTTGAAGTAGCTGGTGCCGCCGCCGTCCTGCTTCTGATCGACGAAGTAGGGGACGTCGTCGCGGGCCGGCGGGTCGGCCAGCACGGCGCGCGAGGCCACCTGGAAGCCGTGCTCGTTGAACTCCTTGACCTTCGGCCAGTCGATCGGGGTTCCGGCCGGGAGCTTGACCAGCCAGCGGGTGGTCCCGCCGGGGTCCTCGGTCGAGGTGTCGGAGCCGCCCGACGGCTTGGGGAGGCGGTCGAGCACGGCGCCGGGGCGGGCGGTGAGTTCGGTGGCCCGCAGTTCGCCGGGGTACTCGTAGACGCCGGTGATGGTGAAGGGGCTGTTCTCCAGGCCGCGGACGGCGGTCCTGTCGCCGATCCTGAGCCCGGAGCGCTTGAGGAAGTCCCGGGTGACGACGGCCTCGGTGTCGGAGGCGGGGGCCCGGCCCTGGTGGAGGTCGATCCGGCCCCGCCAGACCGGGTCGGTCAGGTCGGCCTCGCTGACCCGGGTGCTGAGCACGCCCTCGGCGCTGCTCGCGGCGGTGTACGGGCCGGAGAGCTCGGGCACCAGGACGGCGCCGGCCGGGAGCAACTGACGGGCCAGCTCGACGGGTTCGGTGTCGAGGGAGCGCTGCTGCGCGGGGGTGTACTTGGGCGCTTCGCCGTTCTTGGCGTCGTCCTTGGGGCTCTGGACGGAGAGCCCCTTCTCGGGGTCGGGCGCCTGCTTGACGGAGGTGCCGCGTTCGACGAGGTGCACTTCGGCGACCGCCTGGCCCATGACCCGCGTCGCGTGTTCGGCGGGGGTGAGTTCGGCACTGCGGAAGACCACGTCGGCGCCGGTGACGCCGAGGACGGGCAGGGCGACCATGGCGATGACGAGGGCGCTGCGGCCCTTGGCGCGCAGGGCGTCGCGGCGGGCGATGCGCAGGGCCACCCGCCAGGCGCTGAGCTTCACTCGTCCACCTTCAGGCTGTTGGTGGCGGCGCTGACGAGCAGGCTGGCGGCGTCCTGGCTGACGGACTCGTCGACCATCCGGCCGTCGCGCAGGAAGACGACCCGGTCGGCCCAGGCGGCGTGCCGGGCCTCGTGGGTGACCATCATGGCGGCGGCGCCGGCGTCGCAGCGGGCGCGCAGGACGGCGAGGACGGCCTCGCCGGTGGTGGAGTCGAGGGCGCCGGTGGGTTCGTCGGCGAGGACCAGGCGGCGGTCGCCGATCAGGGCGCGGGCGATGGCGACGCGCTGCTGCTGGCCGCCGGACATGTCGTCGGGGAAGCGGTCGGCGAGTTCGGGGATGCCGAGCTCCTCCAGGGCGGCGACGGCCTCGCGGCGGGCGGCGCGGGTGGACAGCCCGTCGAGTTCGCGCGGCAGCGAGATGTTCTCGGCGGCGGTGAGCGCCGGTATCAGGTTGTAGTCCTGGAAGACGTAGCCGACGGAGCGGCGGCGGACCCGGGCGAGCTTCTTGCGGTCGAGCTCGCCCAGGGCGACGCCCTCGACCAGGACCCGGCCACCGCTCGGGGTGTCCAGGCCGCCGGCCAGGGTGAGCAGGGTCGACTTGCCTGAGCCGGAGGGGCCCATGACGGCGACGAACTCGCCGGGGTGGACCTTGAGGTCGACGCCGCGCAGGGCCTGGACCTCGGCGGCGCCGTGGCCGTGGACGCGGGTGACGTTCTCCAGGTGGAGCACCGGCATCTGCCGGGCCTCTTGGGTGTGGGACATGGATTCCCCCCTCGTACTGGGTGTGCGCTCGGCGTCGGGGCCGAGCATGGTGGTTCGGTTGCCGCGGGGCTCAGGCGCGCAGGCGGCGCCCGCGCTTGGCGGGCGCGGCGCCGTCGCGGGCGGCCTCGGCGGTGCGGGTCTGCAGGAGTTCGGCCTGCTGGGCGAGCCGGGTCTCGCAGTGGTCGAGCCAGCGGATCTCGGCTTCGGTCTGGAAGATGAGCTGGTCGAGGACGAGCAGCCAGGCCAGGTCGTTGCTGGCGGAGGGCGTCGCGCCGGGGCGCTTCTCCCCCGCGAGGGCGCGGCCCTTGAGCCGGGTGTAGTCCTGGAGCGCCTTGATGCTGTGCCGGCGCTGGCCCTGGACGACGGCGGAGACGTCGACCCCGGGGACGGTCACCGCCATGGCGAGCTTGATCGCCAGTTCGTCGCGCGGGGGGTTGGTCCGGGGCACCGGGGTGTCGAACC
This sequence comes from Kitasatospora sp. NPDC058048, assembly GCF_042885555.1. Taxonomy (NCBI): domain Bacteria; kingdom Bacillati; phylum Actinomycetota; class Actinomycetes; order Kitasatosporales; family Streptomycetaceae; genus Kitasatospora; species Kitasatospora sp. NPDC058048. The sequence continues at coordinate 37,934 of NZ_JBHVRT010000049.1, read as the reverse complement.
AGGTCCGCAGCTCTTCCCGGCCCGCGTCGGTGGCGGCGTAGAACTGGTGGCCCTCGCCGTCCTCCCCCGCGGGCTCGACCAGCCCGTCGCGCTCCAGCCGGGACAGCGTGGTGTAGACCTGCCCGACGTTGAGCGGCCAGGTGGCGCCGGTGCGCGCCTCGAACTCGGTGCGCAGCTGGTAGCCGTAGCGAGGGCCCTGGTCGAGCAGGGCGAGCAGACCGTGACGGATGGACATACCGAGTATGTATACCCGGTATGCCCTACCGTCTCAAGCCGCGCCCACCCGGTCGGGGGAGCGGGTACCGTCGTGCGGTGTGAGCCACTTGCGCATCGCCACCTTCAACCTCCTGCACGGCCAGCCGCTCGCCCCGGACGGCGCCCCGCGGCCCTACCCGTCCGACGCCGGCGAGCCGTTGGCCGACGCGGTGGCCGCGCTGGACGCCGACGTGCTGGCGCTCCAGGAGGTCGACCGGTACCAGTCGCGCTCCGGCGGCACCGACCAGGCCGCGGTGGCAGCCGCGGCCATGGGCGCCAAGGACTGGCGCTTCGCCGCCGCCCTGCACGGCCGCCCGGCGCCGGTCGCGGGCTGGGTGACGGAGCCGTCCGGGCCGGGCGGCCTTCGGGTGTACGGGCCGGGCGAGGTGGGCGACGGCGCCCCGCCCTCGTACGGGACGGCGCTGCTGACGCGGCTCCCGGTGCGGCACTGGCGGGCCCGGCGGTTCGCCCCGGCGCCGTTCGGACTGCCGCTGCGCGTGGCCGGGCGGCGCGGACTGACCCCGGTGCCGGACGAGCCGCGGGCGGCGCTGGCGGCCGTCCTGGAGGGCGACCGCGGGCCGTTCACCGTGGTGGCGGCGCACCTGTCCTTCGTCCCCGGCTGGAACATGGCGCAGCTGGCCGGCATCCGGCGCTGGATCGCCGACCTGCCGCAGCCGTACCTGGTGCTGGGCGACTTCAACCTGGTCGGGGCCGTGCCCCGCACGGTGCTCGGCGGGGCGACGGCGCTGGAGCGCACCGCGCCGCGGGTGCGGGTGCGCGAGCTGCGGGCGGCGCGGCGGGCCCGGCCGGCCCTGACCGAGGCGCGCCGGCGCCGGGTGCGCGAACCGCGCCCCCGCCTGCAGGGCTGGTACGACCTGGCGCGCACGCCGACCTACCCCTCGCACCGGCCCGCGGTGCAGTTCGACCACGTACTGGGGATCGGCGTGCCGCGCACGGCGGTCGGGCCGGCGGCGGCGCCGCGCGCGACGGTGTCGGACCACCGCCCGCTGCTGGTCGAGGTGTCGCTGTAGGGCGGCCCCGGACGCCTACTGGCGCGCCAGGACCCCGGCCTGCTGCGGGAGGTGGACGGTGGTGGCGGCCCGGGGCTCCCCCGGCCCGAGCGCGTGCGGGGGGTCGAACTGGAGCAGCAGCATGGCCGCGTCGTCGCCGAGCTGGCGCCCGACGTGGCGCACCACGTCCTCGTGCAGCAGCTGCAGGACGTCGGCCGGGCGGCCGGCCGCGCAGTGCGGGAAGCGTTCGGCGAGCGGGTAGAAGACGCCCGCGCGGTCACGGGCCTCGATCACCCCGTCGGTGAACAGCAGCACCCGGTCGTCGCCCTGGAGCAGCAGCCGGTGCACCGGCGGGCGGACGTCGACCGGGTCGAGGACGCCCAGCGGCGGTACGGTCTCGGCGAGTTCGAGCGGCCGGACCTCCCCGCCGCGCAGCAGCAGCGGGGCGGGATGACCGCAGTTGACGATCTCCGCGGCGCCGTCGGGCCCGACGCCGATCAGCACCAGGGTGACGAACTCCTCCTCCACGCCCGGGTGGTCGTTCTCGTGCAGGGCGCGGTCGAGGCTGACGGCCAGCCAGCCGGCCACCCGGTCCAGGGCGGCCTCCTGGTGGGCGGCCTCGCGGAAGGCCCCGAGCACGGCGGCGGCCGTCTCCACCGCGCCGAGGCCCTTGCCGCGCACGTCCCCGACCACCGCCCGCACCCCGTGCCGGGTGTTGACCACCTCGTAGAGGTCGCCGCCGATCCGGGCGTGCGCGGCGGCGGCCTCGTAGTGGACGGCCGCCCGGACGGTGCCGACCCGTTCGGGGACTGGCCGCAGCAGCACCCGGCGGGCGATCGAGGCGACCAGCTGGGCGTCGGCCAGCGCCCGTTCCTGGCGCAGCCTCAGGGTGGCGCTGACCCAGCCGATCGTGGCGACGAGCAGGATCGCGAAGACGCTGGCGGCGTGCACGGACTCGCCGAGCGTGTCGCTGCGGAAGGCCATCAGGAAGGCCGCCGCCTCGGTGCCCAGACCGATGGCGAGCGGGTACCAGGTTCGGCGGCTGACCACGGCGGCCAGCGCGGGTACGGCGGTGAGGGCCGGTTCGACCGTCACCTCGGTGCCGCTGAGGTAGTCGAGGGCGACGATCAGCACCATGCCGAGGAACGGCAGCGCCAGCGCCGTCCTCGGCCAGGTGCCGGTCGCGCGCGGAGCGGGCCCCGGTGTCGGCCCGGTGAACCGCTCTCTGATCCATCCGGTCGCACTCAACTTCGGTCTCTCCAGCAGAAGACGCCGATGCCCGAGGGCACCTGCGGTGATGACTGAGGGTCAGGGAATGCGGGCCTCGCTGGCGGCCGGAGTACGGGGGTTGACCGGTTACCGACCCCACAATAGGCGCGAAACGTGCATGACGCACAGGTTTCGGGCACTGGCATGATGACTTGGATGCTCTGCGTGACTCAATAGTCACTGTTCCCGATCAGGAGCCGTTCCAACTCTTTTCGGTCGGGAAGTCCTGCCGGACGGACGATCCGGCCACTGCGGACGTACAGGAACGACGCCGTGACCTGCTCGGGATCGACGCCCGCGTGCTCGGCCCAGGCCAGCCGGTAGACCGCGAGCTGCAACGGGTCGGCGGTCTCCTCCCGATGGGTTTTCCAGTCCACCACTTCGTAGCGTGACGCACCACCGGATTCCGACAACGCGTCGTCCTCCCGGTAGACCGCGTCGATCCGTCCCCGCACCACCCGACCCGCCAGCACCAGCTGGAACGGCACCTCCACCCGGTGGGGCTTGCGCCGGGCGTACGGGGTGCGCAGGAACGCCTCCTTGAGCCGCTCCAGGTCCTGCTCGTCCTCGATGCCGTCGTCGTCGGCGCCGGGCAGCGCACCGGGCTCGACCAGCAGCAGCGGCTCGATCCGGGACTGCACCCAGGCGTGGAAGCGGGTGCCGCGCCGGGCCGCCGGCTGCGGGGGGCGCGGCATCGGGCGGGCCAGCTCGTGCGCGAAGCCGTCCGGGTCCGCGGCCAGCCGCAGCAGCTGGGTGGCGGACAGCGCGGCGGGCAGCGGCACGTCCCGCGCGGTGCGCCGGGACCGCTCCAACTCGCCCAGCAGCGCCGTCAGATCGCGGTCCCAGGAGGCGACCTGACGCTGGTCCTCGGGGACCGTCTCCTCGGCTTCGGGGGCGGGCGCCCCCGCCACCCGGGCGCGCACCACCTCGGCGACCCGGCGGCGGGCGTGCTGGGCGGCCGGGTCCAGCGGCAGCGGCCAGGGGCGCTCGACGGGGGCGGCCAGCGCCGGGTTCTCGGCGCCCTTCTCCGGCTGCTCGGCCCAGTGCTCGACCTCGCCCGCGCCGGGCCGCTCGCAGTGCTCGCGCAGCCGCTCCAGGAAGTCGGACGGGCCGCGGACGGTCTTCTGGCTCGGCCCCCACCAGTGCCCGGAGGCCAGCAGCAGCGACCTGGGCCGGGTGAACGCCACGTAGCCCAGGCGCAGTTCCTCGACGCCGGAGTGGTCGGCCAGCTCCTTCTTGAACGCCGCCATCGACTTCCCGTTCCAGCCGCCGCGGACGTCGGGCAGAGTTTCGGCGTCGCCGCGCAGGGCGTGCGGGAGCACCCGCTTGGTGCTCGTCCAGCGTTCGCGCGGGCTCGACGAGGGGAACGCGCCCCGCACCAGACCGGGGACGGCCACCACGTCCCACTCCAGGCCCTTGGACTTGTGCGCGGTGAGCACCTTCACGGTGTCCTCGCCGCCGGGCAGGCTGCTGTCCAGGCCGCGGTCGTACTCCTGGGCGGCGCGCAGGAAGCCGAGGAAGGCGGGGAGGCCCGGGTCGCCGTCGAGGTCGGCGAAGGAGGCGGCGACGTCCAGGAAGGCGTACAGGGTCTCCCGCCGCCGGGCGGCCAGGGCCTGCGGGGAGGCGGCGAGTTCGACCTCCAGCCCGGTGACGGACAGCACCCGGTGCAGCACGTCCATCAGCGGGTCGGCGAGCGAGCGCCGCAGTTCGCGCAGCTCGACGGCGAGCCGGGCGAAGCGCACCCGGGCCTCGGCGGAGAACGGCAGCTCGTCGGGCTTCCCGTCCTCACCGGCCGAGGGGTCCAGGAAGGTCTCCACCGCGTCGGCCAGCGAGACCACCTCGGTCGGATCGGCCTCGGCGACCGCCGCGGCCAGCGCCTCGACGCCCTCCGGCCGGTCGGTGCGCACCAGGTCGGCGGCCCGGCGGCCGAGCAGCGCGAGGTCGCGCGGGCCGATCCGCCAGCGCGGGCCGATCAGCAGCCGCACCAGCGCCGCGTTGGCGGTCGGGTCCTGCAGCACCTCGCAGACCGCCACCAGGTCGGCCACCTCGGGCAGCTGCAGGAGCCCGCCCAGGCCCACCACCTCGACCGGCACCTCCCGGGCGACCAGCGCGGCGTGGATGTCCGGGAAGGCCGCGCCGCCGCGGCACAGCACGGCGATCCGGCCGGGCGCGGTGCCGGTGCGCACCAGGTGCGCGATCGAGTCGGCCAGCCAGTCGACCTCCTCGGCGTGGGTGGGCAGCAGCGCCGCCCGCACGAAGCCGTCCCGCTCGGCGCCGGGGGCCGGGCGCAGCGCCTCCACGCCCTCGTGCATCTCCCGCAGCGGGGCGGCGAGTTCGTTGGCGAAGGCGAGCAGCCGGCCGCCGCTGCGGCGGTTCTCACTGAGCGCGTAGCGGGCGGCGGGACGGCCGTCGGCCTTCGGAAAGTGCCGGGGGAACTCGTCGAGGTTGGCCACGGAGGCGCCGCGCCAGCCGTAGATCGCCTGGCAGGGGTCGCCGACGGCGGTCACCGGGTGACCGCTGCCGGTGCGGGCACCGTCGGCGGGGGCGCCGAACAGGCCCGCGAGCATCAGCCGCTGGGCGACCGAGGTGTCCTGGTACTCGTCCAGCAGCACCACCTTGAACTGGTCGCGCAGCAGCTCCCCGACCTCCGGGCGCTGCTGGGCCAGGCGGGCGGCGGCGGCGATCTGGTCGCCGAAGTCCATCAGCCCGGCGGAGCGCTTGCGGCGCCGGTAGTCCTCGACGAGGCGCAGCAGCTCCAGCCGGGCCCGGGCGGTGACCGGGACGGCCCGCAGGTCGTCGTTGGTCAGCTTGACGGTGGCGAGGGTGTCCAGCAGCCGCTCGTCGAACTCGCGCAGGGTCTGCGGCTCGACCAGGTGCTCGGCGAGTTCGCCGTCCAGCGCGGCCAGGTCGGCGACCAGGTTGGAGAAGGTACCGGTGAGGGCGGGGAACGGGCCGCGGGCGGTGCGCAGCACCTTGGCGGCGAGCTGGAAGCGGGTGGCGTCGGCGAGCAGCCGGACGTCCGGCTCGATGCCGATCCGCAGGCCGTGCTCCTTGAGCAGGCGCCCGGCGAAGGCGTGGTAGGTGGAGATCTCCGGGTCGCCGAGCGGCTCGGCGGCGGCCCGGTCGGCCGCCCTCCCCCAGTCCTCGTCCGGGGGCGCCCCCTGCCCGCCGAGACGCAGGGAGGCCCGCACGCGCTCGGAGAGCTCGCCGGCGGCCTTGTTGGTGAAGGTGAGGCCGAGCACCTCCTCGGGCCGTACGGCACCGGAGCCGACCAGCCAGACCACCCGGGCGGCCATCACCGTGGTCTTGCCGGAGCCGGCGCCGGCCACGATCACGGCCGGTTCCAGGGGGGCGCCGATGGCCGCCATCTGCTCCCGGTTGAACGGGATCCCCAGCAGCTCCTTGAGCTGGTCGGGATGGCTGAGCACGGCGGTCACCCCGCAACGGTAACCGGAGCGACGGACAAACCCCGCCCGGCCGTTCCCTGCCCGCCCCCTACTCGACGAGTTGGGTGCCGTCCCGCTGGGCGGAGCAGCTGCGGCGGAAGGCGCAGCGGTCGCAGCCCGCGCCGGTCCGCGGGACGAAGCGCTCGGCGAGGACCTTACCGGCCGCCTCGGCGAGCAGGTTCTCGATCCAGGGCTCGCCCTCCGGCGGCTCCTGCCGCTGCACCTTGGGGGCGTCCGCGGCGGCCTTGGCGGCGGGCTCGCGCAGGTGGACCAGTTCGGCGCCGCCGGTGTCCGGCGGGTGGCCGGTGAAGCCGGGCAGCTCGTTCAGGGCGCCGGCCCGGACGGCGAGCTGGTAGACGGCGAGCTGCTTGTGCTCGGGCAGCGACTTGTCGGTGGGTATCTGCTTGCCGGTCTTGAAGTCGACCACGTAGGCGCGCCCGGCCGCGTCCTTCTCCACCCGGTCCATCGAGCCGCGGATGCGCACCGCGACGCCGCCGACGTCGAGGGTGACGTCGAAGCCGTGCTCGGTGGCGACGAGGTCCCGGCCGCGCTCCAGGACGTGCCAGTTGAGGAAGCGCTCCAGGGCGGCGCGGGCCTCGGTCTTCTCCTGCTGGGACTTCCAGGGCGCGTCGAAGGCCAGCGCGTCCCAGACGGTGTCCAGCCGCTCCATGAGCACGGCGAGGTCGGCTGGGGTGCGGCCGGAGCCGACCTCGTCGGCGAGGGCGTGCACCACGTTGCCGAAGCCCTGGGCGGCCGAGCCCGCGCCGCGGGCCTTGACCTCCTTGTCCAGGAACCACTGCAGGGAGCAGCTCTCCAGCTGTTCCAGCCCGCTGCCGGACAGCCGGACCGGCACGTCGGCGCTGCGCAGCGGTTCGGGGGCGGTGGTGGGGTCGTCCAGGCCCCACCAGCGCTCGGGCTGGGCGGCGGGCACCAGCGGCAGCCCGTCCTCGTCGGTGGCGGCGGCCAGGGTGGCGAGCCGTTCGGCGGCGGCGCGGCGCAGTTCGGGCGAGCGGGCGGGGTCGACGGTGACGGCGCGCAGTTCGGCGACCAGTGCCGCGACGGACAGCGGGCGGCGCGGGCGGTGGGTGACGTCCTCGACGGTGACCGCCGGGGTGCGCCGCACCACCTTGCCGGTCCGGGGGTCGACGTCCTCGCGGTAGAGCTCGCGCAGGAAGCGGGACGGTTCGTCGCCGTCGTCGGCGGGGGCCTTGACGGCGGTGACGATCAGCCGCTCCTTGGCGCGGGTCGCGGCGACGTAGAAGAGCCGGCGCTCCTCGCCGAGCAGGGCGCCCGGGGAGAGCGGTTCGGCGAGGCCGTCGCGGCCGATCCGGTCGGCCTCCAGCAGGGAGCCGCGGCGGCGCAGGTCGGGCCAGAGGCCGTCCTGGACGCCGGCCACCACGACCAGGCGCCACTCCAGGCCCTTGGAGCGGTGGGCCGTCATCAGGCGCACCGCCTCGGGGCGCACCGCCCGGACGGTGAGGGTGTCGGCGGCGATGTCCTGGGCTTCGAGCTCGGCGAGCAGGTCCAGGGCGCTGCGGTGGCCGGTGACCTGCTCCTCGGCCCGGGCGGCGGTCTCGAACAGGGCGCACAGCGCGTCCAGGTCGCGGTCGGCGTTGCGGCCGGCCGCGCCGCCGCGCAGGGCGGCCCGTTCCAGCCGCTCGCGCCAGCGCCGGCTGCCGTCCCACAGCTCCCAGAGCGCCTCCTCGGCGGTGCAGCCGCCGGCCAGCTGTTCGCGGACCTTGCGCAGCAGGGTGCCGAGGTCGCGGGCGCGGCGGGCGTGCGCGGGGTCGAGGGCGACGAGGCGCTCGGGTTCGGCGAGGGCCTCGCGGATCAGTTCGGCGGCCGGGCGCGGGACGGCGGCGGCGCGGCCGTCGGCGCGCAGCGCGGCGCGTTCCTCCTCGCGCAGGGCGCGGCCGAGCCGGCGCAGGTCGGAGCCGTCGAGGCCGCCGAGCGGGCCGGTGAGCAGGGCGTGCGCCACGTCGGTGGTGAGCGGGTCGGGGGCGTCCGGGTCGCCCTGCCTGTCCCGGGCGGCCTGCTCGGCGCAGGCCCGCAGGGCGAGCAGCAGCTGGGCGACGGCCGGCTCCTCGCGCAGCGGCAGGTCGTCGCCGTCGATCTCCAGCGGGACGCCGGCCGCGCCGAGCGCCCGCCGCACGCCGGGGATGGAGCGGGCGCCGGCCCGGACGAGCACGGCCATCTCGCCCCAGGGCACGCCGTCCTCCAGGTGGGCGCGGCGCAGCAGGTCGGCGATCGAGTCCAGCTCGGCGCCGGGGGTCGGGTAGGTGTAGACCTCGACCCTGCCGCCCTCGCGGGAGGGCAGCAGGGCGCGGTGCTGGGCGAGCTTGTCGGCGGGCAGCCGGCCCATCGGCATCCGGCGGGCGACTTCCCGGGAGGCGGCGAGCAGCACGGCGCCGGAGCGGCGGGAGACCCGCAGCACCTTGACCTCGGCGGGGCTGCCGTCGGCCTGCCGGAAGGCCTGCGGGAAGTCGAGGATGCCGTTGATGTCGGCGCCGCGGAAGGCGTAGATCGACTGGTCCGGGTCGCCGACCGCGACGAGGTCGCGCCCACCGCCGGCCAGCTGGCGCAGCAGCCGGACCTGGGAGGGGTCGGTGTCCTGGTACTCGTCGACGAAGACGACCTCGTAGCGCCGCCGCAGCTGCTCGCCGACCTCGGGGCGCTCGGCGAGCAGCACGGCGCGGTGGACGAGTTCGGCGTAGTCGAGGACGCCGCGCAGGTCGAGGACGTCGAGGTAGTCGGCCAGGAAGTGCGCGGCGGCGGCCCAGTCGGGGCGCTGGACGCCCTGCGCGAAGCGTTCCAGTTCGGCTTCGCCGAGTCCGAGTTCGCGGCTGCGGGCGAGGACGGCGCGGACCTCGTCGGCGAAGCCGCGGGTGGTCAGGCAGGCCCGCAGGTCCAGTGGCCACTCGATGCGGGTGCTGCCGTGCTTGGCGTCCTCGGCGCCGCCGGCCAGCAGCTCGCGGACCATGACGTCCTGCTCGGGGCCGGAGAGCAGCCGCAGCGGCTCGGCGTAGTCCGCCGGGTCCTGGTGGGCGCGCAGCAGGGCGTAGCAGAAGGAGTGGAAGGTGGTGGCCTGCGGGGCGGCGGCCGCGCCGCCGAGCCGGCCGGACATCCGGTCGCGCAGTTCGGTGGCGGCCTTGCGGCTGAAGGTGAGGACGAGGATCCGCTCGGGGTCGGTGCCGTCCTCGATCCGCCGGGCGACCGCCTCGACCAGGGTGGTGGTCTTGCCCGTGCCCGGTCCGGCCAGCACCAGCAGCGGCCCGCCGGTGTGCTCGACCACGGCGCGCTGGTAGGCGTCCAGCACGGGTGGGTCGGGCTGGACGAGCGGGCTGCGCACGAGCCGGTAGGGGGAGCTCACGAACTGGTCCTGGGGGTCGAACGGTGGGGCACGGCGGAGGCGGACCCGTCGGGCCCGCCCGTACCGAGCCTACGATCCTGCCCCGTCATTCCCGTCCGCGCGGCGGTTTCGGCACAATGCGACCCGGCCGCGGTCTACGCCGGCGAGCCGTCCCAGCGGGCCCGCCCGAGGTCGACCCGGGGCGGGTCGGCGAGTTCGCGCAGCGGGGTGCCCTCGTCGCCGTAGTGGGCGAGGGCGCGCTGCTCGTGCCCGGGCAGCAGGCGGCCGTCCGCGCGGATCACCCGCCACCAGGGCACCGAGCCGCCGTACAGTGCCATCACCCGGCCGACCTGCCGGGGGCCGCCCTGGCCGAGGTATTCGGCGACGTCGCCGTAGGTCATCACCCTGCCGGGTGGAATCCGCTCGGTCAGGTCGAGCACCAGTTCGGCGAACGGCGGCAGGGCGTCCGGAAGACCGTCGTGTGTTGCGTCCGTCACCTGCGGCATTCTTCCTTACAGGGGCGCGTCCGTGGCCCGGTGCGTACGATCCGCCGCGCCCGATCCGCCCCCTGTCCCGCACGGGACGCCGGGGCATGCCACCATCTTCCGGGGCGGTGAGTGGTGATACGAGGACAAGACCAGATGACCGGGACGGCTGACGTGGGCGTGGACAAGGACTCCGACGAGTCCGCCTCCGCCGTGCCGTCGACGCCCGGGAACGAGAGCGAAGGCCGGCCCGAACCGGGCCCGACGCCGGAAGTCTCCCTGATCAAGGACCGAACGATCAAGACCCCCGCACCCGCGAAGGCCCCCGAACAGCCCGGCCCCCCCGCGGCCGAGACCACCTCGGCCCCGGAACCGGCGCTCCCGGCGCCGGCGGCCGGCGGCCCGAAAGCCCCCGCCGTCCCCGCCGTCCCGCCCGAGGACACCGAGCCGCCGGACCACGCCCTCCTGGACCACGACCCGCTGGACGAGGCCCCGCACCTGGACGTCGACGAGCCGCTGCTCGCCGCCCGCGCGCACCGCCCGTCCGACCTGATCCGCTTCCTGGCCGGCGTCCTCGGGATAGTCGCCGTCTTCGTGCTGGCCGGCATCGCCACCGGGACCACCAGCGGCATCGAGCAGGACATCGCCTCCAACGCGCCGCACTTCTCCGCGGTGTTCTCCACCATCACCGGCCTGCTCTCCAGCGTCGCGGTGCTCGCCGTGCCGCTGGCCTTCGCCGTCGAACGGCTGATCAAACGCGACGGCCTGCGGGTCGCCGACGGCGTGCTCGCCTCGGTGCTGGCGTACGGCGTCTCGCTCGGCATCGACTGGTGGGTGGCCGAGGGCGCCTCCGAACACACCCGGGACGCGCTGACCCGGCTGCCGCTGGACAGCAACGGCACCCTCACCGACCCGGTGCACGGCTACCTCGCCCCGGTGATCGCCTACATGACCGCCGTCGGCATGTCGAGCAGACCCCGCTGGCGGGTCGCCCTGTGGGTGGTGGTGGTCTTCAGCGGGGTCACCGAGCTGCTCGGCGGCTACACCACCCCGCTGTCGCTGATGCTCACCGTGCTGATCGGCTGGTCCGTCGCCTACGGCACGCTGTACGCGATCGGCTCCCCCAACATCCGGCCCACCGGCCAGCACCTGATGATCGGCCTGCGCAAGGTCGGCTTCACCCCGGCCGGCGCCGTGCGCGCCCCCGACGCCCCCGGCGGCACCCGCCGCTACCACGTCACCCAGCAGGGCGGGCCCCCGCTGGACGTGCACATCATCGACCGCGAGCAGCAGGCCTCCGGCTTCTTCTACCGGGCCTGGCGGCGGCTGCGGCTGCGCTCGGTCGCGGTGCGCCGCAGCCCCCAGTCGCTGCGCCAGGCGCTGGAGCAGGAGGCCCTGATCGCGTACGCGGCGGCCGCCTCGGGCGCCCGCGCGCCGCAGCTGGTCGCCACCTCCGAGCTCGGCCCGGACGCCGCGATCCTGGTGTACGAGAACGTCGAGGGCCGCACCCTGGACGAGCTGGCCGACGAGGAGGTCACCGACCCGGTGATGGCCTCGGTCTGGCAGTCGGTGGCCGCCCTGCACGAGCGCCGGATCGCCCACCGCCGGCTCACCGGCGAGTCGCTGCTGGTGGTGGACGAGCGCACCGGCTGCCTGGTCAACCTCTCCGGCGGCGACATCGCCGCCACCGACCTGACGCTGCGCATCGACGTCGCCCAGCTGCTCACCACCTTCGCGCTGCGGATCGGCCCGGAGCGCGCCGTCGCCACCGCCAACGCGGTGCTCGGCGCCGAGCGGGTCGCCCAGGCGCTGCCGCTGCTCCAGCCGGTCGGGATGAGCCGCTCCACCCGGGTCGACCTCGCCAAGCTCACCAAGGAGCGCAAGACCGCCGCCCGGGCCAGGGCGCTGGAGCAGGTCGCGGCCGGCGAGCGCACCCAGCAGCAGGCCGAGGAGGACATCGCGGTGGCCGGCGAGGACCTGCTGAGCCGCATCCGCGGCCAGATCCTCCAGATCGCCCCCGAGGCCCCGATGGCCCCGGTCAAGCTGGAACGGCTGAAGCCGAAGAGCCTGATCATGGTGATCGCGCTGACCTTCGCCGCCTACCTGGCCCTGACCACCATCAAGCCGGCCCAGCTGAAGCTCTCCCAGATGAACTGGGCCTGGGCCGCGGCCGCCCTGCTCGCCGCCGCCTTCAGCTACGTCGCCGCCGCGATGAGCCTGACCGGCTTCGTCCCCGAGCGGCTGCCGTTCCGGCGCACCGTCGCCGCCCAGCTGGCCGGCTCCTTCGTCAAGCTGGTCGCCCCCGCCGCGATCGGCGGCATCGCGCTCAACACCCGGTACCTGCAGAGGGCCGGCATCCGCTCCGGCCAGGCGGTGGCCTCGGTCGGCGCCTCCCAACTGGCGGGCCTGGCCGGGCATCTGCTGCTGCTGTTCAGCTTCGGCCTGATCACCGGCAGCCAGACCAACGGCGACCTCTCCGCCTCCCGAGCGGTGATCATCGGCGTGCTGAGCGCCGCCGTGCTCGCCCTGGTGGTGGCCGCCGTCGCGCCGCTGCGCCGGTTCGTGCTGGGCCGGCTGCGCTCGCTGTTCTTCGGCGTGGTGCCGCGGATGCTCGACCTGATGCAGACGCCCAGCAAGCTGGTCACCGGCTTCGGCGGCATCCTGCTGCTGACCCTCTCCTTCACCGCCTGCCTGGACTTCTCGGTGCAGGCCTTCGGCGGCGACGTCAGCTTCTCGGCCGTCGCGGTGGTCTTCCTGACCGCCAATGCGGCCGGCTCGGCGATCCCCACCCCCGGCGGCATCGGCCCGGTCGAGGTCGCCCTGATCGGCGCCCTGACCGTCGCCGACGTCTCCCCCACGATCGCCACCCCGGCGGTCTTCCTCTACCGCGCGCTCACCTTCTGGCTGCCGGTGCTGCCGGGCTGGATCGCCTACAACGTGCTCCAGCGCAAGAAGGCGCTCTGAGCCGCCCCGGGCACCGCTGACCTCCCCCGCACCGGAGCACGGAAAAGGGCCCGCCGGACGGCGGGCCCTTCCACGGTGGGGGCGTCGGTCAGTAGACCGGCTTGTGCGGCTCGATCTGGTTCACCCAGCCGAGCACGCCGCCGCCCAGGTGCACGGCGTTGCCGAAGCCGGCGGCCTTCACCACGGCCAGCACCTCGGCCGAGCGCACGCCCGACTTGCAGTGCAGCACGATCTTCCGGTCCTGCGGCAGCTTCTCCAGCGCGTCGCCCATCAGGAACTCGTTCTTCGGGATCAGCACCGCGCCGGGGATGTTGACGATCTCGTACTCGCCGGGCTCGCGGACGTCGATGAGGTAGATGTCCTCCTTGTCGTCCTGCCACTGCTTGAGCTGCTGCGAGGTGACGGTCGAACCGGCGGCGGCGGCCTGCGCCTCCTCCGACACGACGCCGCAGAAGGCCTCGTAGTCGATCAGCTCGGTGACCGTCGGGTTCTCGCCGCAGACGGCGCAGTTCGGGTCCTTGCGGACCTTCACCTGGCGGTAGTTCATCTCCAGGGCGTCGTAGATCACCAGCCGGCCGACCAGCGGGTCGCCGATGCCGGCGAGCAGCTTGATCGCCTCGTTGACCTGGATCGAGCCGATGGACGCGCACAGCACGCCGAGCACGCCGCCCTCGGCGCAGGAGGGGACCATGCCCGCCGGCGGGGCCTCCGGGTAGAGGCAGCGGTAGCAGGGGCCGTGCTCGGCCCAGAACACGCTGGCCTGGCCGTCGAAGCGGTAGATCGAGCCCCACACGTACGGCTTGCCGAGCAGCACCGCGGCGTCGTTCACCAGGTAGCGGGTGGCGAAGTTGTCGGTGCCGTCCACGATCAGGTCGTAGCCGGAGAAGATCTCCATGACGTTGGAGTTGTCGAGGCGCTCCTCGTGCAGCACCACGTCGACGTACGGGTTGATCTCCTTGACCGAGTCGCGGGCCGACTCCGCCTTGGACCGGCCGACGTCCGACTGACCGTGGATCACCTGGCGCTGCAGGTTCGACTCGTCGACCACGTCGAACTCGACGATGCCCAGCGTGCCGACACCGGCGGCGGCCAGGTACAGCAGGGCCGGCGAGCCGAGGCCGCCGGCGCCGACGCACAGCACCTTGGCGTTCTTCAGCCGCTTCTGCCCCGCCATGCCCACGTCCGGGATGATCAGGTGGCGGGAGTACCGGCGGACCTCGTCAACGGTGAGCTCGGCGGCCGGCTCGACCAGGGGTGGCAACGACACGGGGACTCCGATGGGTCTTGTTCGGGTGGCCAGGGCCAACCGCGCTGCGGGTTGCTGCTCCGCCACTCGGGTGGCTGTCTAGGCCAACAGTGTCACGCCCCCTCGCTATTCCGAGACAGCCCGTCCGATGGGCGAGACGGGCGACACCGGATCGTGGAACCGGCGACGGGGCCCCGGAAAAGCGCCCCGAGCCCGTGGTTGACGGGCCCGGGGCACCGCGCGGCACGCTCACACCCGGCAGGCCGTCTCCAGCCACACGTCGCCCAGCGACTCCTCCAGCGGCACCTGCGTCCGCCATCCGAGACGGTCCCGGGCGGTGCGCACGTCCGCCTGCCGCCACGGCACCGGCTCGCCCGGCACCGCCCGGCCCTCCGGGCGGTGCCCCTCCGGCCGGTGCCCCGGCAGGTGGTGGCCGGGCAGGTGGTCGCCGCCCGCCCCGGCGGCCTGCGCGGGCAGCAGGACCTGCCGGTTCTCCTCGACGATCTGCCCCTCGAAGCCCGAGGCCCGCACCAGCAGCTGGGCCGCGTCCCGGGCCCGCACGGCGTGCCCGCTGCCGATGTTGATCACCCCGGTGGCGGCCGACACCGCGGCCGCCCGGACGGCCCGCGCGACGTCCCGCACATCCACGAAATCCCGGTATCCGGACAGGTCCGGCATCCGCACCTGGTGCTCGTCCCGCTCCAGCGCCCGCCGCAGGCCCTCGGCCAGCCGCCCGAACAGCGAGGCGGTCGGCGCCCCCGGGCCCACCACGTCGAACACCCGCAGCACCGCCGCGTCCAGCCCGGAGGCCAGCACCAGCTCCGTCCCGGCCAGCTTGGACACCCCGTACGGGCCGACCGGCCGCGGCTCGGCCTGCTCGGACACCGGCACCCCGCCGGGCACCGGCCCGTACTCGGCGGCCGAGCCGACGTGCACCAGCCGGGCCGGCTCCCGGCTGCGCCGGATGGCCTCGCAGACGGTCGCGACGGCCAGCGTGTTCGACCGGATCAGGGTGCGCGAGCTGCCGTAGGTGGCGCCCGCGCAGTTGATCACCACCTGCGGCGCGACCGCGTCCAGGAACCGGGCCAGCGCGCCCGGGCTCCCCGTGGTCAGGTCGAAGCGGATGTCGGCCGAGTCGCGCCGGCCGAGCACCGTCACCTGCAACTCCTGGTCCATCAGCAGACGATCGGTGACCCGGCGGCCGATGAAGCCGTCGGCGCCCAGCAGCAGCACCCTCATCGGGGGTGTCCTTCCACGAAGCCAGTTCGGGACGACCTGGCGGACTGAGTTCAACGAACGGGACGAGATCGGGGATCACGCGGCGGATCCCCGCGGTGGATCGACGGAGCGGGTGGACGGCGTCGGCGGACGGCGCTCAGCGGTGCGAACCGGCCCGGCCGAGCACCGCCCAGGCGTACGCCAGCAGCACCGCCGCGACGGTGCCGCCGCCGAGCAGCCAGGACTCCGGGGCGGAGCGCCCCAGGGCGAGCGGCCCGAGCACCGCGGCGGCCCCGGCCGACGCCCCCGCCGCGGCGGCGGCCGGCCGGCCGCACCGCGCCAGCAGCACCGGCAGCACCAGCAGCAGGCCCAGCACGCCCTGCGCCGCCCACTGGGCGGGGCCGGCCCGCTCGACCGCCAGGTGCAGCGGCCCGCCGCCGTGGCCCGGCCCGGGGCGCGGCGCGACAACGGCCAGCACGGCCAGCGCGGCGAAGCTCAGCACCCCGAGCACCGCCAGGTGCAGGGCCAGCGCGACCGGGAGCACCGGCCGCATCCGGGCCCGGAACTCGGCCAGGGTCCGCGCCGTGCCCAGGTGGCCGCGGCCGACCTGCCGGTACCAGCGGGCCGTCCGCTCGGCCGCCCCGGCCGAGACCGCCGCCGCCAGCACCAGCGCGACGGCCTGCGGACGGTCCCCGCCCGGTACGGCCGAGGGGAGCAGCAGCAGCGCGGCCAGGCCCAGCCCGTGGCCCAGCGCCGCCGGGCGCAGCCGGGAGCCCGGGAGCGGCCGGGGCGCCGGTGCCCCGGCCGGCCCCGGCCCCATGGCGTCCGGCGGGCGGACGGGTCCGGCGCACGGCGGGCCGGGATCGGCCGGGGACGGAGCGGTCAGCGCGGGCAGCAGCACCAGCGGGACGGCGGCGGACAGCAGCACCGGCCAGCGCGGCCCGAGCGCGGCCACCCCCGCGCAGGGCAGCGCGGCCAGCGCGGCGGCGGTCAGCGCGGCCCGGGCGGCGGCTCCGCCCGACCGCCGCTCCACCGGCCGGGGCGCCGGCGGGCGGCGGGGCACCCGGGCGTACAGCTCCTCGGCCAGCGAGAAGAGGTCGGCGTGCCGGCAGCGGGCGGCGGTGTCCGGGCCGAGCCCGGCCTCCTCCAGCCCGGCGGCGATCTCCAGCGGGTCGACGGCGCGCTCGCACAGCCCGCGGTGCTCCGCCATCACCTCGCGCACCGGGTCCGCGCCACCGCCGAGCAGGGTGCCGCCCGGCATCAGCGGGCCTCCGCGAGTTCGGCACGCCGCCCGGCCGGCTCCCGCACCCCGTCCGGGTTCGCGTTCCCCTCCTCCGGGGTGCCGCCCCCGCGCGGGCCGTCGGCCAGCCAGTACTCGGCTGGACGGGCGAACGGGCGCGGCGCGGGCCCGCCCTCCCCGCCGCCCCCGCCACCGGGGAAGGCCGGGTACTGCGAGACCAGCTCCAGGTAGATCTCCCGGAACGCGCCGATCACCGGCTCCACGGCGAAGCGTTCCTGCGCCCGCAGCCGCCCGGCCAGCCCGAGCCGGCCCCGCCGCTCCTCGTCGCGCAGCAGCGCCAGGCACGCGCCGGCCAGGGCGCGCGGATCGCGGGCGGGCACCAGCAGCCCGGTCGGCCCGACCACCTCGCGGGCCACCCCGACATCGGTGGAGACCACCGCCCGGCCGCTGAGCATCGCGTCCGCGAGCAGCCGGGGGCTGCGCTGGGAGAGCCCCGAGAAGACCGTCACCGTGCCCGACTCCCAGGCCCCGGCGAGGGAGCCGGGTCGCCCGGCGAAGTCCACCGCCGGGGCCACTCCCAGCCGTTCGGCCACCGCCGCGCAGTGCGCCCGGTAGCCGGGCGCCGCCTCCTCGCCGTACACCACCAGCCGGGCGCCGGGCAGTTCGGCGCGGACCCGGGCGAGGGCGTGCAGCGCGAGTTCGAGGTCCCGGCCCGGCTCCAGCGCGCCCGCCCACACCAGGGTCGGCGCCGCGGGCTCCGGCCCGGCGGCCGGGCGGTCCACCGCCGGCGTGCCCTCGTACACGACCCGGGTGCGCGCCGGGTCGGCCCCGCAGCGGCGCTGCCACTGCTGGTCGTGGGCACTGCCGGGGGTGAGTATCGCGGCCTGCCGGTAGGTCTCCCCGGTGAGCGCCCGGAAGAAGGACAGCAGCAGGGCGCGGACCGGCCACCGGTACGGCGCCTCGCGGTAGCCGAGGTACTGCTCGCGCAGGTGCAGGCCGTGCTCGGTGACCACGAACGGCACCCCGTGCAGGTGCCGGGCCACCAGGGCGGGCAGCGCGGCCGGACCGCCGCCGACCACGTGGCACAGGTCGGCCGCGCCGAGGCCGCCGGGGCCGGTGCCGTACCAGGGCGCGGACAGCGGGCGCAGGCACTGTTCCAGCAGGTCCGCCGCGACCAGCACGTCGCACACCAGCGGCTGCCCGGCCGAGGTGTCCGCGCCGGGCAGCCGCCAGGTCCGCTCCAGCAGCCGGCGGGCGTGCGCGGAGGCCAGGAAGGCGGGCAGCCCGCCGTCCTCCCGGGCGAGCGCCGCCAGCCGGTACAGCCCGGGGCCGAAGCCGGCTCTCTCCGCGGGCAGCACCAGGGCCCGCACCAGTTGTTCGTACGCCCCGGCGTACCGGCGTCTGCGCACCGCGCCGGGCGCGCGGCCGCCCGGCCGGCGCCCCCACAGCGCCAGCTCGTGCGGGCCGCGCAGGACGGCCGGCAGCCGCTCCGCGGTGTCCGGGGCCCGCCGGACCGGCCCCGGCCGCGGACCGGTCAGCAGGTACAGCTCGAACCCGTGCTCCGGCAGGCCCTCGGCCAGCCGCTCGCACCAGCCCCCGGCACCACGCCGGGAATGCGGACGGACACCCTCGGTGAGCAGGGCAACGCGCACGGGAGACCTCCAGGGCAGAGCGGATTCGCTGGGCGGGATCACGGACGGATCGACGGATGTCCGGGCGGCCCGGGCGGTCGCCCGGGGCGCCCCCGCACGACGGCGGGAACGGTCGGGGAAGGGAGGTCCGGTCGGCCCGGGTCGGCGCCGCGGTGCCTCCGTGCGGCCCGCCGGCGGCCCGGTCGCGGCCGCGCCGCGTTCCGTTCCCCCGGGCTCCCGCCCGCTTCGGCGGTCGGGCCCGGCCCGCCGGAACCCCTCGGCCGCGGTCGCCCTCCGGTTCCTCCGGCGGCCGCGACTCCCCCACACCTGTTCGGTCCGACAGCAGAAAGGTAGGACCGGCCCTGGCCGATCCATCGGTCACATGCCTGCCTGCCACCTGATCGAGTGAACCGCCGTGACCTCGACCCGGTCCGGGCCGTTACCGGGCGGTATGCGCGGCCGCCCGCGCGGCCCCGCCCGGGCGCGCGATCGGCCCGCCGCGGCGCGCGCCCCACCCGCGCCGTGCGCTCGGCCGGTGACGTGCGCTCGGCCCGTGGTGTGCGCTCAGCCGGTGGTGTGCGCGATCAGCTCCCGTACCGCCCGGGCGACCTCGTCGGGGTGCTCCATCATCGCCACGTGCCCGGATTCCGGCAGCACCAGCAGCCGGGCGTCCGTGAAGGCCGCGCAGGCGCGGCGGGCCGAGCGGTAGGAGACCAGCTTGTCGCGCAGCCCGTACACCAGCAGCACCGGCGCCCCGACCCGCTCGGCCTGCCGCCACAGCGCCTGGTCGCCGCGCTCGGTGTACGCCGAGACGATGCCGCGGGCCGAGCCGACCAGTGCCTGCATCGCGTGCGGCACCTCCAGCCGGCGCCGGTACTCGGCCACCGCCTGGGCCCGGGTCTCCGGGCTCAGGCTCTCCGGAGCGCCGTAGACCAGCCGCAGCAGGTCCTCGGTGGCCGCCTCCGCGTCGCGCCCGCCCGCGGACAGCCGGCGCAGCACCGCCGGCACGCCGGGCACCGCGAGCAGACCGGTCGGCCAGGCGGAGCGCTGCGGGGGCAGCTCGGGCAGCGCCGGGGAGACCAGGGTGAGGCTGCGCACCAGATCCGGGCGCACGGCCGCCAGCCGGACGGCGACCGCGCCGCCCAGCGAGTTGCCGAACAGGTGGACCGGGCCGCGGCCGGAGGCCTCCAGGTAGCCGATCACCGCGCGGACGTGGCCGGAGACGGTGAGGTTGCCGTCGGTGGGCGGGTGGGAGCGGCCGAAGCCGGGCAGGTCCACGGCCTCGCCGTCGACGTGCCCGGAGAGCCGGCCCATCAGGGCCTCCCAGTTGGCGGCCGAGCCGCCGAGGCCGTGCACGAAGAGCCCGGGCTCGCGCCCGTCGGCGACGCCGTCGGCGGCGGGCCGGTGCACCGCGAGCACCGCGCCGGGGACCTCGACCGTACGTACCTGCTGCTCAGCGCTGCTCATGGTGGACGATGGTAGTGAGCCCCGCCCCGGAAGCGCCGGGGTGGTCGGGCCGTGGGCCGCCTCCGTCCCACCACTGCCGAGGCCGAGGTCAGCGCCGTATTGTGGGCTCCTGACAACCAGGCCGATCGTCTTTTCTCGCCTTCGCCGAACGCGGGCGCGGTTACCGAAAAGTAGAATCAGCCATCCTGCAGCAGCGAACAGACCCGAAGTGAGGAGCGCCGTGACGGCCATCCAGGAGGCGCAGGAGCGCCCGCGCGGTGCCCGCCTGCCGCGAAGCGCCCGCCGTGAACAACTGCTCGGTGCCGCCCAGGAGGTGTTCGTCGCGCAGGGCTACCACGCGGCCGCCATGGACGACA
The DNA here is from genome assembly GCF_042885555.1 of Kitasatospora sp. NPDC058048. Taxonomy (NCBI): domain Bacteria; kingdom Bacillati; phylum Actinomycetota; class Actinomycetes; order Kitasatosporales; family Streptomycetaceae; genus Kitasatospora; species Kitasatospora sp. NPDC058048. Next base: position 17,998 of record NZ_JBHVRT010000049.1, on the reverse strand, counting down.
TCGCCGACCGCGCCGGGGTGAGCAAGCCGGTGCTCTACCAGCACTTCCCCGGGAAGCTGGACCTCTACCTGGCGCTGCTGGACAAGCACTGCGACGCCCTGGTCGAGTCGACCCGCGAGGCGCTGTCGGCGACCAACGACAACAAGCAGCGGGTGGCCAACACCATGGAGGCGTACTTCAACTACGTCTCCAGCGAGTCCGGCGCCTTCCGGCTGGTCTTCGAGTCGGACCTGACCAACGAGCCGGCCGTGCGCGAGCGGGTCGAGCGGGCCTCCGAGGCGAGCGCGACGCTGGTCAGCAAGGTGATCCAGGAGGACACCGACCTGCCCGAGGCGGAGTCCAAGCTGCTCGCCGCCGGGGTCTGCGGCCTGGCCCAGATCACCGCCCGGTACTGGCTCTCGCAGGGCCTGGAGATCCCCCGCGACGAGGCGGTGCGGCTGGTCGCCAGCCTGTCCTGGCGCGGCCTGAAGGGCTTCCCGATGCACCCGGGCGAGCAGTCCGGCGAGGGTGCCGCCCACCAGGGCTGATCCACCGACCTTCGTCGGGCCGGGGATCCGGTGCTCTATGGTGAAGCCGTACGGCACGGTCGCCGCGAACGCTTGTCCCAGGCGGTCCGGTGTCCGTGCGTGGAGGCTGCAACCCGGAGGGACGGAAGCCGTGGAGGTCAAGATCGGCGTGCAGAACGCGCCTCGCGAGATCGTGATCGAGAGCTCGCAGACTGCCGATGAGGTCCAGAGCGCGGTCGCGAAGGCGCTGGAGGGCTCGGAGAAGATCTTCGCGCTGTCCGACGAGCACGGCCGTCGCATCATCGTCCCGGCCGAGCGCCTGGCGTACGTGGAGATCGGCGAGTCGGCCTCCCGCAAGGTCGGCTTCGGCACCGCCTGAGGCGTCGCCGCACAGGATCGTCCGGTGCCCCGTTCCCGCGAGGGAGCGGGGCACCGTCGCGTGTACGACCGGGTGGGGCGGGGTACGGCGAGGGTGCGGCGCCGGTGCCGCACGCCCGTTCCCCCGGGAGGCAGCCTTGCTGGTCGAGTCGATCGCCTTCGCCCTCGTCGGCCTGGTCACGGGCGGCGCCGCCCTGCTGGCCCTGCCCGCGTACTTCCGCGCCGCCCGGGCCCTGACACTGGGCACCGCGCTGGCGGCGGCGCTGGTCGGCGGGGTGGTCGCGCACTTCGGCGTGGACGGGCGCCAGCCCGCGGTGTCCGTCGCGGCCGCGGCGGTGGCCGCGGGCGTGCTCACCTCGCTGCTGGCCCGGCCGGACCTCGCCGCCGGGCGCGCCCCGGCGCACCGGCACCACCCGCACCGGCCCGGCGCCCACCGCGCGTCGCGGCGGCACCGGGCGGCGTGAGGAACGAGGCCGGCGACCCGAGGACTCCTAGGACGCCAGGCCGAGGGCGGCCATCCGCTTGGTGTGCGCCTCGGTGATCCGGTTGAACATCTTGCCGACCTCGACCAGGTCGAAGCCCTGCACCTGCACGCCGCCGACCAGTAGGTTGGACAGCGCGTCGCGCTCGGCGACGACCCGCTGGGCCTGGCTGAGCGCCTCGCCCATCAGCCGCCGGCCCCACAGGGCGAGCCGGCCGCCGGCCCGCGGGTCGGCCTCGATGGCCTGGCGGACCTTGTCCACGGCGAACTGGGCGTGGCCGGTGTCGGACATCACGCTCAGCACCAGGTCACGGGTGTCGTCGTCCAGCCGGACGGCCACCTCGCGGTAGAAGTCGGTCGCGATGGCGTCGCCGACGTAGGCCTTGACCAGGCCCTCCAGCCAGTCCGAGGGCGCCGTCATCCGGTGGAACAGCTCCAGCGGCTCGACGAAGGGCCGCATCGCTTCCTGCGGGTCGGCGCCGACCTCGGCGAGCCGGTCGTGCAGCCGCTGGTAGTGCTGGAACTCGGCGGAGGCCATCCGGGCGAGCGCCGCCTTGTCGGCGAGGTCGGGCGCCAGCTTGGCGTCCTCGGCGAGCCGCTCGAAGGCGCTGAGCTCGCCGTACGCGAGCGCGCCGAGCAGGTCCAGCACCGCCGCCCGGTAGCCGGGGTCGGCCGAGCACGCGGCCCAGTCCCCGATCGAGCCGGCCGCCGCGTCCTGCGTCTCACCATGGGTCTCCATGACCCGCAACTTTAGTCCCGCCCCGCCGCCCCGTGCCCGGGCACGCCCAGTGACCGGCCGGAGGGGCCGCTCCGGTGGCAGTTGCCGGGGGCAATGTCAGACGCGTCACGTGTTCGAGTCGTCGCCTGACTGTATGGTGGTACGGAGCCCGTCGTGTTCGCATGGTGTCACCGCCGTCTCGGTACCCCGCGCGAACCCTCCGTAGTGGCACCGTCCAGCCGGACGTGTCCGCACCGGAGGCACGGGTACTCACGTACGCGGATGCCCGGTCGGAGAGCCGATCGGCTCCGACCATGGCTTGGACTTCAAGCCTTGGCACCGCATCAGTGGCCGAGCGAGGGCCGCCGAGACCACGCCCCGAGGCGGAGGTCCCGCGCAGGTCCCTCACGGGAATCCTCCCCGACGCCGCCGGCGACGCGCCCCGCACCAGGGCAGCGCGCACCGGCCGGCCGCAGGGACCGGCGCGGTTGTGCGTCCGCGCAGCTGTATCAGGGCCGCCCAGGCCCGTAGGCAGCCGCGCGGCTGCCCGCCCGCCGCTCGCTCTCGGCCCCTTCGAAAACGGAAGAGGCAGCACCCTGTCCACCACCGCTGAACCCATCAAGACGACGTTCCGGGACCTGGGGATCCTCCCGGAGACCGCCGAGGCGCTCGAGTCCGTCGGCATCGTCCACCCCTTCCCCATCCAGGAGATGACCCTGCCGGTCGCGCTGACCGGCCACGACGTCATCGGCCAGGCCAAGACCGGCACCGGCAAGACCCTGGGCTTCGGCCTCCCGCTGATCGAGCGGGCCATCGTGCGCGCCGACGTGGACGCCGGCCGGGCCACCGAGGACCAGCTCTCCGACTTCCCGCAGGCGCTGATCGTCGTCCCGACCCGCGAGCTGTGCACCCAGGTCACCAACGACCTGCAGACCGCCGGCAAGGTGCGCAACGTGCGCGTCCTCGCCGTCTACGGCGGCCGGGCGTACGAGCCGCAGGTGGAGGCGCTCACCAAGGGCGTCGACATCGTGGTCGGCACCCCGGGCCGCCTTCTGGACCTGGCCGGGCAGAAGAAGCTCAACCTGTCCAAGGTCCGCGCGCTGGTCCTGGACGAGGCCGACGAGATGCTCGACCTCGGCTTCCTGCCGGACGTCGAGAAGATCATCACCATGCTGCCGGCCAAGCGGCAGACCCTGCTGTTCTCGGCCACCATGCCGGGCCAGGTCATCAACCTCGCCCGCCGGTACATGAGCCAGCCGACCCACATCCGGGCCGCCGCCCCGGACGACACCGGTGCGACCGTCGCCAACATCGAGCAGCACATCTTCCGTGCGCACTCGCTGGACAAGGTCGAGATGGTCTCGCGCATCCTGCAGGCCGACGGCCGCGGGCTGGCGATGATCTTCTGCCGCACCAAGCGCACCGCCGCCGACGTCTCCGACCAGCTGACCCAGCGCGGCTTCGCGGCCGGCGCGGTCCACGGCGACCTCGGCCAGGGCGCCCGCGAGCAGGCCCTGCGGGCCTTCCGCAACGGCAAGGTCGACGTGCTGGTCTGCACCGACGTCGCGGCCCGCGGCATCGACGTCGAGGGCGTCACCCACGTCATCAACTACCAGTGCACCGAGGACGAGAAGACCTACCTGCACCGGATCGGCCGCACCGGCCGGGCCGGCGCCTCCGGCACCGCCGTCACCCTGGTCGACTGGGACGACATCCCGCGCTGGCAGCTGATCAACAAGGCGCTGGACCTGCCGTTCAACGACCCGGAGGAGACCTACTCCACCTCCGCGCACCTGTACGAGCTGCTGAAGATCGCGCCGGGCACCAAGGGCGTCCTGCCGCGCTCGGAGCGGACCCGCGCCGGGCTCAACGCGGAGGAGGTCGAGGACCTCGGCGAGACCGGTGGACGCGGCGCCCGCTCGGGCCGCGGCGGTCGCGGCGAGCGCAATGACCGCGGTGAGCGCAGTGAGCGCGGTGACCGTGGTGGACGCGGCGGCCAGGGCGGCTCCGGCCGTCCGGGCGCCGGCACCGCCACGGCCGAGACCGAGGAGCAGCAGCCGCGCCGCACCCGCGAGCGCCGCCGCACCCGCCGGGGCACGGCGGTCGGCGCCGAGGGCGAGGCCGCTGCCGTCGTGACCGGTGCCGCCGTGGCGGCCCCGGCCGTCGAGGGCACCGAGGGCGAGGCCGCTCCGCGCCGTCGCCGCCGCCGCTCGCGCGGCAGTGCGGCCTCGGCCGAGGCCGCGGTGGCGGTCGAGTCGACCCCGGTCGCCGAGGCCGTCGTGGCCGAGGCCGCCGCGGTCGTCGAGGCTGCCGCGGTCGTCGAGGCCGCCGCCGAGACGGTCACCGAGGCCCCGGCCCCGGCGAAGAAGGCCACCCGCGCCCGGACCCGCAAGCCGAAGGCGGAGACCACCGAGACGGCTCCGGCCGCCGAGGCCGTCCTCGCCGAGGCCACCGCGGTCGTCGAGGCCGCCGCCGAGACGGTCACCGAGGCCCCGGCCCCGGCGAAGAAGGCCACCCGCGCCCGGACCCGCAAGCCGAAGGCGGAGACCACCGAGACGGCTCCGGCCGCCGAGGCCGTCCTCGCCGAGGCCACCGCGGTCGTCGAGGCCCCCGCTCCGGCCAAGAAGGCGACCCGGGCCCGCAAGCCGAAGGCGGAGACCACCGAGACGGCTCCGGCCGCCGCGGCCGACGCCACCGAGGCCCCGGCCCCGGCCCCGGCCAAGAAGGCCACCCGGGCCCGCAAGCCGAAGGCCGTCGCCGAGACCGCCCCGGAGGCCCCGGCCGCCGAGGCCGCCGAGACCGCCTCCGAGGTCCCGGCGCCGCGCAAGCGCACCCGCGCCCGCAAGGTCGCCGCGCCGGTGGAGGCCACCCCGGAGAGCTGACACCCCGTGTCTCCCCCCGAGGGGGCGGGCCAGGCCACCCGGCCGGGCCCGCCCCCTCGGGCGTTCCACGCCGCGGTCCCGTCCCGCCGATCGCTCCCGGGGCCCGACCCGCCTCCGCCTCGGACACGCCCTAGGCTCGGGGCGCCGGGGAGTCCCCGGCGGACCGGCGGGTCGCCGGCAGGACAGCAGGGAGAGCAGCCCATGAGCACGCCGCCGTTTCTGACGCTGCCTCGGTGTGCGCGGGCCGAGCGGGTGGTGACCGGGCGCGGGGAGTTCGCGGCGCTGCGGGCGGAGCCGGCCGGGCCGGTGCGCGGTTCGGCACTGCTGGTGCCGGGGTTCACCGGCAGCAAGGAGGACTTCATCGCGCTGCTGGAACCGCTGGCGGCGGCCGGGTACCGGGTGACGGCCGTGGACCAGCGCGGGCAGTACGAGACCGGCGGCCCGGACGACCCGGCGGCGTACGGCGTCGGGGCGCTCGGCGCGGACGTACGGGCGCTGACCGGGGCGCTGACCGCCGACGGCACCCCCTTGCACCTGCTGGGGCACTCCTTCGGCGGCCAGGTGGTGCGCGAGGCGGTGCTCGCCGCGGCCGCCGAGGGCCCGCTGCCCTGGCGGTCGCTGACCCTGGTGTCCACCGGCCCGGGCGCGATCGACCCGGCCGAGGCGGCCCGCACCGAGCTGCTGCTGGACGCCCTGCAGGGCATGGACCTGGAGCAGATCTGGCAGGTCATGCGGCAGTTGGAGGCGGAGAGCGGGCAGCCCCGGCCGAGCCTGGAGCCGGCCGTCGCGGAGTTCCTGCACCGGCGCTGGCTGGCCAACGTGCCGCGGGCGCTGTCCGTCACCGGCGGCCATCTGGTGGCCGCGCCGGACCGGGTGGCGGAGCTTGCCGCCGCCACCGCCGGGCTGCCGCTGCTGGTGCTGTCGGGCGTGCGGGACTACGCCTGGCCGGTCCCGGAGCAGACCGCGATGGCCGAGCGGCTGGGTGCCCGCCGGGTGGTGGTCGCGGACGCCGGGCACTCCCCCAACGCCGAGCGGCCGGCCGCCACGGCCGAGGCGCTGGCCGCTTTCTGGGGCTGACGCGGCCGGCGCCGACGCCCGCCGGACCGGTCCGGTTCCCCCGGTTCACCGAAAGTGGTCTGTACCACTTCTGCAACTTCGACCGGCTTCAACACAGGACAAAATTCGTTAGTTACGGTAATCTTTGATTCTGTCCGGGAATCATCGCCGGCCTCCGCTCGGCGCCAATCTCCCGAAACCTGGACTTTACGGACGGGCAACGGCCCGGTAGCACCGCCACGTCACCGTGGTTCACGAGGCACTGGACGTACCAGGCAAGCAAGGGGGGCCCTTGCCGCAGCAGACCGCCGCACCCGCGACTACGACCCGCCCGGTCCGGTCTCACCGCCGGATCCGCAGGACCCCGAAAGGGCTGATACCGACTCAGCCGCGACCGCCCCGCCCCGCGGGGTCAGGAAAGGAGACGCCCATGACGAAGACCATGCGCTTCGAGATCGTCCGGCTCGACGACACCAACGGCTCCGCCGCCGACCGCCTGATCGCCGACGCCGCCACCGTGCGCGAGGTCGTCGACGCCGCCGCCCGCACCGGCGAGCGCCTGCTCATCCGCCCGTGCCCGACCGTCTGACCCGTCGCGGCGCCTCCGACCCGGAGCCCACACCCGCCGCCGACGACCCGGGAGCGTCCGATCCGGACGTTCCGATACCCGACTGACGCCCCGTCACCGCATTCGCCGATGACGGGGCGTCAGTGCGTTCGGGGTTCGGAGCCGGAACGTTTGCCGCCGCCCGGGACGGGACATCCCCCAACGGGAACCGCCCGCGCCGCACCCACCCGGTGCCGGTCCGGGCGTCCGCCACCGACAGGTGCCGCCGAGCCCTCCGTACGGGTGATCGTCCTTGACGCGGCGGTCCGGAGGGAGGAGCGTTGACGGCTATGAGGGGCGAGCCAAGCTGCCCGAGGTGCGCCGGTCGGGTCCGCGCCCCCGGTCTGTTCTCAGACACCTGGCAGTGCGACCGGCACGGAGCCGTGCACCCGATGCAGCCCGTGCTGCCCCCGAGTGTGGAGGCCCTCGGCGTCGCCGTCGCCCGCTCCCAGGTCCCGGTCTGGCTGCCCTGGCCGCTCCCGGTCGGCTGGCTCTACACCGGCATCGCCCACGTCGGTGACGACGTTTCGGGAGCCCGGGCCACCGCCGTCGCCTGCTCCGGACCGGCCCCGCTCGGCGGCTTCGGCGAGCTGGTGCTGATCGCCGAGGAGCTGGGCGTCGGCCTCGGTGCCCGCTACGCGGGCCTGCCCGGGCCGGACCCGGGCGACTCCGTCGGCCTCTACAAGCCCGCCGACGCCAAGCTGATGGCCGCCGGACGGCCCACGCCGATGTTCCACGTCCCGGACGCCCCGGCCGACCGCGCGGTGTTCGCCGGCGAGGCCCGCGGACTCTGGATCTGGGCGGTCGCCTGGCCCGAGCAGTCCGCGCTGGTGATGTACGACGAGCTGGTGCTGACCGACCTGCGCGAGGCGGGCGCCGAACTGGACCTGCTGCCCTGCGGGGCGCTCTCCCCCCGGCTGCTCGGCTGACCGCTGGCCTATCCTGGGCGGCACCCACGAGCCCCCAGGAGCCCGACCCGTGCGCATCGACCTGCACGCCCACAGCAACGCCTCCGACGGCACCGACAGCCCGGCCGAGCTGGTCGCCGCGGCCGTCGCCGCGGACCTCGACGTGGTGGCGCTGACCGACCACGACACCGTGGCCGGCCACGCCGAGGCCGCCGGGGCGGTGCGCGCGCTGCCCGCGGGCAGCCGGCTGACCGTCGTCCCGGGCGCCGAGCTGTCCTGTGCCGTGGACGGCATCAGCATGCACCTGCTGGCGTACCTGTTCGACCCCGAGGAGCCGGAGTTCGCGCGCGAGCGGGACCTGGTGCGCACCGACCGGTTCCGGCGCGGTCGGGCGATCGTGGAGCGCTGCCGGGAGCTCGGCGCGGACATCAGCTGGGAGCAGGTGCGGCGGATCGCCGGGGCCGGCTCGGTCGGACGGCCGCACATCGCCAGCGCGCTGGTCGAGGCGGGCGTGGTGGCCACCGTCTCGGACGCCTTCACCGCCGACTGGCTGGCCAACGGCGGGCGGGCGGACGTGCGCAAGCACGAGACCGACCCGGTCGCGGCGGTCCGGCTGGTCCGGGCGGCCGGCGGGGTGCCGGTGTTCGCCCACCCCGGCGCGGTCAAGCGCGGCCGGACGGTCTCCGACCAGGTGATCGCCGACCTCGCGGCGGCCGGGCTGGCCGGACTGGAGGTCGACCACACCGACCACGACGAGGACACCAGGGTCCGGCTGCGCGGCCTGGCCGGCGAGCTCGGCCTGCTGGTCACCGGCTCCAGCGACTACCACGGCACCCGCAAGACCGTCCGGCTCGGCGAACACACCACCCACCCCGAGGTGTACGGGGCACTGCTGGCCCAGGCCACCGGCGCCGAGCCGATCGAGCGCTGAGCGGACGCGAACGCTGGGGCGGAGGCGGGCACGGGGACGGACGCTGGGGCAGGGGACCCGTGATCCCTTGCCCCGGGGTCCGACGCCGCCGCACCCCGTCCGATCGCGCGGCGGTCAGTCCAGCCGGACGCCGCGGCGGTTCGGGTCGCGCAGGTCGGCGCCCTGGTCGAGCCAGCGCTCCTGCAGCGCGGCCGCGCCGTGCACCCGCTTCCAGCCCGCCTCGTTGGGCGTCATCGGCAGCAGCGGCAGGAAGCGGACCGGGTCGGCCGGATCGGCCAGCTCCAGGTCCTCGACCAGGCCGCCCGGTTCGGCGGCGAGCACCGAGGTGAAGGGCGCGCCGTCCCAGAGCGGGGAGCCGAGGTCCAGCGAGCCGCCCGGGGCCACCACCAGGCCCTCGACCTGCGGGGTGGCGGCGAAGGTGGCCAGGGTGCGCAGCACGCTGTCGCGCCCGCCCCGGACGGTCAGCACCAGTTCGGCGCGCGGGCCGCGCACCTGGTCGGCGACCGGCGCGGTCGGGTCGGCCATCGGCGCGGCGGACATGCCGAGCGTGGCGTACCGCACGAGGTCCTCGGTGTCCGGGCCGAAGCGCAGCACCTCGATCCGGTCGGCACCGAGGAAGGTGACCGCGGCGCGGCCGCCCGGCTCGCCGAAGGTGGAGATCAGCCGGGCCTCGACGGCGGCCAGCACCGCCTCCCGGGAGAGCTCCGGGGAGGTGCCGCCGTGGGGGTCGCCGAAGAGCGGGAAGTCGTGCGCCATGCCGGTGAGCGTAACCCCCGGGGGTTCGCGGGCCGCGTGCGGGCGGGTGCGCGGGCGCTCGCGGCGGGGCCGCACAAGGATCCCGTAAAGCCTTCGGAAACCTCCGGGAAACCCCACGGCTTCGACGCCCGGTCAGATGTTAGGGTGAGCGACTGGCCACCGGGATCGTTTCGTCCCGGGGCGGCGGCGCGAAGGAGGTGGTTGCGGTGGATACCGGCCGACCATGCAGTACCGGCAGCTCTACCCGGCCCCGACTCCCCCGTACCCCGCGCCCCGCAGGCCCAACCGGCTGAATCAGCCGCGGTAGCCCCGGGCGCAGGCCCCACGGCGGACGGACCGGCCGGGAGAGCACTTTCATCCCCCGTTCCACCGGTGTTCTCCGCCGTCGTACCGCGGCCGAACGTTTTTCCTTCCGCGCCGCCGCGCGACGGTTCCTGCCTCTGGGAGCCTGCCATGTCGATGATCAACAGCCTGCGCGCCGCCGTCCGCACCAACCGCCGCCGCGGTGTGTCCGGCGTCTACGACGTCCTGCCCGAGGACGCCGGTTCGGCGGTCGTGGACTGCGCGGTCTACCAGCACGGCAAGCGCAGGGGCGAGACGTGCAGCCCCCGCGAGGCCGCCCACCGGGTCAAGGCCGCCCACCAACTCCCCGAGGGCGAGGGCTCGTTCAGCTGGATCGGGCTGCACGAGCCGACCGAGGCCGAGTTCGAGGGGATCGCCCAGCGCTTCGGCCTGCACCCGCTCGCGGTCGAGGACGCGGTGCACGCGCACCAGCGCCCCAAGGTCGAGCGCTACGACAGCGTGCTGTTCGCCGTCTTCAAGACCATCCGCTACGTGGAGCACGACCAGCTCACGCCCACCAGCGAGGTGGTGGAGACCGGCGAGCTGATGGTCTTCGCCGGCCGGGACTTCGTCATCACCGTCCGGCACGGCGGCCACGGCTCACTGCAGGAGCTGCGCCACCGGCTGGAGGCCGACGCGGACGAGAGCGGGCTGCTCTCCAAGGGCCCGGCGGCGGTGCTGCACGCGATCGCCGACCACGTGGTGGACAACTACCTGCTGGTCGCCGAGCGGCTCCAGAACGACGTGGACGAGATCGAGTACGGCGTCTTCTCGGCCAAGGGCGGGCGCAGCGCCGATGTCGGCCGGGTCTACCAACTCAAGCGCGAGGTACTGGAGTTCAAGCGTGCCGTGGTGCCGCTGCTGCGCCCGATGCAGCAGCTGTCCGAACCGCTCCAGCGGCTGGTCGACCCGGATATCCAGAAGTACTTCCGGGACGTCGCCGACCACCTGGCCCGGGTCGCCGAGCAGGTGCACGGCTTCGACGAGCTGCTGAACTCGCTGCTGCAGGCGAACCTGGCGCAGGTCTCGGTGGCGCAGAACGAGGACATGCGCAAGATCACCGCCTGGGCGGCGATCTTCGCGGTGCCCACCATGATCACCGGCGTGTACGGCATGAACTTCGATTACATGCCCGAGCTGCACCACGAGTACGGCTACCCGATGGTGCTCGGCGCGATCGCGCTGATCTGCGTCGGGATGTACCGGGGCTTCCGCCGCAACGGCTGGCTCTGACCGCCGCGGCCGGCTCCGGTCCGACGGTCAGCGCCGCCCACCGCGGGCGACCAGGACCAGGCCGAGCAGGATCAGCACCACCGCCGGGTAGGCGGCCGCCGGGGGCCACTGGCCCAGCCAGAGGGCGGCGATCAGCGCCGCGCCCGGGGTCTCCAGCAGGATCGCGGTGGAAGTGATCGACGGCCCGAGGTTGCGCACCACGCGGTTGCTCAGCGAGTGGCCGAGCAGCTGGGCGGAGACCATCAGCAGCACGATCTGCCACCACACCCCGGCCGGCCATCCGGCCAGCGGCGTGCCGGCCACCAGGCAGATCCCCAGCAGCACGGCCGCCGTGGTGGCGTAGCAGACCAGGGTGTAGGCGGTGGTGCTGACGGTCCTGCGGACCTCGGCACCCAGCAGCATGTACCCGGCCGCGGCCAGGCCCGCGCCGAGCGCGAGGGCGTCGCCGAGCAGCGCGCGCGGGGAGAGCGAGAGGTCCACGCCGGTCAGCACCAGCACGCCGGCGAAGGCGACGATCGTGCCGGTCCAGACCGCTCGCGGCGCCCGGACGCCCATCAGCCGCATCAGCAGGATGGTCCACAGCGGGGTGGTGGTGACCAGGGCGGTGGCCGAGGCCACCGAGGTCATCCGCAGGCTGGGCATCCAGAGCGCGAAGTGCACGCCGAGCAGCACTCCCGCGGCCACCGCGAGCAGCAGTGCCCGCCGGCCGATCCCGCGCAGTTCGGCGCGGTGGCGCAGCAGCGCGTACGGGCCGAGGACGCCGACCGACATGACGTTGCGCCAGAAGGCGATCGCCAGCGCGGGCGCGGCGGTGGCGCTGATCAGCGGACCGGACAGCGAGATGCCGCCGATCGAGACCGCGAGCAGCAGCAGGTCGAGGGTGGGGAGCGGGTGCGCCGGCCCCGGGCCGGCAGTCGCGGTCGCGGGGGCGGTCGGGGCGGCGGAGGGGGCGGTCGCGGGCCGGGCGGCGGACACGGCGCTCCTTGCTGGTCGCGGGGGTGGGGCGGTCATACGGTAAGGCCCGTGGCGGCGCAATGGAACTGTCGCCCGGAGGCTGAGACGTCCGACCGGCTCCGGACCGCTCCGCCGGAGGGCCCCCGGTGGCCGTACGCTGTCCGCCATGGACCGTACGCCCGCCACCGCGACCGCCGACGACTTCCTCGACCGGGCCCTGCTGGAGGAGGCCGCGAAGAAGTCCGGCCTGCTCTGGGTGCGCGCGGACGGGCAGGAGCACGCCCGGCCGCTGTGGCACGCCTGGCACGACGGCGCCGTCGTGGTGGTCGGCGGGGGCGGCGAGCAGCCGCTGCACGGCCTGGAGCCCGGCGCCGGGGCCGTGGTCACCGTCCGCAGCAAGGACAAGGGCGGCCGGCTGACCGGCTGGACCGCCCGGGTGGTCGAACCGGCCCCGGACAGCGAGGCCTGGCTGGGCGCCGTCGAGGAGCTCAAGGGCAAGCGGCTGAACGCGCCCGACACCGACGCCATCACCGCCCGCTGGGCCCGCGAGTGCCGGGTGCTGCGGCTGGAGCCGACCGGCCCGCTCACCGAGCACCCCGGGGCGATGCCGGACGGCTCGCACGCCGCGCAGCCGCTGCCCACCCCGGCCACCACCCGCCGCCCGATCCCGGCCGGCCTGCCCAAGCTGCTGTTCAAGCGCCGTTAAAGCCCCCCTAAACCTTTGAGCCCGGGACTCGTCCGACGGCTACCGTGCCTCCCGGCCGGGCCCGGAACACGCGGGTAGCCTTGGCCGCGGACGCGCCCCCGGCGCGTCCGGTACGGCGTCGAGCGAGTCGAGGGAGTCCATGGCAGGGCCAGGCACCCGGGTCTTCATCTCCCATCTGTCCGCCATCGCGGTCTTCGACCCGAACGGCGACCAGGTCGGGCGGGTCCGGGACGTGGTCGTGTCGCTGCGGCTCGGCGGCCGCCCCCCGCGCGTGCTCGGCCTGGTGGTCGAGGTGGTCGGCCGGCGCCGGATCTTCCTGCCGATGACCCGGGTGACCAGCCTGGAGTCCGGCCAGGTGCTCACCACCGGTGTGATCAACATGCGCCGCTTCGAGCAGCGCCCGTCCGAGACCCTGGTGCTCGCCGAACTGCTCGACCGCACCGTCACCTGGTCCAAGACCGGTGAGCAGGTCACCGTGCTGGACGTCGGCATGGTGCAGAGCCGGCTGCGCGAGTGGGAGATCAGCAAGGTCTTCGTCCAGCTCGGCCGGGCCGGCCGGCTGCGCAAGGGCAAGGGCGAACGGCTCACTCTGGACTGGCAGGACGTCACCGGCTTCTCGCTGACCGAACAGGACCAGGGCGCGGCCAACCTGCTCGCCACCTTCGAGCAGCTGCGCCCCGCCGACCTCGCCAGCGTGCTGCACCACCTGTCCGCCAAGCGCCGGGCCGAGGTCGCCGCCGCCCTCGACGACGAGCGGCTGGCCGACGTCCTGGAGGAGCTGCCCGAGGACGACCAGGTCGAGATCATCGGCAAGCTCCAGGAGGAACGCGCCGCCGACGTCCTGGAGGCGATGGACCCGGACGACGCCGCCGACCTGCTCTCCGAGCTGCCCGGCGACGAGGCCGAGCGGCTGCTCCAGCTGATGGAGCCGGACGAGGCCGCGCCGGTGCGCCGCCTGCTGACCTACGAGGAGGACACCGCCGGCGGTCTGATGACCACCGAGCCGGTCGTGCTGGAGCCGGACGCGACGGTCGCCGAGGCGCTGGCCCGGGTCCGGGTCAGCGACCACAAGCCCGCGCTGGCCGCGCAGGTCTTCGTCTGCCGCCCGCCGAACGAGACCCCGACCGGCCGCTACCTGGGCACCGTGCACTTCCAGCGGCTGCTGCGCGAACCCCCGTACGTCCTGGTCGGCTCGCTGGTGGACGACGACCTGGACCCGCTGCCGCCGGACACCCCGCTGTCGCTGATCACCAGCTACCTGGCGACCTACAACCTGGTCGCCGCACCGGTCGTGGACGAAGCGGACCACCTGCTCGGCGCGGTGACCGTCGACGACGTGCTGGACCACCTGCTGCCGGACGACTGGCGCGACGCCGCGCTGCACGCCCACGACGAGGACCGCGACGACGAGAGCGAAGGGGTGACCGGTGGACGGTGACCGCAGCGGACGGCCGGACGACTCCGCGCGCCGACGCCTCCAGGGAGAACTGCGCCAGCTGCGTCAGCTGCGCGAGCTGCGCACCCGCGAGGGCGGCCGGGACCGGCGCTCGGACACCGCGCCGATCACCGGCACCGGCCGCACCCGGCTCGACCAGCCGCGCACCGCGCGGCCAGGCCTGCTCTCGCTGCCCTCCTACGACCCGGAGGCCTTCGGCGTCCTGTCCGAGCGGATCGCCCGCTTCCTCGGCACAGGTCGGTTCATCGTCTGGATGACGGTGGTGGTCGTCGTCTGGATAGCGTGGAACACCCTGCTGCCGGCGAACGTGCGCTTCGACGAGTACCCGTTCATCTTCCTGACCCTGGCACTGTCCCTGCAGGCCTCGTACGCGGCCCCGCTGATCCTGCTGGCGCAGAACCGCCAGGACAACCGGGACCGGGTCAACATGGAGCAGGACCGGGCCCGCAGCGACCGCAACATCGCCGACACCGAGTACCTGACCCGCGAGGTCGCGGCCCTGCGGCACGGGCTCGGCGAGGTGGCCACCCGGGACTTCATCCGGTCCGAACTCCAGTCCCTGCTCAAGGAGATCGACGAGCGCCGGGAGTCCTCCGACGCCCTGTGACCCTCGGCACGCTACCGGCGAGTCAAGGGAATCCGTCGGCGCCGTACCATCAAGGCATGGCCAACGAGACAGAGGTCGCGGCCGGCGTCACGGAGGAGTCCGTACGCCAGGCGCTGGCGACCGTCAACGACCCGGAGATCAACCGCCCGATCACCGAGATCGGCATGGTGAAATCGGTCGGGATCGCCGAGGGCGGCGCGGTGCGCGTCGCGGTCTACCTGACGGTCTCCGGCTGCCCGATGCGCGACACCATCGTCACCCGGGTGCGCGAGGCGGTCGGGAAGGTCCCCGGCGTGACCGGCGTCGAGGTCGAGCTCGACGTGATGAGCGACGAGCAGCGCAAGGAGCTGTCCCAGCTGCTGCGCGGCGGCGCCCCCGAGCGGGAGATCCCGTTCGCCAAGCCGGGCACGCTGACCAGGGTCTACGCCGTCGCCTCCGGCAAGGGCGGCGTCGGCAAGTCCTCGGTGACCGTCAACCTGGCGGCCGCGATGGCCGCCGACGGTCTGAAGGTCGCCGTGGTGGACGCCGACATCTACGGCCACAGCGTGCCGCGCATGCTGGGCGTCGAGGGCCGGCCGACCCAGGTCCAGGACATGATCATGCCGCCGCAGGCGAACGGCGTGAAGGTCATCTCGATCGGCATGTTCACCCCGGGCAACGCCCCGGTGGTCTGGCGCGGCCCGATGCTGCACCGCGCGCTCCAGCAGTTCCTCGCCGACGTGTACTGGGGCGACCTGGACGTGCTGCTGCTGGACCTGCCGCCCGGCACCGGCGACATCGCGATCTCGGTGGCCCAGCTGGTCCCCAACGCGGAGATCCTGATCGTCACCACCCCGCAGATGGCCGCCGCCGAGGTGGCCGAGCGGGCCGGCACCATCGCGGTGCAGACCCACCAGAAGATCGTCGGCGTGATCGAGAACATGTCCGGCATGCCGTGCCCGCACTGCGACGAGATGATCGACGTCTTCGGGACCGGCGGCGGCCAGACCGTCGCGGACGCGCTCACCCGCACCGTCGGCGCGACCGTCCCGGTGCTCGGCTCGATCCCGATCGACGTGCGGCTGCGCGAGGGCGGCGACGACGGCCGCCCGGTCGTGCTCGCCGCGCCCGACTCCCCGGCCGGCGCCGCCCTGCGCGCCGTGGCCGGCAAGCTCGGCGGCCGCCAGCGCGGGCTGTCCGGCATGTCGCTGGGCCTGACGCCCAGGAACAAGTTCTGAGACCGTGACCGACGGAGGGCCGGGTGGCCGGACCACCCGGCCCTCCGTCGTACCGTCGCGCGCCCCGGGGCGCTACGGCCGGGTGTAGGCGGCCAGCTCCGCAACGGTGGCGAAGCCGATGCCGTAGGCGCTGACGCCGCGGCCGTAGGCGCCGAGCAGGACGCCGGGGGCCTCGCCGGCCAGCACCCAGCCGTACTCGGACTCGCGGTAGCGGAAGGGCTGCGGCAGCCCGTTGACGGGCAGGCTGAGGGTGGACCAGCCGGGGCCCGCCAGGTCGTCGGCGAGGTCCCAGGCGAGGCTGCTCTGCTGGTCCAGCCAGTCCTGGCGCAGCGCCCGGTCCAGCTGCCCGGGCCAGGTCCCGGCGAGCAGGCCGGAACCGGCCAGCCAGGCCGCGGAGGAGGCGGAGGTCGCTTCCAGGGTGCCGGTGTTGTCGGCACTGCGGCGGCTGTCCCGGCGGGCCACCGTGACCACGACGGCGAACTTCCGCACGTCGCGCGGCTCGTACCGCTGGGCCGGCTCCTCGCCGTGGCCGAGCGAGCCGTAGTCGACACTGCCCGCGGTGCGGGGGCCGGCGCCGGCCTGCACCAGGAAGCGACGGCCGGTCCAGCCCTCGTCGAGCCCGTACCAGGGGAAGTCTGCGGACAGGTAGGGCACCAGCGGGTCCACCGGGCCGGCCTGTCCGCCGACCACCGGGCCGCCGGCCGTGACCGTCGCCCCTCCCGCCTGACTCGTCGCGTCCATCCCCGGGCCTCCTCAAACACACGTTTGCCTGCCGTGGCGCGCTCCCATGGTGGCGCACCGCGGCGCTCCCCGGGGCCGTTCCTGGTACGCGACGGGGCGCGTTGTGACGGACGGCTCAGCGGGAACAATCAGCACAATAGCGGCGCACACGCCACCGCCCCGCTCAGCCGGTGGCCGGGCGGGGCGGTGGCGCGGAGCCGGACGCGCCGTACGCGGTGCGGATCGACCGGCGTACGCGGCGTGATCAGGTGGCGTCGGGGTCGAACGGGGGGCGCTCGCCGGGCGCCAGCGGGGCGCCGGTGGAGGCGGCGGCCGGCGCGGACTTCTCGAAGCTGACGCTGCCGCTGCGGCCGTTGACCGGCGCCGCCGGCTTGTCGTCCAGGACCGAGCGGATGTCCAGCGAGTCCTTCATCTCCTTGAGGCCCAGCGGGTCCTCCTGGCCGCCCATGAGCTGCTTGCGGACGAAGGTCTTGGGGTTCAGGTCCTCGAACTCGAAGTCCTGGAAGTCGGGGCCCAGCTCGCTGCGGATGTCCTCCTTCGCGTTGTCGGCGAAGGAACGGATCTTCCGGATGAAGCCCATCGTGTCCTGGATCAACTTCGGCAGTTTGTCCGGGCCGAAGATGATGATCGCCATCACGACAAGCGTCAGGAGCTCCAGCCCACCCACGTCGCTGAACACCTTTGCTCCCTAGCTCGTCGGACGACGGTTCCTACAGGGTAATGGCCACCGGCGAGTCCCTGGTCCACGCTGGGATGAAGCCGTGGTAAAGACCTGCCGGTGGCCGAGGCCGTCCGGACCGGAGCACCGGTGTCCGTCGAGGGCCGCTCTAGCGAGTCTGCTGGCGCAGTGCGGCGGGGCCCCCGGGGTAGCGCTCCGGGTAGCCCGGCGGGGTCGCCTCGCGGGTCGCGGCGACCGGGCGGCCCGGGAAGTCCACCGGGACCTGCGCGTTCATCGGGACGAGTCCGCCGCCCCGGCCGGTGCCGGCACCGGGCGGGCTGACGGTGGTGCCGTGGCGCTCCTCGCCCTGGGTGCTGAGCCCGCCGACGCCGCCGAGCGTCACCGCGGCGACGGAGAAGGCGCCCGCGGCCGCGAACACCAGGCGGCGTCCGCGCGCGGGAGGGCGCACGGCGGCCGCGGAGGGCTGCGGACGGGCCGGGGCGGCGGTGGGCTCGGGACGGGCCGCGCGCCGGCCCATGAGCGGCCCCAGCACCGCGCCGCGCCCGAAGGCACGCGGATCCACCCCGGGCAGCGGGGCGTCGGCGCCGAGCGCGCCCGCGCCGAAGGAGGCCCCGGCACCGCGGCCGAAGGAGCCGCCGTCGAGCCGGCTGCCGCCGAGCGTGCCGGTGGCCGCGACCCCGCCACCGGGCAGGTCGTCGTCGTCATCGCCCCGGCGGGCCCCCGGCCGGCGGGCCCCGGGCCCCCGGGGGGGCCCCGGGGGGGGGGCCCCCGCCCCAACGCGGGGCCCACACCCCGCGGGCCGGGCCGGGGGGGCCGGGGGGGGGCACCAGTTGGTTGAGG
>NZ_JBHVRT010000048.1:0-76340 GCF_042885555.1 Kitasatospora sp. NPDC058048 | reverse complement strand
CGGCCAGGTCGACTTCCTATGCAGAAGTGGTGATGTAAACGCCGTTGCCGCTTCGGCAAGGCCGAAGCGGCAACGGATGGTGAGGCGGCATGAGTGCTGTTTGATGGTGGTTTTGGCGGGCCTGGCCTAGCTTGGCCAGGCCCGCCGTTGCTCTTGCGCTTTCTGGAAGGGGCGGGAGGGCGGGGCGCTTCCTTCTCTTTCTCATTTTTCTTTGGGCGGGCCCGCGTCAGAGGACGCGGGCCCGCCCAACTTCATTGATCGGTCACCGGACCTGTTGCCGCTGCTCCGCCCGGGCCTTGTGGGTGGGCGTTCTGTGTTGGCGAGCGTGGCGGTTTCAGCTCCCCCCTGCGCAGGGGGGAGGCAGGGCCGTCAGCGGGCGGCGGCGCGTTGGAGGGCGCTGGCGAGGAGGGCGAGGTCGGTGGGGCCGTTGCCGAGCTCGCGGACCGGGCGGCGGGCCGGCGGGGCGCCGAGCTGGAGCGGGTCTATGGCGACGACGGTGGGCCGCAGGGTGGCGGTGCGCGGGATGCGGCCGCTGATCCGGGCGGTCTGGAAGGCGGTGACGCCGCCGTCCGGGAGGCGGAGGTAGCCGCGGCCGGGGGTGTCCTCGGGCAGGGCCGCCGCGTCGCCGAGGTGGATCAGCAGGTCGGAGTCGGCCGGGTCGTCGGTGCGCAGGGCGATCCGGAGCAGCGCGGCCTCGTCCACCTCGGTGCCGGCGCTCTCCTCCGGGCGGCCGGTGGCGACGGCGAGGTGCACGCCGAGCGGTCCGCCGCGGCGGGCGACGGCGGCCAGCGCGCGGGTGAGCGGGCGGCCGGCGGCGGAGGTGGGGGAGAGCAGCGCGTCGTAGTCGTCGACGACGACGACGAGACGGGCGGGCGCGGCGGCGGGTCCGGTCGGGCGGGGGCCCTCCGCGCTGCGCGGCGGGATGATCCGGGGCGTGGTGGCGGCGCCGCCGCCGACGGCGGCGGGCACCGGGACCCTGGGGTGTTCCGCGTGCGCCTCCCGCCCGTCCAGGCCCCGCCCGTCCAGGCCCTGCTCGTCGAGGATCCGTGCGGCGTGCCAGGAGGCGAAGTCCAGCCCGTCGAACAGCCGCTCCCGCAGGGCGAGTTCGTCCTCCAGCGCCTCGGCGGCGAGCAGTGCGGCGCGCGGGTCGGCGGCGGCGTTCACCCGGCCGGTGACGTGCGGCAGGTCGGTGCAGCCGTCGAGGCCGTCCTGGCCGTCCGGGGTGGCCCGGCCCTCGATGATCGTGACGGTCAGCCGCTCGGGCCGTTCGGAGACGGCGAGCGAGGCGACCAGGGTGCGCAGCAGTTCGGTCTTGCCGGAGCCGCGGGCGCCGCCGATCAGCAGGTGCGGGCCGCCCGGGTCGGGGGAGGGGAGGGTGAGTTCGGGGTCGGCCAGGTCGAGGGTGCAGAGTTCGTCGCGGGTGGTGCCGAGCAGGGCGGTGGCGGCGCCGATGCCTCCGGCGTGCGCCTCCCAGCGGGCGGACAGCTTGGCCGGGGTGACGGTGTCGAGCTGGAGCAGGTCGAGCAGCCGCAGGACGTCGGGCAGCGGGCCGCGGGCGGCCGGGACGGCCTCGCGCAGGGGGGCGAGGACGCGGGCCAG
Organism: Kitasatospora sp. NPDC058048; assembly: GCF_042885555.1. NCBI lineage: Bacteria > Bacillati > Actinomycetota > Actinomycetes > Kitasatosporales > Streptomycetaceae > Kitasatospora > Kitasatospora sp. NPDC058048. The sequence goes on along the minus strand of NZ_JBHVRT010000048.1, from coordinate 74,741 downwards.
CCGTTCGGCCCAGGCGTCCGAGACGGCGTCCAGCGAGACCTCGTGGAGGGCTTCCCGGCCGCGGGCGACCGGGCGGTTCAGCGAGAGCTGGGTGCCGACCTCGCCGGTGATCAGGGCGGTGGCGCCGAGGCCCCGGGGGAGCAGTTCGGGCTGCTCGGCGAGGCAGATCGGGAAGATGCCGACCGCCGGGCCCTGGCGCAGCAGCAGGTCGAGTGCCTGGCGGGCGGCTTCGGTGGCCGGCCGGCCGTCCACCACGACCACGGTCGCGGGGTGGCCGCCGAGGCCGCTGGGGCCGCTGAGCCGGGCGGTGAGCTCGGTCAGCCGGGCGGTGGCCTGTTCGTCGTCGAGGCCGATCAGCAGTCGGCAGTCCTGGCCGTCGACCGGGCGCAGGTGGGGCAGCCACAGGGCCCAGGCCCAGGTGTCGGCGCGCTCCTCGGCGGTGCGGGCCTGGTCGGCGTCGACCACGACCAGGCTCAGCCCGGTCGGCGGGTGCAGTGCGGCGAGCTGGGCGACGACGGCGCGGGTGAGCGCGTCCAGGCGCTCGCGCGGGCCGCTGAGGCCGAGGCTGCCGGCGGTCTGGAGGTCGAGGGTGACCGGGACGGCGGGCAGCGTGGTGCCGGGTGTGGTGCCGGGGCCGCCGGGGCGGTCGGCGGTGCCGAGGCGCAGGGTGAGCGCGTCGGGGTGGCCGGGGCCGCGTTCCCAGAGGCGGGGGCCGGGGCCGACGGCGTTGAGCAGCAGGGTGGCGAGGTCGGGCCAGCGTTCGCGCTGGGCGGCGGTCTGGCGCAGCCGCACCGCGGCGTGGTGGCGCTCGGCGCTCTCCTGACCGGGCGGTTCGGCGGTGCGGCCGGGCAGCAGGGAGAACAGGCCGCGGCCGCGGCCGGGGGCCGGTTCGGGGGCGGTGGGCGGCTCGACCACGGGCGGCGCGGGCCGGGCCGGGCCGGGGGCGGCGAGCTGGAGGTGGCCGTTGCCGTCCGGCAGGGCGGCGCGGGTGGCGCCGGCGGCCTCGGCCGGGTCGGGGGCGGTCACCTGGAGGGTGGACTCGCCGATCCGCAGCACGGTGCCGGGTTCCAGCGGGACGGCGGCCTCCGGCGGGCCGGGCGGGACGAGCCGGCCGTCCAGCGTGGTGCCGTTGGTGGAGCCGAGGTCGCGCGCGGTGACCCGGCCGTCCTCGGCGAGGTGCAGGGAGAGGTGGAGCCGGGAGACGTCCGGGTCGTCGAGCGGGACGTCGGCCTCGGCGGAGCGGCCGACCCGGATCTCCCGGCCGTGCAGCCGGTGCACGCCGCCGGCGTCGGGGCCGCCGACCACGCGCAGTTCGGCGGCGGCGGGGGCGTCGTCGGGGTCGTCGGCGGTCGGGTCGGGCTCGTTCAGGCTGAGGACGGCGCCGTCGAGCAGCGGGGGGTGGCCGAGCAGGGTGTGCTCGTCGACCCGGTGCGCCCCGGCGTACAGGTGCACGTGGGTGGCGGCCCGCGGCCCGCGCACGCCCACGGCGCCGGCGAGCGCACCCGCGATGGCGCCGAGTGCGGTGCCGACGGGCGCGGTGACCAGCACGTCCACGTAGGGGATGGCGGAGCCGGCGGCGGCCGGGCCGCTGCGCGGTCGGAGGACGGTCAGCCGGATCTGCATCTCGCCCGCGGGTCCCTTCTGCTGATGTGAACCTGGTACCGCTGCCCGGTGCCGTGGGCACCGTTGGGCCACACGAGTGGCGAGTGTCCATCCTGCCATCCGTCGAGGACGGTCCGCGCACGGTACCGGATTTGACGATCTTGCGATCGACACGGTGGCGGGGCGACGGGGAGTCAGGGCCGATCGCCTCCTCGCGGGGTGCCCGGGACCTTCCCTAGGGGATGTCCCCCAACCCTTCCCCAGACCGTACGGATGGCCTGCCGGTCACCCCGAAAACCCGAACCGGCACCGTTAGAGTGGCCGCAGACACGGGCCCGGCAGGCTCACCGCACCGGCGGAGGAGCGCCCCGCGCGGGCGGCACGGCGAGGAGTGCGACAGGTGCGGCCAGTCGGCAGCAAATATCTGCTGGAGGAGACCCTCGGACGGGGTGCGACCGGGACCGTCTGGCGCGGCGTGGTGCGCGAGGACGCACAGGTGCCGGGCTGCGCGCCCGGGCAGCGGGTGGCGATCAAGGTGCTGCGCGAGGAGCTGGCCGCCGACCCCGACGTGGTGATGCGCTTCCTGCGCGAGCGCTCGCTGCTGCTGCGGCTGACCCACCCCAACATCGTCCGGGTCCGGGACCTGGTCGTCGAGGGCGAGCTGCTGGCCCTGGTGATGGACCTGGTGGAGGGCCCCGACCTGGCCCGCTACCTGCGCGCCAACGGCCCGTTCAGCCCGATCGCCGGCGCCCTGCTGATGGCCCAGGTCGCGGACGCGCTGGCGGCCAGCCACGCGGACGGGATCGTCCACCGCGACCTCAAGCCGGCCAACGTGATGCTCGCCTCCACCGTGGTGGACGGCGCCGAGCGGATGCATCCGCTGCTGACCGACTTCGGCATCGCCCGGCTCGCCGACTCCCCGGGCGTCACCCGCACCCACGAGTTCGTCGGCACCCCCGCCTATGTCGCGCCGGAGTCCGCCGAGGGCCGTCCGCAGACCTCCGCGGTGGACGTGTACGGCGCCGGGATCATGCTGTACGAGCTGGTCACCGGGCGGCAGCCGTTCCAGGGGGACAGCGCGCTCGCCGTGCTCCAGGCCCATCTGGCCCACGAGCCGCAGCGGCCCAGCACCATGCCCGAGCCGCTCTGGACGGTGATCGAGCGCTGCCTGCGCAAGGACCCGGCCCAGCGGCCCGGCGCCACGTCGCTGGCCCACGCGCTGCGGGTGGTCGCGGCCGGCGTCGGGGTGCACGCCTCCCCGCCGGCGGTGGACGAGGCGCTGGCGGTCGGTGCCCTGCTGCTGCCGGACCCGCAGCCGACCGCGGTCCCCACCACGATGTCGCCGATGTCGCCGATGGCGACGATGCCGGGCGCCGTGGCCCCGGGCACCGAGGACCGCACCCAGGTGCTGCCGCCGACCCCGGGCGGGGCGTTCGACCCGGCCGCGGCGACCCGGGTGATGGGCACCCAGCCGCCGCCGGCGCCCCCGCAGGGAGCCGCGGACCGTACCCGGATGATGCCGCCCGTCGCGGTGCCGCCGCCCCCGCCCGTCGCGCCGCCGCAGGAGGAGACGCCGCACCCGTGGCAGACCCAGTTGCGCGCGGCGCGGGACCGCAACCAGCAGACTCAGGTCGGCTACTTCGGTCCGGAGGACTACGAGAACCACTCGGAGCCGCAGGTCGCCCCGCCGCCCTACCAGGCCGGCCAGGGGGGCCACGCCGGCCAGGGGCACCGGCCGGGCCAGGGCGCCCCGGGCGGCCCCGCCGGGCCGCAGCAGCCCGGCGGCTACCGCCAGTCCCCGCCCCCGCCCGGCTACGCCCAGCGTCCACCGGTGGCCCCGCCGCCCTACCAGGCGGGCCGGGGCGGCCAGGGCAGTCAGGGCGGTCAGGGGGGCCAGCGGACTCAGGGCGGCCAGGGCGGCCAGGGAGGCCGTCCGCAGCCGCCCGGTGGCTACCGGCAGGCCCCGTCCGGGTACGGGCAGTCGCAGGGCGGCTACCCGCCCGCGCCCGCCCCGGTGGCGCGCCGGGCCGAGCCGCCCGCGCCGCAGTACCGGGAGGCCCCGCCGCAGCGCCGCGAGGAGCCGCCGGCACCGGCCCGCCGCGAGCCCGCGCCGGCCCGTGAGCCGCGTCCGCGCAGCCGCAACCGGATGTACATCCCGGGGCTCGGCTGCCTCAAGGGCTGTCTGATGGTGCTGCTGGTGCTCGCCGTGGCGGGGCTGGCGCTGTGGAACTTCACGCCGCTGCCGCAGTACTGGGACAACGTCGTGGGCTGGTTCGACTCGGCGCGCGACTGGGTGAACGGTCTCGTGGGCAGCTCGAAGAACTGACACCGGACGAGTGGGGGCAGCGGGGATGGGGATGCGGGGAAGCCGGGCGGGCGCGGCGCTGATGGGCGTCGTGGTGGCGGTGGCGGGGTTGCTGCTGCCGGCCGGTCCGGCCGCGGCGGCCGAGACGTCGCACTGCGGCCAGTACGAGACCGTGCCGGTCGCGGGCGGCCGGTACGTAGTGGACAACAACAACTACGGCGGAGCCCGCGAGTGCCTCGGCACCGACGGCCGGGCCGGGTTCACCGTCCTGTCCTCCGAGGCGGCCACGAGCCCGCCGGCCGGGCCGGTCGCCTACCCGGAGATCTTCGACGGCTGCCACTGGGGCACCTGCACCCCGGGCAGCGCGCTGCCCGTCCGGGTCTCCGAGCTGGGGCGGGCGACCAGTAGCTGGTCCACCACGCTGCCCGCCCGGGGCGACTTCAACGTGGCGTACGACCTCTGGTTCAATACGGCCCCGACCACTCCGGCCGCGAACGGCCAGCCGGACGGTGCCGAGCTGATGATCTGGCTGGACCGCCGTCCGGCCTCGGCCAGCCCTTCCGGGAGCACCGCCGTCGTCGGTGGCACCGGTTACACCAGTTGGCAGCTCACCATCGCCGCCAACGGCCGGCAGTGGCCGATGGTCGCCTACCAGGCGCAGGTACCGGTCACCTCGGTCACCGACCTCGACCTGCGCGCCTTCGTCCGGGACGCGGTGACCCGCGGGGTGGTCAAGCCGGAGTGGTACCTGATCTCGGTGGAGGCCGGCTTCGAGGTCTGGCGCGACGGCGCGGGCCTGCGGACGGAGTCGTTCTCCACCGACGTGCGGCCCGGCCGCCCGGTGGGCCCGATCGGCGCCCCCGGCGGCCGCTGCCTGGCAGATCTGCCCGGCGGCACCCCGGACGGCCCGGAACCGGTGGCGCTGCTGGACTGCGACGGCTCGCCCGCCCAGCAGTGGAGCGTGGAGACCGACGGTACGGTCCGGCTGGGCGGCAAATGCCTGGGCACCGACGGCAACCGGGCCTCGCTCAACCCCTGCAACGGGTCGCCGTACCACGTCTGGCTGGTGGGGATGGCCGGCGCACTGTGGAACCAGGGTGCCCAGGGCTGCCTGCGCGACCCGGCGAACGGCACCGCGCCGGGCGGCGGCGCCGACCTGGCCGGCTGCGACGGCTCCCCGGCGCAGAGCTGGACGCTCCCGACCTCGGTGAGCTGATCAGGGCCCCGGCCCGCCCGGGGCGGCAATATTGACGCTATGTCGACAATTGGCGAGATTTCTCGGCCGGGACTCCCGCTCCGGGCCCCTCGGGCGGCCCGCGCAGGGCCTCCGGGCGCGTAGGTTGGTCGCTGTTGTCCCGCCCCACCGAGCGCGCCGGACCCCCGGAGCGCTCCCGCGCCGCCCACGGAGCAGCATTGGCACGCAAGATCGGCAGCCGGTACACCGTCCACCAGGTGATCGGCCGGGGTTCGGCCGGCACGGTCTGGCTCGGTGAGGGGCCCGACGGCCCGGTGGCGGTCAAGCTGCTGCGCGAGGACCTCGCCGCCGACCAGGTGCTGGTCGGCCGCTTCGTCCAGGAGCGCACCGCGCTGACCAGCCTCGACCACCCCCGGGTGGTCGGCGTGCGCGACATGGTGGTGGACGGCAGCGACCTCGCCCTGGTGATGGAGCTGGTCCAGGGCACCGACCTGCGCTCCCGGCTGGAGCGGGACGGCGCGCTGCCGCCGCAGACCGCCGCCTCGATCATCGCCGACGTCGCCGACGGCCTGGCCGCCGCGCACGCGGCCGGCATCGTCCACCGCGACGTCAAGCCCGAGAACGTCCTGCTCGACCTCGCCGCCGCCCCCGGCCCGGGCGGCGCCCCGCGCGCCAAGCTCACCGACTTCGGCGTGGCCCGCCTGGTCGACGCCCCGCGCCGGACCCGGGCCACCCGGATCATCGGCACCCCCGACTACCTCGCCCCCGAGATCATCGAGGGCCTGGAGCCGCGCGCCGCCGTCGACATCTACGCCCTCGCCACCGTGCTGTACGAGCTGCTGGCCGGCTTCACGCCCTTCGGCGGCGGCCACACCGGCGCGGTGCTGCGCCGGCACGTCACCGAGCAGGTGCCGCCGATCCCCGGCCTGCCGGACGGGCTGTGGCGGATCATCTCCGAGTGCCTGGCCAAGGCCCCCGCCTCCCGGCTGCGCGCCGCCGAGCTGGCCTCCCGGCTGCGCGAGCAGCTGCCCTCGCTGGCCGGCCTGCCGGTGCTCGCCGTGCCCGGCCAGGGCCGGGCCCCGGTCGAGGAGCAGCTGACCCCCGGCGAGGCCGTCTACGCCGAGATCGACGCCGGCCCCGGCATCCACAAGCGCCGCCGCGGCCCGGCCGTCCCGCTGGTGCCGGGCGCCGCCCCGGACTCCACCCGGGACACCCACACCAGCCTGCGCCGTCCGTCCGCCGACGAGCTGGCCGCGTACGCGCTGGAGTCCCGCGCCCAGCGCGCCGCCCCGGGCCACCGCCGGGACCGCCAGGCCCTGCTGCGCCGCCGCCGGCTGCTGGCCGTCCTGATCGCCACCGTCCTGCTGCTGGCGGGCGCCGCCGCGGCCTGGACGGCGTTCGCGGCCACCGTCCCGGACGGCGGTCACCCGGCCCGTCCGGCGGTGTCGGGCACCGGCCCGCGGGCCCCGTAGCCGGAGCCGCCCGCGCGGCCGTGACAGCGACCGTGACGGCGGCCGTGACCCCCGGGGAGCCGGGGGTGTCGTCATGACCACTCCCGGAACCATTACCCTGGGGGCGTGGCAGCCGTCGATCCTTCCGAAGAGCTCAAGAACCTCGATACGACCATGGGGTCGATCGAGGCCGTCCTCGACCTGGACAAGATCCGGGCCGACATCGCGGTCCTGGAGGAGGAGGCAGCCGCCCCCACCCTGTGGGACGACGTCGCGAACGCGCAGAAGGTGACCAGCCGGCTCTCCTTCCTCCAGGGCGAACTGCGCCGGGTCGAGGGCCTGCGCAGCCGCATCGACGATCTGGGCGTGCTGTTCGAGCTCGCCGAGGCCGAGAACGACGCGGACACCCGCGCCGAGGCCGAGACCGAGCTCGTCGCCCTCCAGAAGGCCGTCGAGGAGCTGGAGGTCCGCACCCTCCTGTCCGGCGAGTACGACGCCCGCGAGGCGCTGATCAACATCCGTGCCGAGGCCGGTGGCGTGGACGCCGCCGACTTCGCCGAGCAGCTCATGCGCATGTACCTGCGCTGGGCCGAGCGGCACGGGTACCCCACCGAGGTGTACGACACCTCGTACGCCGAAGAGGCCGGCATCAAGTCCGCGACCTTCACCGTGAAGGCGCCGTACGCCTACGGCACCCTCTCGGTCGAGCAGGGCACCCACCGCCTGGTGCGGATCTCGCCGTTCGACAACCAGGGCCGCCGGCAGACCTCCTTCGCCGGCGTCGAGGTCCTCCCGGTCGTCGAGCAGTCCGACCACGTCGACATCGACGAGGGCGAGCTGCGGGTGGACGTCTACCGTGCCTCCGGTCCCGGCGGCCAGGGCGTCAACACCACCGACTCGGCGGTGCGCATCACGCACATCCCGACCGGCATCGTGGTCTCCTGCCAGAACGAGCGCTCGCAGATCCAGAACAAGGCGTCCGCGATGAACGTCCTCCAGGCCAAGCTGCTGGAGCGGCGCCGCCAGGAGGAGAAGGCGGCGATGGACGCGCTCAAGGACAGCGGCAGCTCCTGGGGCAACCAGATGCGCTCCTACGTGCTGCACCCGTACCAGATGGTGAAGGACGTCCGGACCGCGTACGAGGCCGGCAACCCGCAGGCCGTGCTGGACGGCGACATCGACGGCTTCATCGAGGCCGGGATCCGCTGGCGCAAGCAGCGCGAGACCAGCGCCGAGTAACGGCCGACATCGACGAAGGGCCCCGACCGCAGCGGTCGGGGCCCTTCGTCGTACGCGTCGTGGGTCGTCAGGCCAGTGCCTGCCGGGCGATCAGCGCCACCGCGAGCAGTCCGGCCAGCAGGGCCAGCAGCATCGCGGGGGAGAGCGCGGCGAACGGGCTCTGCTGCTCCTGAAGCCGGGCCCGGTTGGCCCGGCACACCGGGCAACGCCCGTCGCTGACGCGGCCGTTGCAGTTGGCGCACACCAGATGGTCGCAGGTCATGCGATCTCCTCCTCGCTGCTACAGCCAACGCACCGGACGGGGCTTTGGTTCCATGCACTGCCCTGTACGGGGGAGCGGCCGTGACACGGTCGCTCCCCTCCACTCTGCCAGGTTCCGGCAGTTCCGGCTTCCGGGCTGTGAGATGCCTCGCAATATTCGGGGCATAAGCGGACATTCTCCCGCAGAGTCCGGCTGTTGTCACGGGCGGTCCCTGCGGGCCGGTCGCCGATTCGCGTATGGTCCCAGACCGGGAGCAGCCCACCGCGCTCCTTTCGCCCGCCCATGGACCGGGCCTCCGGGGCGGACCGACCGAGGACTGGCGCCGCCTAGGATGGCCTCCGTGATGCAGCCGTGATCAGATTCGACAACGTCTCCAAGACCTATCCCAAGCAGAATCGTCCCGCCCTGGACAACGTCTCGCTGGAGATCGAGAAGGGTGAGTTCGTCTTCCTGGTCGGCTCGTCCGGCTCGGGAAAGTCCACCTTCCTGCGCCTGTGCCTGCGCGAGGAGCGTCCCAGCACGGGCGCGGTGCACGTACTGGGCAAGGACCTCGGCAAGCTGTCCAACTGGAAGGTGCCGCACATGCGCCGCCAGCTGGGCACCGTCTTCCAGGACTTCCGCCTGCTGCCGAACAAGACGGTCGCGCAGAACGTCGCCTTCGCCCTGGAGGTGATCGGCAAGCCCAAGAGCGCCATCAACAAGGTGGTGCCCGAGGTGCTGGAGCTGGTCGGCCTCGGCGGCAAGGAGGACCGCATGCCGGGCGAGCTGTCCGGTGGTGAGCAGCAGCGCGTGGCCATCGCCCGCGCCTTCGTGAACCGTCCGATGCTGCTCATCGCGGACGAGCCCACCGGCAACCTCGACCCGCAGAACTCGGTCGGCATCATGAAGCTGCTCGACCGCATCAACCGCACCGGAACCACGGTGCTGATGGCCACCCACGACCAGGCCATCGTCGACCAGATGCGCAAGCGCGTCATCGAACTCGACAAGGGGCTGCTCGTCCGCGACCAGGCCCGCGGCGTCTACGGATACCAGCACTGACCGACCAGCGCTGACCCGTGGGGCCGCCGGCCCGACCCGCCAGACCAGAGCAGTACCGACCCTGGAGTGTTTCCCGCATGCGTGCCCAGTTCGTCCTGTCGGAGATCGGTGTGGGTCTCCGACGCAACCTGACCATGACCATCGCGGTCGTGGTCAGCGTCGCGCTCTCCCTCGCCCTCGCCGGTTCCTCGCTCCTGGTCCGCGACCAGGTGAACTCCATGAAGGGGTACTGGTACGACAAGGTCGAGGTGAGCATCTACTTCTGCACGAAGGCGGACGCCCGCAACTCGCCCCAGTGCGACAAGGGCGCGGCCACCGACCAGCAGGTCCAGGACATCAAGGACCAGCTGGACAAGATGACCTCGGTGGTCCAGTCGTCCACCTACGAGAGCTCGCCCGAGGCGTACAAGCACTGGAAGGAGATGAACCCGGACAACCCGCTCATCTCCGTCCTGGGCCCGGACGCCATGCCGCAGTCCTGGCGGGTCAAGCTCAACGACCCGACCAAGTACGACGTGATCCAGAGCGCCTTCGCCGGCAAGCCCGGCGTCAAGTCGGTCGAGGACCAGCGGAAGATCCTGGAGAACCTGTTCGGCCTGCTCAACGGCCTCCAGACGGCGGCCTTCGTGATCATGGTGCTGATGCTGTTCGTCGCCCTGCTGCTGATCGTCAACACCGTCCGGGTGTCGGCGTACAGCCGGCGGCGCGAAACCGGGATCATGCGCCTGGTCGGTGCCTCGAACTTCTACGTCCAGATGCCCTTCATCGCCGAGGCGGCCTTCTCGGCGCTGCTGGGCGCGGCGATGGCCTCCGGACTGCTGGTCGGCGGGCACTTCTTCGTCCAGAACTGGCTGGCCGACCGGGTGCAGTTCATCCACTTCATCGGGCTCGGCTCGGTGCTCGCGGTGATACCGCTGCTGATCGTGGTGGGTATGGGCATGGCCGGCGTCGCGGCCTTCTTCACCCTGCGCAAGTACCTCAAGGTCTGATTCCCGCAGGCCCGACGGCCCCGTACGGCACTGCGCCGTACGGGGCCGTCGGCGTTCCGCGGTCCACCGTCGCGGTTCGTCCCGCGCGCGGCGGTGTCTACACTCCGGTGCCATGCTGCAAACTCCGCGCAGGGCCCGCCAGGTGACCGTGCTCAGCCTGGTGTTCGGCGCCGTGCTGATGGCCGGCGCGGCCACCGGCGCCTGGGGCGACCCGGGCGACCCGCCGCACCGGTCCTCCGCCGACACCGCCCGGGCCACCGGCGGACTCCCGGCGGACCCGGCCGGCGCCGCCCTGTCGGAGCAGCAGGCCGAGCACCTGCTGGCGGCCGGGGGCGACCGCTGGGGCGCGTACTACAGCGCCCAGGAGTACGCGGAGTTCAGCCAGGGCCTGGACGGCCGCTACCCGGGCGTCGGCCTCTCGGTCGGCCGCGGCCAGGACGGCGTCACCGAGGTCTCCCAGGTCGCCCCCGGCGGCCCGGCCGCCGCGGCCGGGATCGCCCCCGGCGACCGGCTCGTGCGGATCGGCCAGGACCAGGCCGACCACCTGCCGGTCACCGAGGTGGTCGCGCGGCTGCGCGGCCGGGGCGAGGAGCGCCGGGCCGGCTCCGAGGTCATCCTGGCGGTCCGGCGCGGCGGGGCGGAGGAGCGCGAACTGCGGCTGCGGCGCGTGCTTCTGGACAGTCGGCAGGTCACCGCGGAGCAGCTGGGCAAGGGCGTGCTGCGGGTGACCGTGCGCGCCTTCACCAGCGGCGTGGCCGACCAGGTGCGCGCCGCGCTGCGCGCCCCGCACACCGGCGTGGTGCTCGATCTGCGCGGCAACTCCGGCGGGTTGGTCGACGAGGCGGCCGGCACCGCCGGGATCTTCCTGGACGGCGGAACGGTCGGCTCGTACCAGGAGCGCGGCGAGACCAGGGAGTTGACCGCCCCGCCGGGCGGCGACCAGCGCACCCCGCTGGTGCTGCTGGTGGACGGCGGCACGATGAGCGCCGCCGAACTGCTCGCCGGGGCCCTCCAGGACCGCAGCCGCGCCGTGGTGGTGGGCTCGCGGACCTTCGGCAAGGGCACCGTCCAGCAGCCCAGCCGGCTCGCCGACGGCGCCGTGCTGGAGCTGACCGTCGGCCGCTACTACACCCCGGCCGGACGCTCCCCGGACGGTACCGGCCTGACCCCCGACGTCCCGGCCGGTTCGGGCGAGGAGGCCGACGAGCTCGCCCTGCGGGTCCTCGCGGGTCTCGGCACCCGTGCCTAAAGCAGCTGCCCCATCCGGCCCCGAAGTGCGAGAATGACCGGGTTATGGCAAAGGAAACCGGACAGAAGCTGATCGCGCAGAACAAGAAGGCGCGACACGAGTACACGATCCTCGACACCTACGAGTGCGGCCTGGTGCTCACCGGCACCGAGGTCAAGTCGCTGCGCGAGGGGCGGGCCAACCTGGTCGACGGCTACGCGTACATCCAGAACCACGAGGCGTGGATCGACAACGTCTTCATCCCCGAGTACATGCAGGGGACGTGGACCAACCACGCGGCCCGGCGCAAGCGCAAGCTGCTGCTGCACAGGATGGAGATCCAGAAGATCGAGACCAAGGTCCGCGACGCGGGTCACACCCTGGTCCCGCTCTCGCTGTACTTCAAGGACGGCCGGGTGAAGCTCGAACTGGCGCTCGCGGTCGGCAAGAAGCTCTACGACAAGCGTCAGACGCTCCGCGAGAAGCAGGACACCCGCGAGACGGCCCGCGCGGTGGCGGCGGCCCGCCGACGCCAGGGTTAATCCGCTGGACCCTCACCCGTCGCCTCGCGTACTATGGCGCCAGCAACACGGACGATGACCGTCCGAGCTGTTTCTCAACAAAACATGGGGATGATCGGTTTCGACAGGGGATGTTGAAACAGGTGAAGCGAGCCGAGGAACGCGGCAATGATCTCGTAAACCACGTGTCGCAAAAAAATAATCGCCAACACTAAGCGCGATTCCCAGCAGTTCGCTCTCGCTGCCTAATAAGCACCGATAGCGCTTGGGTGTCAGACCGGGGAGTTCCCGACCCGGACCCTGGCATAATCTAGGGAACTCAACCGTCCGCCCGGGCTGCGAGGGTGGATGGGAAATCAAACAGCAGCTGGGCCTGTTGGCGGCTTGTCCGTGTGACTGCCAGGGCCGAGAAAAGCACAGCGGACTGCGCTCGGAGAAGCCCTGAATTAACTCCACTGGACCCGGGTTCGATTCCCGGCATCTCCACCACCCCATGTTGCCTCGAAGGGCCGCCCTCCGCTCCGCGGAGGGCGGCCCTTCGATTTTTGTACGTTCCGGAGCAGCGCGGCCCGGGGGTGGCGGCGTAGGATCATCCGTCCGCTCGTTTTCCGGAGCGGGATTCCGCCGCAACCACCGAGGCCATGCAGAGCAACACGCCCACCACCCCCGCCACCGACCACGAGACCGTCCGCGCGCGCGAGATCGCCGGTGAGCAGCAGCACCTCGACACCGTCTACCACCGGTTGGAGGAGAAGCTCGCCGAGGCCGAGTACATCCTGGAGGACGCCGCCAAGCGGGTCCAGGTCGGAACCCCCGGCGCGCTCGCCGAACGCGACGCCCAGGTCTACCGGGCCGGCGCCCACCTCCACCGACTGAACAGCGAGTTCGAGGACTTCCTGTTCGGCCGGATCGACCTCCAGCGGGCGGACGCCCCGGAGGAGCACGGGATCCCGTCGGACACCCCGCTCGACCCGGCCGACCCGGCCGTCGCCGAGACCCTCCACATCGGCCGACTGGGCGTGCTGGACGCCGAGTACGGCCCGCTGGTGATCGACTGGCGCGCGCCCGCCGCCGCCCCGTTCTACCGCGCCACCCCGGTCGAACCGGGCCGGGTGATCCGTCGCCGGGTGATCCGGTCCAAGGGCCGCAAGGTGATCGGCGTCGAGGACGACCTGCTGCGTCCGGACCTCGCCCCGACCCTGGACGGCGAGGAGCTGGCCGTGGTCGGCGACGGTGCGCTGATGGCCTCGCTGGGCCGCGCCCGCAGCCACTCGATGCGCGACATCGTCTCCTCCATCCAGAAGGAGCAGGACGAGGTGATCCGCGCCGCCGCCGCGGGCGCCACCCTGGTCACCGGCGGCCCCGGCACCGGCAAGACCGCCGTCGCCCTGCACCGCGCCGCCTACCTGCTCTACCAGGACCGCCGCCGCTACGCCGGGGGCATCCTGGTGGTCTCGCCGACCCCGCTGCTGGTGTCCTACACCGAGGGTGTGCTGCCCGCGCTGGGCGAGGAGGGCCAGGTCGCCATCCGGGCGGTCGGCTCGCTGGTGGACGGCATCGAGGCCGGCACCTACGACACTCCCGAGGCGGCCCGGGTCAAGGGCTCGGGCCGGATGGTGCAGCTGCTGCGCCGGGCCGCCCGCGCGGCGCTGGAGCTGGGCGCGCCGCAGGAGCTGAAGGTCGTCGCCCGCGGCGAGGTGCTGAAGCTGGACGCCTCCCGGCTGAAGGCCGTGCGCGGCAACGTCGTGGGCTCCGGCGGCACCCCGCTGAACCTGCTGCGCCCGCGGGCCCGCCGGCTGCTGCTGGACGCCCTGTGGCAGCAGGCCACCAGGGACCTGCCGAAGCCCGCCGACCACTACGCCCGCGAGCAGCGCCAGGAGGAGAAGGAGTCCTTCGACGAGTACGTCTCGGACGAGGCGTCGTTCCTGGACTTCCTGGACGCCTGGTGGCCGGCGCTGAGCCCGCGCCGGGTGCTCGGCACGCTGCGGCAGCACCGGCACACCAACCGGATCGCCCGCCGTGCCGTCACCCCGGACGAGGCCAGGCTGCTGGCCGCCTCCTGGCGCCACCTGTCCGCGGAGGGCGCGGGCGCGCTGTCCGCGCACGACGTCGCGCTGATCGACGAGCTCCAGGTGCTGCTGGGCGAGCCGGCCCGCCCGAAGGTCCGCGAGGTGGACGCGGTGGACCTGCTGAGCGGCCTGGAGGAGGTCACCACCTTCGCCGACCGCTCCACCCGCCAGCGCGACCGCCAGCCGGTCGAGCGCAGGGAGTACGCGCACATCATCGTGGACGAGGCGCAGGACCTCACCCCGATGCAGTGGCGGATGATCGGCCGCCGGGCCCGGATGGCCACCTGGACGATCGTCGGCGACCCGGCGCAGTCCTCCTGGCCGTTCCCGCAGGAGGCCCAGGCCGCACTGGACGACGTGCTCTCCGGCAAGCCGCGCCGCCGCTTCACGCTGACCGTGAACTACCGCAACCCGGCCGAGATCGCCGAGGTCGCGGCGAAGGTGCTGGCGCTGGCCGCGCCGGGCACCCCGTCGCCGAGCGCGGTGCGCCGGGTCGGCGTGGAGCCGCGCTTCGCGGCCACCACCGACCCCTCGCCGGAGGCCTTCGGCGAGGCCGCCCGGGCCGAGCTGGAGCGGCTGCTGGCCGAGGTGGACGGCACCGTGGCGATCGTGGTGCCGATGGACCGCCGGGACGAGGCGGCCGGCTGGGCCGAGGGCCTGGGCGGGCGCGTGGTGGCGCTGGGCAGTCTGGAGGCCAAGGGCCTGGAGTACGACGCGACCGTGGTGGCCGACCCGACCGGCATCGCCGGCGAGTCGGAGGCAGGGCTGCGGGTGCTGTACGTGGCGCTGACCCGCGCGACCCAGCGGCTGACCGTGCTCTCCGGCCCGGACGACCTGCCGGACGCGGACGGCGTGCCCGCGCTGCTGCACGACTGACGGCCCGTCGGGTCCCGACGGGTAGTCGTCGGGACCCGACGGAAGAAGGCCCCCCACCGGACGGTGAGGGGCCTTCAGACGTTTACGACACCGACCCGCCATGCTCGCCTCGCGGCAAGTGGTCCCTCGAAGGGACGAAGGTTGGGCCCGGGGGCTTGGATCGAGCCGGTGTCCCGTCCAATGTAACGCATCGGCCGGGAGAGGCAAGGAGTGAGCGGCGGGGGGCCGGCGGCCATTGGGCGGGATTGTCGGGTCCGCACACTCAATGAACGTTATTTCTGGCTACCCCTTGGAAGGTGCGACGATCGAGGTCTAGCATGCGCGGGCGATGCCTTCAACAAAATGTTGAGCCTGCGGGACAGACGGAAGAAGGAAGCGTCGATGGCGACGGTGCCCAGTGTCTCCAACTCGATCACGGTACGGCTGGAGGTCCCGGCCCGGGGCAACGCCGTCAGTGCGATCACCACGGCCGTGGAGTCCTCCGGCGGGTCGGTGACCGGTCTCGACGTCACCGCCTCCGGCCTGGAGGCGCTGCGGATCGACGTCACGGTGGCGGCCTCCTCGGTCGCGCACGGCGAGGAGATCGTCGAGAAGCTGCGCGCGATCGACGGCGTGTCGATCGGCAAGGTCTCGGACCGCACCTTCCTGATGCACCTCGGCGGCAAGATCGAGATGTCCTCGAAGCTGCCGATCCGCAACCGTGACGACCTCAGCATGATCTACACCCCCGGCGTCGCCCGGGTCTGCATGGCGATCGCGGAGAACCCCGAGGACGCGCGCCGCCTGACCATCAAGCGCAACAGCGTCGCCGTGGTCACCGACGGCTCGGCGGTGCTGGGCCTGGGCAACATCGGCCCCGAGGCCGCGCTGCCGGTCATGGAGGGCAAGGCGGCCCTGTTCAAGCGCTTCGCCGGGATCGACGCCTGGCCGATCTGCCTGGACACCCAGGACACCGACGAGATCGTCGCCATCGTCAGGGCGATCGCCCCGGGCTTCGCCGGGATCAACCTGGAGGACATCTCCGCGCCGCGCTGCTTCGAGATCGAGGCCCGGCTGCGCGAGGCCCTGGACATCCCGGTCTTCCACGACGACCAGCACGGCACCGCGATCGTGGTGCTGGCCGCCCTCACCAACGCGCTGAAGGTGGTCGGCAAGCGGATCGCCGACATCCGCGTGGTGATGTCGGGCGCCGGCGCCGCCGGCACCGCGATCCTCAAGCTGCTGATGGCGGCCGGCGTCGAGCACGCCACCGTGGCGGACGTGCACGGCGTGGTCCACCTGGGCCGCGGGGACCTCAACGAGAACCTGCGCTGGATCGCCGAGCACACCAACCGCTCGGGCCGCACCGGCAGCCTCAAGGAGGCCGTGGCGGGCGCCGACGTCTTCATCGGCGTCTCGGCCCCGAACGTCCTGGACGGCGACGACCTGGCCACCATGGCGGAGGACTCGATCGTCTTCGCGCTGGCCAACCCGGACCCGGAGGTCGACCCGGCCATCGCCCGGCAGACCGCCGCCGTGGTCGCCACCGGCCGTAGCGACTTCCCGAACCAGATCAACAACGTGCTGGTCTTCCCGGGCGTCTTCCGCGGCCTGCTGGACGCCCAGAGCCGCACCGTCAACACCGAGATGATGATCGCCGCCGCCCGGGCGCTGGCCACCACCGTGGCCGACGACGAGCTGAACGCCAACTACATCATCCCGAGCGTGTTCCACAAGGACGTCGCCAAGACCGTCGCCTCCGCGGTGCGCGAGGCGGCCCTGGCGGGGGCCCAGGAGGACCCCGCGCCGGCCCGTCCGACCCCCGGCATCGTCGGCACCCTGGACACCGCCGCGTTCCCCGTCGTCAAGCTCTGACGACCGGGTCGGGCGACGTGTCACAGATCGCTCAAATGTACGAATAAGGGCCATACCCGCCCAGCCCGCCCCGAACCCTTGCGACACAAGGGCGAGGGGCGTGTTTGGGCTTGTCAGTCCTAGGGCGTACCGTAGCCCTGCACGGGGCAGGCGTGTCCGACAAGTACGGAACGTCCCCCTGGTCTTCCGGCGTGTCGTCCCGACCGCCGCCCGCGCCCGGTCCGCCGGAGCCGACGGAGCGTCACACCTCCAACGAGCGGGCGACGTTCGAGTGGCTCGCCCGGGGCCCGATTGGCTTTCTCGGGGCCGGTCGGGGCAGGATTCGTATCCAGGCGGGCGGGTGGGCCTTCGACGGCTCCGGCGCGCGGCATCGGGTACGGACCCGGCCTGCGACCACGCATTGCCTGCATGAGCACAGTGTGCGGACCTGCGGCCCATCCGGGTGCCCCCCGGTGGGAGTACCGATGGGCCCCCGCGCACCGCAAGCGAACAGACCACAGGAGTACACATGAACCGCAGTGAGCTGGTGGCCGCGCTGTCCGAGCGCGCCGAGGTGACCCGCAAGGACGCCGACGCCGTTCTGGCCGCCTTCGCCGAGATCGTCGGCGAGGTCGTCGCCAAGGGCGACGAGAAGGTCACCATCCCCGGTTTCCTGACCTTCGAGCGCACCCACCGCGCTGCCCGCACCGCGCGCAACCCGCAGACCGGCGAGCCGATCCAGATCGCCGCGGGCTACAGCGCCAAGGTGAGCGCCGGCTCCAAGCTGAAGGAAGCCGCCAAGGGCGCTGCCTGAGCCACCCCTTGAACGCCCGAGAGGCCGGACTCCCCACTGTGGAGCCCGGCCTCTCGCCGTTGGGACCGGACCGTCAGGCGTCGACCAGCTGCTCGCTGGGCAGCTCGACGTGGGCGCCCAGGTCGCGCAGCTTGTCCATGAAGTTCTCGTAGCCGCGGTTGATCAGGTCGATGCCGTGCACGGTCGAGGTGCCCTCGGCCGCCAGCGCCGCGATCAGGTACGAGAAGCCGCCGCGCAGGTCCGGGATGACCAGCTCGGAGCCGATCAGCTTGGACGGGCCGGAGACGACCGCGGAGTGCAGGAAGTTGCGGGCGCCGAAGCGGCACGGGGTGCCGCCCAGGCACTCGCGGTAGAGCTGGATGTGCGCGCCCATCTGGTTCAGCGCGCCGGTGAAGCCGAGCCGCGACTCGTACACCGTCTCGTGGACGATGGACAGGCCGGTGGCCTGGGTCAGCGCGACCACCAGCGGCTGCTGCCAGTCGGTCTGGAAGCCCGGGTGCACGTCGGTCTCCAGGGCGATCGCCTTGAGCTCGCCGCCCGGGTGCCAGAAGCGGATGCCCTCGTCGTCCACCTCGAAGGCGCCGCCGACCTTCCGGAAGGTGTTCAGGAAGGTCATCATCTCCAGCTGGCGGGCGCCGCGGACGTAGATGTCGCCCTTGGTCGCCAGCGCCGCGCAGGCCCAGGACGCCGCCTCCAGGCGGTCCGGCAGCGCGCGGTGGTTGTAGCCGTTCAGCTCGTCCACACCGGTGATCAGGATCGTCCGGTCGGTGCCCAGCGTGATGATCGCGCCCATCTTCTGCAGCACGCAGATCAGGTCGACGATCTCCGGCTCGATGGCCGCGTTGCGCAGCTCGGTGACGCCCTCGGCGAGGACGGCGGTGAGCAGCACCTGCTCGGTCGCGCCGACCGAGGGGTAGGGCAGCTCGATCTTGGTGCCGCGCAGCCGCTGCGCGGCGACCAGGTAGGTGCCCTGCGGGTGCTTCTCGATGGTGGCGCCGAACTGGCGCAGCACCTCGAAGTGGAAGTCGACGGGGCGGCCGCCGATGTCGCAGCCGCCGAGGCCGGGGATGAAGGCGTGGCCGAGGCGGTGCAGCAGCGGGCCGCAGAACAGGATCGGGATCCGCGAGGAGCCGGCGTGCGCGTCGATGTCGGCGACGTTGGCGCTCTCGACGTGCGAGGGGTCGAGGATCAGCTCGCCGTCCTCGTCACCGGTGCGCACGGTCACGCCGTGCAGCTGCAGCAGGCCGCGGACCACCTTGACGTCGCGGATGTCCGGGACGTTGCGCAGTCTGCTGGGGCCCTGCCCGAGGAGGGCGGCGACCATGGCCTTGGGCACCAGGTTCTTCGCACCGCGGACGCGGATCTCGCCTTCGAGCGGATTTCCGCCATGGACCAGCAGGACGTCGTCGGTCATCGTTCTCGCAATCCGGGGTGCCAGAGGAGTCGGAAAGGGCGGCTCCGGGAGAGAGCCGGTGGTGGACCGTTCGTACGGGCGCGTTCGGGCCCCCGGCGAAACCGAGTCGGCACCGTATGGGCGTCCACCAGACGTAGATGGTAGTAGGCGCTCCGTTGGTTCCCGTGAGCCTCTCCCGTGATGGTGCTCTCTCCGGGCCCGCGCCCGCCCCCCGGTGCGGCCGTACGGGTGTTCGTCCGGCGTGGGCGTTAGGGCCGGTCCGGCGGGACTTTGCCGGGTGCGCGGCGTCGGGGCACGCACCTCGCCGCGTTGTCGTCGGTCGCCAATGCTCCGCAGTGGCTCCCTCCTCCGCCTTGCGATGCACGCACCCCGACGCCGCGCCCTGATCCGACAAGACCCACCGGACGGGCCCTAGGGTGTTGCGGTGTCCGAGCGGTGCCGTTCTGCGGGATCATGTGGGCATGACGGCGGCCCATTCGCACGGAGGCCGGTCCCACACCGGCTGTCTGCTCGTCGCGACGCCCCTGCTCACCGACCCGAACTTCGCGCGGGCGGTGGTGCTGCTCCTCGACCACGATGTCGAGGGGGCGCTCGGCGTGGTCCTCAACCGGCCGACGCCGGTCGAGGTGGGAAGCGTGCTGGACGGCTGGAACAGACTCGTCGGACAGCCGGCCGTGGTGTTCCAGGGCGGCCCGGTGGCGCTGGACTCGGCGCTCGGCCTCGCGGTGGCACCGGGGGAGCCGGGCACCGGCGAGCCGCTCGGCTGGCGCCGGGTGCACGGCGCGATCGGCCTGGTGGACCTGGAGGCGCCGCCCGAGGTGCTGGCCGGGGAGCTGGGCAGCCTGCGGATCTTCGCCGGGTACGCGGGCTGGTCGCCGGGACAGCTGGAGGCGGAGCTGGAGAGCGGCGCCTGGTACCTGGTGGACTGCGAGCCGGGGGACGTCTCCAGCCCCGAGCCGGAACGGCTGTGGCGCGCGGTCCTGCGCCGCCAGCGCGGCCCGCTCGCCCTGCTGGCGACCTACCCGGACGACCCCACGATGAACTGAGCCGACCGGCCCCGCGCCGCGACACTGGCCGGGTTTCCGGAGGCCCCCATAGACTTGGCACCCATGAGCACTCTTGAGCCCGAGCGCGGCCTCGGCACCGGCACCCTGGTCGAGCCCGTCCCACAGGTGTCCCACGGGGACGGCGACCACGAGCGCTTCGCGCACTACGTCCAGAAGGACAAGATCATGGAGAGTGCCCTCTCCGGGTCTCCCGTGGTGGCGCTCTGCGGCAAGGTGTGGGTGCCCGGGCGCGACCCGAAGAAGTACCCGGTCTGCCCCATGTGCAAGGAGATCTACGACGGCATCGGCAAGCCGCAGGGCGGCGACGGCGACAACAAGTAGTCCGCGGCGCCGCGCACAACGCCGTTTTGCATAGCACCAGGGTTTCCCCGGTGGTCTATGCCAATCGCCGGGGCGTGGGCAGGATGTCGGAATGGACCTCATTCCCGCACCGTCGAGTGCCGTTCGCCGCCCGGACGAGGACTACCCGCTCGACGCCGCCACCACGCTGACCGCACCCCCCGCGCTGGCCGACGCCGAGCGTTGGCTGCGGACCGCACTGTCCGCCGCCACCGGGCTGCCGCTCGGCCCGGGCCGGCCGGGTTCGGGCATCGAGCTGGCCGAGGACCGGGCGCTCGCCGCCGAGGCGTACCGGATCACGGTGCGCCCCGGCCACGCCCTGCTCGCCGCGGGCGGCCCGGCCGGAGCGCTGTGGGGCGCGCAGACCCTGCGGCAGCTGCTCGGGCCGGACGCCTACCGCCGCTCGCCGCTGCGCCGCGAGGGCTGGGTCCTGCCCGGCGCCGACATCGCGGACGCCCCCCGGTTCGGCTGGCGCGGCGCGCTGCTCGACGTCGCCCGGCACTTCCTGCCCAAGTCGGACGTGCTGCGCTTCGTCGACCTGCTGGCCGCACACAAGCTCAACGTGCTGCACCTGCACCTGACCGACGACCAGGGCTGGCGGGTGGAGATCAAGCGCTACCCGAGGCTGACCGGGCGCGGCGCCTGGCGGGAGCGCTCGATGGTCGGCTACCGGGCCGGGCAGCGCCGCGACGACCGCCCGCACGGCGGCTACTACACCCAGGACGACCTGCGCGAGATCGTCGCCTACGCGGCCGCCCGCGGGGTCACCGTCGTCCCGGAGATCGACCTGCCCGGCCACACCCAGGCCGCCGTGTCCGCCTACCCCGAGCTGGGCAACACCGATGTGGTGGACACCGCCGCGCTCGGGGTCTGGACCGACTGGGGGGTGAGCCACAACGTGCTCAACGCCTCCGAGGAGACCCTGCGCTTCTTCGAGGGCGTGCTGGAGGAGGTCCTGGAGCTCTTCCCGTCCGAGTTCATCCACCTGGGCGGCGACGAGTGCCCCAAGGAGCAGTGGAAGGACAGCGCCGCCGCGCAGGCCCGGATACGCGAACTGGGCCTGGCCAACGAGGACGAACTGCAGAGCCACCTCATCCGGCACTTCGACGGCTGGCTGGCCGACCGCGGCCGCCGGCTGATCGGCTGGGACGAGATCCTGGAGGGCGGGCTCGCGCCGGGCGCCGCCGTCTCCTCCTGGCGCGGCTTCGGCGGCGGGGTCGCCGCCGCGAAGGCCGGGCACGACGTGGTGATGTGTCCCGAGCAGCACGTCTACTTCGACCACCGGCAGGCGGACGGACCGGACGAGCCGATCCCGGTCGGATTCGTGCGCACGCTGGAGGACGTTTACCGGTTCGAGCCGGTCCCCGAGCAGCTGGACGAGGCCGCCGCCCGGCACGTGATCGGTACCCAGGCCAACCTGTGGACCGAGTTCATGGACAGTGCCCGGGACATCGACTACCGGGCCTTCCCCCGGCTGGTCGCCTTCGCCGAGGTCGCCTGGTCGGAGCTGCCCGCCGAGCCGGCCGAGCGGGACTTCGCCGGCTTCGAGCAGCGGCTGGCGACGCACCTGAGGGCGCTGGACGCGCTCGGCGTCGAGTACCGCCCGGCCGACGGTCCGCACCCGTGGCAGCGCCGCCCCGGGGTGCTCGGCCGGCCGATCGAGGGCCCGCCGCCGGTGCGGTAGGGGGTGTCCCGCGGGTCCTGCCGGACCCGGCGAAGACCCGCGGGAAACGCCCCGGTCCTACCCGTGGGGAACTTCTGAGCGGTCGTCCGACGTCAAGAACTGATGAACATCTGCCCTGGCCCGGAGCGGGTCGGGGCAGATACCGCCCGGTATCAGTCCCAATCGGGCAGTCCCGTTCACCGGTCCCGAAATGATCATCGAGCATTGTGTGCCAGAGTTGCCCAACCCGGCCCGATCGCCCGTACCCTACGGGCCAGGCCGGGCTGCTGACGCAGGACAGTACGGCCGAAGGCCGGCGGGCGGCAGGCGATCGATGAGCAAGTGGAGCACGGTGGGACCCAGGTGAACCGGACGATCATGCTGCCGGCCTCCCTCGACGAGGCCGTCGACGCGCTGGCCGCCGCCCCGGCCGCGGTACCGGTGGCCGGAGCCACCGACCTGATGGAGGCCGTCAACGCCGGCCGACTGCGCCCCGCCGCCCTGGTCGGCCTCGGCCGCATCACCGAACTGCGCGGCTGGCGCTACGAGGACGGCGGCACCGCCGTGCTCGGCGCCGGACTCACCCACGCCCGGATGGACCGCCCCGACTTCGCGGCGCTCATCCCCGCGCTCGCCGACGCCGCCCGCACCGCCGGCCCGCCGCAGGTCCGCAACGTCGGCACCCTCGGCGGGAACATCGTCACCGCCGCCCCGGCCGGCGACACCCTCCCGGTGCTCACCGCGCTGGAGGCCAGCGTCACCCTGGCCCGGGCCGGCGGCACCCGCGAGGTGCCGGTCAGTCACCTGCTCACCGGGCTCGACCCGGTGCGCCCCGGCGAACTGCTCACCTGGGTGCGCGTCCCGCTGCTGCACGCCCCGCAGGTCTTCCTCAAGGCCACCGGCCGCAGCGGACCGGCCCGCGCCACCGCCTCCGTCGCCCTGGTCCTCGACCCGGCCCGGCGCTCGGTGCGCTGCGCCGTCGGGGCCGTCGCGCCGGTGCCGCTGCGCCCGCTGGAGGCCGAGGCCTGGGTGGCCGGCTGCATCGACTGGGACGGCAGCCGGGAGATCGACCCGGCCGCGACCGCCGCCTTCGGCGAGTACGTGGCCGCCGCCTGCGTCCCCGACAACTACGGCGCCGAGGGCGCCTGGGAGGCCGTGACCGAGGGGCCGACCGCGGCCGCGGTTCGGTTGCGGCGTACCGTATCGGTGCTGGCCCGACGGGCACTGGGAAGGGCGCTGAAGTGACCACAGACCCCATCGAGACCCTGGACGCCGACCCGCTCGGCCTCTCCCCGCAGGTCAGCCGCGAGCTGCGCCCGTGCGCCTCGTACACGCTGCGGGTCAACGGTTTCGAACGGCCCGTCACCGACGCGTGGATCGGCGAGAGCCTGCTCTACGTGCTGCGCGAGCGGCTCGGCCTGGCCGGCGCCAAGGACGGCTGCGAACAGGGCGAGTGCGGGGCCTGCTCGGTGCAGGTGGACGGCCAGCTGGTGGCCGGCTGCCTGGTGCCCGCCGCCCTGGCCGCCGACAGCGAGATCAGCACCGTCGAGGGCCTGTCCGCCGCCGGCGGCGCGAGCGCCGTCCAGCAGGCGCTGGCCGCCTCCGGCGCCGTCCAGTGCGGCTACTGCACCCCCGGCATGGCGATGGCGGTGCACGACCTGCTCCAGCGCAACCACCGGCCCACCGAGGTGGAGGCCCGTCAGGCGCTGTGCGGCAACCTCTGCCGCTGCACCGGCTACCGGGGCGTGCTGGCCGCCGTCCAGACCGTCGCGGACGCCCGCGCGGCGGAGGCCGAGGAGGCGGAGGAGGCCGCCGCGCTCGCCGAGGCCGCCGCGCAGGCCGCCGGGCCCGCTCCCGCGGGGCCGGCCGAGCCGGTCGCCGAACCGCCCGCCGACGTGCCGGTGGACGCGCCGGTCGAACCCGGGCAGGCCGTCGAGCCGCCGGTCTACGCCGACGCCGACGCCTGGATCGAGCACGTCCCGCAGCAGCCCGTCGAGGCCCACCCGGTCGCCCACCCCGCGGAGCAGTACCACCCGGAGCAGCACGCCGCCGAGCAGCACCACCCGGCGCAGCCCGCCGTGGAACAGCACGCCATGGAACAGCACGCCGTCGGGCAGGCCCCGGCCGGGCTGCCGTACGGCGACCCCCAGGGCGGCTACGACACCGGCGTGTACGACACCACCGTGCTGGCCCCGATCCGGGACGACATCCCCGCCCGGATCCCCGCCCAGGCCGCCGACGACCAGGTGTACTACCCGCCGCAGGGCTACCCCGAGCAGCCGTACCAGGCCACCCCCGCGCACGGCACCTACGTGCCCTACCCGGACGGCCACCAGCAGCAGAACGGCTACGACACCGGGTACGACGCCCCGGTCTACGAGCCCACCCCCGCGCACGGGACCCCGCTGCCCGGCTCCGTCTACGACGGCACGCCGCCGCACGGCACCCCGTACGCCGCCCCGCACCCGCACGGTGCCCCGGCCGAGGGCGGCGCCCCGGCCGGTGTCCCGTACGGTGCCACCCCCGCCCACGGCATCCGGCTCCCCGAGGACGACCACGCATCATGACGTCGCCTACCGACATCGGCGCAGCACTCCAGCAGGACGGCGGCGAGGGCGGCGCACCG
Source organism: Kitasatospora sp. NPDC058048 (assembly GCF_042885555.1). NCBI lineage: Bacteria > Bacillati > Actinomycetota > Actinomycetes > Kitasatosporales > Streptomycetaceae > Kitasatospora > Kitasatospora sp. NPDC058048. The sequence goes on along the minus strand of NZ_JBHVRT010000048.1, from coordinate 50,207 downwards.
GAGCCGATCGGCCTGGGCAGCTCCCCGCTGCGCAGCGACGCGCTGCCCAAGGCGCTCGGCATCTACCCGTACGCGGCCGACCTGTGGGCCGAGGGGCTGCTGTGGGGCGCGGTGCTGCGCTCGCCGCACCCGCACGCCCGGATCCGGGGCATCGACACCTCGGCCGCGCTGGCGCTGCCCGGCGTGCACGCCGTGGTCACCGCCGCCGACCTGCCGCCCGGACCGGACGGCACCCCCGACGGCGCCCCGGCCGGGCCGATCGTCGCCGACCGGCCGGTGCTGGCCGCCGGCGTGGTGCGCCACCACGGCGAGCCGATCGCCGCGGTGGCCGCCGACCACCCCGACACCGCCCGGCTGGCCGTCGGCCTGATCGCGGTCGACTACGAGCCGCTGGAGGCCGTCACCGACCCGGAGCAGGCCTTCACCGCGCCGCCGCTGCACCCGGACGGCAACCTGTTCCGCCACCTGCCGCTGCGCACCGGGGACCCGGACGCGGTCGGCGAGATCGTCGTCGAGGGCCTCTACCAGGTCGGCCGGCAGGACCCGGCCCCGCTCGGCGCCGAGGCCGGGCTGGCCGTACCGCGCCCGGACGGCGGCGTCGAACTGCACCTGTCCTCCACCGACCCGCACGGCGACCGCGACCGCACCGCCGCCTGCCTGGGCCTGGAGCCGGACCGGGTCCGGCTGGTGGCCACCGGCGTGCCCGGCGCCACCACCGACCGCGAGGACCTCTCCTTCCAGGTCACCCTGGCCCTGCTGGCGCTGCGCACCGGCCGCCCGGTGAAGATGACGCTCACCCGCGAGGAGTCCTTTCACACCCACACCTCGCGCCACCCCGCGCTCCTGCGCTACCGCCACCACGCCGACGCCGAGGGCACGCTGGTGAAGGTCGAGGCACAGATCCTGCTGGACGGCGGCGCCTACGCGGACGTCTCCGCCGAGGCGCTGGCCGCCGCGACGGCCTTCTCGGCCGGTCCGTACGTCTGCCCGAACGTCTTCGTGGACGCCTGGGCGGTGCGCACCAACAACCCGCCGGCCGGCCGGATGCGCGGCGAGGGCGCCCTGCAGGCCTGCTTCGCGTACGAGTCGCAGCTGGACCAGCTGGCCGCCCGGATCGGCGTGGACCCGGTGGAGATCCGCCGCCGCAACGCGATGTCCACCGGCGACCCGCTGCCCACCGGTCAGGCCGTCACCTGCCCGGCGCCGGTGCGCGCCCTGCTGGACGCGGTCGCCGCCGAGCCGCTGCCGGCCCTGCCGGTGGACGACCCGGACGCCGAGTGGCTGCTGCCCGGCGGGCCCGGCGGCGCGGGCGACCCGGCGGCGGTGCGGCGCGGGATCGGCTACGCCGTCGGCATGGTGCACATGCTGGGCGCCGAGGGCGAGGACGAGGTCTCCACGGCGACCGTGCGGGTCAGCGGGGACCACGCCACGGTGATCTGCGCGGCGGTCGACGCCGGGCAGGGCTTCGCCACGCTGGCCCGGCAGATCGTGCAGACCGTGCTGGGCGTCAGCGAGGTCTACATCGCCCCGGCCGACAGCGACCAGTCGATCGCCGGGCCGTCCGCCCGCGGCCGGCACACCTGGGTCTCCGGAGGCGCCGTCGAGCGGGCCGCGCTGATGGTCCGCCACCAGCTGCTGCAGCCGATCGCGGCGAACTTCGGGATGTCGGCGGAGCTGCTCCAGATCGCCGACGGCAAGATCACCTCGTACGACGGGGTGCTCGGCATGCCCGTCGCCGAGGCGCTGGAGGGCAAGGAGCTCTGGGCCACCGCGCAGTGCCGCCCGCACCCCACCGAGCCGCTGGACGAGGCCGGGCAGGGCGACGCCTTCGTCTCCATCTCGTTCTGCGCGATGCGTGCGGTGGTGGACGTGGACATCGAGCTGGGCGCCGTGCGGGTGGTCGAGATGACGGTCGCCCAGGACGTCGGCCGGGCGCTGAACCCGCGCCAGATCGAGGACCGGATCGAGGCGGGGGTGGCCCAGGGCGTGGGCCTGGCACTGCTGGAGGACCTGCGGACGGAGGGCGGGGTGCTGCTGAACCCCTCGCTCACCGGCTACCGGCTGCCCACCGCGCTGGACACCCCGGAGGTGCGGATCGCCGCGCTGCTGGAGGAGCGCGACGTGGTGGCCCCGTTCGGCGCGAAGGCGGTCGGAGCCGTGCCCGCGGTGGTCGCCCCGGCGGCCGTCGCCGCGGCCGTGCGCGCCGCCACCGGCCTGCCGGTCGGCCGGCTGCCGATCCGGGCGGAGGACGCCGTCACCGCCTGACCGGGGACTCCCGGGAAAGACCGGGGGCTCCCGGGAAAGGCGTAACGCAGGGAAAGGAAATTGCCGGCCGACTTTCGGAGTCGACCGGCAATTTCCTTTTCCGGTGAGGCCATGGCGGGAATCGAACCCGCGTGCACCGCTTTGCAGACGGTTCCCTAAGCCACTCGGGCACACGGCCAGTGAATTCATAGTGGCCGATCCGGGGGAGAGGGGTCAATGCCCTTTTGTAAATTCTGTATGGCAAGGTGTGCTACCGTCGGGGACAGGTGGCGGTATTTCCGCCACCCCGGACGAGCGCGTCGTACCCGGTGACGACAAGACGGCGCAGTTCAGCGGCAATCCGGCCGCTGTGGACTGCGGAGGTAGCACCGTCATGGCCTGGCTCGTTCTGATCGTCTCGGGTGTCCTGGAGACCATTTGGGCGGTCGCCCTGGAATCGTCCAAGGGCTTCACCCGCCTCGTTCCCAGCCTCGTCTTCGGCATCGCACTGCTGTTCAGCATGGGCGGCCTGGCGTACGCGATGCGCACCATTCCGATCGGAACCGGCTACGCCGTCTGGGTGGGCATCGGAGCGGTCGGCACCGCGGTCTACGGCATGGCCGTCCTGGGGGATCCGGTGACCATGGCCCGGATCGCCTGCCTGCTGCTGATCGTCTCCGGCGTGGTGGGCCTCAAGGTGCTGCACTGACCTCCGCCGCGGTCCGGGCCGGGGGCCCGTCCTGGGTCCCGGGCCCGTCCTAGGGCCTGCGACCGAGGAGATCACCGACCGGGGTCAGGGGTCATCGGGGCAGACGGCTCTTACGATGTTACGTATGACCACTGCCTCCCCCACCTCGGTCGACCCCGTACCGATACCCCTTGACGACGACCCCGGTGGTGGGGTCCTCGGCGGCCGCTACCGTGCGCTGACGCTGGGGATCGTCTCGGTGGTCCTGGTGATCGCCTTCGAGGCGACGGCCGTCAACACCGCGATGCCGACCGCCGCTCGCCAGCTGAACGGGCTCGGGCTGTACGCGTTCGCCTTCTCCGGCTACTTCACCACCACCCTGTTCGCCCTGGTCGTCTCCGGCCAGTGGTGCGACCGGAGCGGCCCGCTGCGGCCGCTGTTCAGCGGCATCGCCGTGTTCGGCGTGGGGCTGGTGGTGTCCGGGACGGCACCCGGGATGTGGGTGTTCGTGGCCGGGCGGGCCGTCCAGGGCCTCGGTGGCGGGCTGGTGATCGTCGCCCTGTACGTGGTGGTCGGCCGGGCCTACCCGGAGCGGCTGCGGCCCGCGGTGTTCGCGGCCTTCTCCTCGGCCTGGGTACTGCCCTCGATCATCGGTCCGCTGGTCTCCGGGGCCGTCACCCAGCACCTGGGGTGGCGCTGGGTGTTCCTGGCCGTGCCGGTGCTGATCCTGCTGCCGCTGGCCGTGATGGGCCCGGCACTGGCCCGCTCCGAGCGCGAGCACCCGGTGGCCAGGGGCGCGGCCTTCGACCGCCGTCGCACCCTGCTGGCCGCGATGGCGGCGGTCGGCGCCGGCCTGCTGCAGTACGCGGGCCAGCGGCGCGACCTGATCGGGCTGGTCCCCGGGATCGCCGGGGCGGCGCTGCTGGTGCCGGCGGTCCTCGGCCTGCTGCCGGCGCGGACCCTGCGGGCCGGCCGGGGACTGCCGGCCGTGATCCTGCTGCGCGGGGTGGCCGCGGGGGCGTTCTTCGCGGCCGAGGCCTTCATCCCGCTGATGATGACCACCCAGCGCGAGCTCTCGCCGACGCTGGCCGGCCTGACCCTGACCAGCGGCGGCCTCACCTGGGCGCTCGGCTCCTGGCTCCAGGGCCGGCCCGGGGCGGAGCGCTACCGCACGGTGATGATCCGGGGCGGCTTCGTGCTGACCGCGGTGGCGATCTCGGGTGCCGCGCTGGTGCTGTTCCCGGCGGTGCCGGCCTGGGCCGCGTCGGTGGCCTGGGGCGTCGGCGGCGTCGGGATGGGGATGGCGATCGCGAGCGTCAGCGTGCTGATGATGAAGCTCTCCACGCCGGAGGACGCCGGGGCCAACTCGGCCGCGCTCCAGATGAGCGACGCGCTGGGCAATGTGCTGCTGACCGGTCTGGCCGGGGTGATGTTCGCGGCGCTGGGCGGCGGCTCGCTCGCCGCCGCCCACGGGGGCGGCGGGGAGGCCGGCTCGCCCGGCGCCTTCGCGGTGATCCTGCTGTCGATGGCCGGGGTGGCGCTGCTCGGCGCGGTGCTCTCCGGGCGGGTGCGGACGAAGGCCTGACGGTCAGCCGGCGGTGGCGCCGGCAGGGGCCGTGGCGGGGGGCGTGGCGGGGGGCGCGGCCCCCGCCGGGGCGCCGAGGAAGGCCTCCCAGCCGCCGGCCGGGGACTGCCCCGGGGCGAGGGTCTGGAGCTTGCGCAGCACCGCCGGGTCCTGGGCGTCCAGCCAGTCGACCAGCTGCCGGAAGGAGACCAGCCGGACCTCCGGCTTGTCCGCGATGGTCCTGAGGACGTCCTCGACGGCGTTCATGTAGATGCCGCCGTTCCACTCCTCGAAGTGGTTGCCGATGACGTACGGCGCCCGGTTGCCGTTGTAGGTGCGGTCGAACCCCATCAGGTAGGCGTCGCGGGCCTGGGTCTGGAAGCTGGGGTGGAGCGCCGGGTCGGCCTTGGTGTTGGGGCCGCACTGGTTGTACATGATGTTGTAGTCCATCGAGAGCACCTGGAAGGTGTGCCCGGGGAACGGGATGGACTGCAGCGGGAGGTCCCACAGCGCGCCGCCCTGGATCTTCTGCGGCCACACCTGGGTGCCGTTGCCGCTGCTGTCGTAGCGCCAGCCGCGCCTGACCGCGGTGGGCAGCAGGTTGCGCTGGCCCTCCAGGCAGGGGGTGCGGCTGCCGATCAGCTCCTTGCGGTAGTCGAAGGGCAGCGCGGGCAGGTCGGTGAAGCCGGTGTTGGTGCGCCAGTTCGTCACGAAGTCCATCGCCTGCTGGATCTCGCTGTCCCACTCCTCCGGGGACCACGCGCCGACGCCCGTGGAGCCGCAGAAGTGGCCGTTGAAGTGGGTCCCGATCTCGTGGCCCTCCAGCCAGGCCGCGTGCACGTTCTCCAGGGTGTCGCGGATGTGCTGGTCGCTGAGGTAGCCGATGTCGGAGGCGCCGGCCTTGTGCTGCGGCGGGCGGTAGAGGTCCTTCTTGGACTCGGGCAGCAGGTAGAGGCCGCTGAGGAAGAAGGTCATCTTCGCGTCGTGGTCCCGGGCCAGCCGGCGGAAGCGGGCGAACAGGCCGTTGTCGAGCTCGCCGGCGCCGTCCCAGGAGAAGACCACGAACTGCGGCGGGCGCTGGCCGGGCTGCAGCCGGTCGGGGACGGGCTGGTGCGGCTGGGCGCCGGTGTCCGAGGTGGAGCCGTCACCGATCAGGACCGGCTGCGGCCGGGGGAGCGGGGCCGGGGCCGGAGTGGCGCCCTGCTCGTCGGCCGCTGCGGTGGCCGGCGCGGCGCTGCCGGCCGCCCGCTCCTCGCCGGTGGCGTGGTTGCTGCCGCACCCGGCCGCCAGGGTGGCGGCGGTGGCGGCGCCGGCCGTCAGCAGGGTGCGGCGTGAGAGGGCTTCCATGGTCACTCCGTTCGTGGGGCGTGCGGGCGGCGTGCGGGAGTGCGGAGTCCGGTCGGACAAGTGGGTGATACAACCCGTAACCGGGTCAGCATGGCACGAGGGCGGGGCCGGTCGAAGAGGCGCAGCGCGAGCTCGTGAGTGATCGCTCGAACGACGCAACCGATCGGGTCCGTTGAACCGTCGGTAGCTCGTGTCGGGCCTGCACCCGCGGCGATCGTGCGCGGGGGGCGGTCGTCGCGCTCCGCGACCGGGCGCCCACGCGGCGCAGAAAAGAGGCCGTCCGCCCTGCCGATCGGCGGGTGCCGGTACGACCGTCGTATGGACGTGCCTTACAGTCCGTTCCGGTTGAATTGTTCCCAGGAAACTCCCAGGAAGAGGGGTTCCGTCGGCAGAGGGGAGCGCCCATGGGCGTCCAGCAGAGCAGGGGCCCGTGGCCGGGCACCCTGGCGGCCGGGGCCGCGCTGGTCCTCGGTGCCTGGCTGCTGCACGACGGAGGTTCGTCGCTGCCGCCCGCGCCGGGGGCCGGCCAGGCCCAGGCCGGGATCGCGCCGGTCTCGATCGTGCCGCCGCTCGGCCCGTCCGTGCCGACCAGGATCCGCATCCCGGCGGTGCGGCTGGACGCCCCGGTCACCGCGCTCGGGCTGGACGGCGCCGGACGTCTCCAGACCCCGCCCGAGGCGGACCGCAACCTGGCGGGCTGGTACCGCGGCGGGGCCAGCCCCGGTCAGCGCGGCACCGCGATCCTGGCAGGACACGTCGACAACAAGGCCGGCCCCGCGGTCTTCTATCATCTGGGCGCGCTCCGTCGCGGGGATCGGATCGAGATCGCCCGGGCGGACGGCGCCACCGCCGTCTACCAGCTCTACGCCATCGAAGTGCACGACCGAAAGGACTTCCCGGACGACCGGGTCTATCGTCAGGCCGCTGACGCACAGCTGCGGGTCATCACCTGCGGCGGTTCGTACAGTGAGGAACACGGCTACGACGGCAACGTCGTCGCCTACGGTTTCCTGGCCGACACCACCCCGCCGGGCAAAGCCGCATGACCACGCTGACCCTTGCCTCCCGCTGGAACCCGATCGACTGGCCGCTCACCGAGGGCCTGATCCCGCACGCCGTGCTGGCGGCAGGCTGGGCGGCGCTGTTCGCGCTAGCCATCGGCCGCGGCCGCAGCTGGTGGCGGGTCCGCCTACCCGCCGCGCTGTTCACCGCGGCCGCGCTCAGCTGGCTGCTGGACGTGGTCGTCGACGGCTGGTGGCACCCCTTCCCCGAGGGCACTCCCCGGTACGTCACCTGGTGGATAGCCGTCGCCCTGCTCGGGCTCTGCCTGGTCGGCTACCGGCTGCGCCGGCTCACCTGGCGGCGCCGGGGGCTCGCGCTGGGCCTGAGCGGCCTGGTGCTGCTGATGTCCTCCTCCGAGGTCAACATCGGCTTCGGCCAGTTCCCGAGCGGGCGCGTGATGCTGGCGCCCTGGCTGACCAGGACCGACGGGCTGGTCGCCACCAAGGCGGGCCAGATCATGAGCGCCCCGCCCGGCAAGTCGCTGGAGGAGGTCTGGAAGCCCCCGGCGGACCTGCCCGAGAAGGGCACCGTCTCGGTGGTGCCGATCCCCGGCACCAGGTCGGGCTTCAAGGCCCGCGACGCGTACGTCTACCTCCCGCCCGCCTACCAGGCCACCCCGCGGCCGCTGCTGCCGGTGGTCGTGATGATCACCGGCCAGCCCGGCGTCCCGGGGGACTGGGTGCTCTCCGCGCAGATCAATGAGGCGCTGGACGCCTTCGCCGCGGACCACGGCGGCCTCGCGCCGATCGTGGTGATGCCCGATCAGCTCGGCTCCACCTGGGCCAACACGCTCTGCCTCGACTCCAAGATCGCCAAGACCCAGACGTACCTGGCCGTGGACGTGCCGGACTGGGTCCACCAGAACCTCCAGGCCGCGACCGGCCGCACCGCGTGGGCGATCGGGGGCGCCTCGATGGGCGGCACCTGCGCCCTCCAGCTCGGCGTCAACGCGCCCGACGTGTACGGCACCGTCCTCGACATGTCCGGGCAGGAGGAACCGACCCTGGGCAGCCGGGAACAGACCGTCAAGGCCGCCTTCGGCGGTGACGAGAAGAAGTTCGACGCGGTCGATCCGCTCCAGGTGATGGCCCGCAGGAAATTCCCGGACACCAACGTCGCGTTGGTCGTCGGCGAGACCGACGAGGAGTTCAGACCGCAGATGGAGAAGGTCTACCGGGCCGCGCAGGCGGCCGGAATGAAGTCCAAGTTCGACCTGATGCCGGGTGGCCACGGCTGGGTCGTCTTCCGCCCCGGCATCGTCCAGCAGCTCCCGTGGCTCGCCCAGCAGACCGGGCTGACGCGGTGACCGGGGCGGGGACCGCGCTGGCCACCGTCGGCGAGCAGCGCAAGCCGGGGCCGGACGCGGAGCGCACGGCCGAGCGCGGTACCGACCGGGCCCCGGTCACCCGCACCGCGGAGCCGCGCCCGCAGCGGGTCCGGCGGGCGGCCAGGGCGCTCGGCTCCCGGCTGCGCTCGGCGCCGCTGACGCTGACCCTGCTGGCCGGGCTCTGGCTGCTCGGCGCGGCCACCGGGAGCCTGGGCCACGGCCCGTCCGACCGGCTGCTGGACCGGGCCGGGATCGGCCTGCCCACGCTGGCCGAGGGCCACTGGTGGACGCCGGTCACCTCGATGTTCTGGTGCTCCGGCAGCGGCTCGTACGTGTTCACCAGCTTGCTGCTGCTCCTGGTCGGCCCGGCCGCCGAGCACCGGCTCGGGCGGCCGCGCACCCTCGCGGTGCTGGTCGGCGGGCAGGTCGTCGGCACCCTGCTGGGCACCGCGCTGGTCGCCTTCGGCTCCTCGGCGGGGGAGCAGTGGACCGCCTCGGTGGCCGACCAGATCTCGGTCGGCCCCGGCGTCGGCGTGTTCGCGCTGGCGGGGGTGCTCGGGTACCGGCTCACCGTGCTCTGGCGCCGCCGGCTGCACCTGCTGGTGCTGCTCGTCCCGTTGGTGATGACGCTGTACGTGGGCCACCTGCAGAGCGTCCAGCGGTGCGCCGCCGCGCTGGCCGGGCTCGGCCTGGGCGCGCTGGTCAGCCGGGGCCGCCCGCACCTGCGCACGCACCGCTCCTCGCACTCCGAGACCCGGGTGCTGGTCGCGCTCTGCCTGGTCGCCGCCGCCTTCGGGCCGCTGCTCGCCTCGCTGTACGACAACGCCAGCGGACCGTTCAACACCTTCTCCGAGCTGTACTTCTCGCACCGGCTCAGCCCGGACGAGGTCGCCGACTTCTGCGCGCTGTCGGCGCACGACTGCGCCCGCGCGCACGCCGTCGTGCGGATCTTCGACACCCCGGGCCGGATGATGGCCGCGCTCTTCCCGGCGCTGCTGCTGGTGCTCGCCGAGGGGCTGCGCCGGGGGCTGCGGCTGGCCTGGCTGGTCACCGTGGCCACCGAGCTGCTCTGGGCGGCGCTGCTGTGCTGGCTGTACCTGGACGCCGGGCCGGTGAGCCGGGACGTGGTGCAGTACTTCGTCGAGGCGCTGCTGCTGCCGCTGCTGACCACCGCCCTGCTGGTGGCCACCCGCAAGCGCTTCCCGCTGCGGCTGTCCGGCAGCTCGGTGCGCCGGCTGGCCCTGGTGCTCGGCGGCGCGGCGTTCGCCTCCGCGGCCACCTACGTGGGGGTCGGGCGGCTGGCGGCCGGGGAGTTCGAGCCGGGGGCGACCGCCCGCCGGCTGGTGGCCGGGCTGCCGGCCCAGTTCCTGCCGCCCGCGTACAACGACCTGCTGCCGGACTACCCGATCGCGGTCGGGCCGGTGGCGCGTTTCCTGGAGACGTACTGCGGGCTGGCGTTCTGGGCGGTCGCGCTGGCCGTGCTGCTCTCCGTCTTCCGCCGTCCGGTGCTGCACACCGACGCGGCGGCGGCCGGCCGGGCGAGGGCGCTGCTGACCGAGCACGGCGGCGGGACGCTCTCGTTCATCGCCACCTGGGACGGCAACCACTACTGGTTCGACGAGCAGGGCCGGGCGGCCGTCGCCTACCGGGTGGTGGGCACCGTCGCGCTGACCACCGGCGACCCGTTCGGCGCGCCGGAGGACCGCGCCGGGGCGGTGGCCGGCTTCGCCCGGTACTGCGACGCGCGCGGCTGGACGCCGTGCTTCTACAGCGTCTGCGGCGAGACCAGGGACGCCGCCGCGCAGCTCGGCTGGCGCTCGCTGCAGGTCGCCGAGGACACCGTGGTGCCGCTGCCCGAGCTGGCCTTCACCGGCCGCAAGTGGCAGGACATCCGCACCGCCCTCAACAAGGCCGGCAAGCAGGGCATCTCCGCGGAGTGGTGGGCGTACCACGAGGCGCCGCTCGCCCTGCGGGAGCAGATCCGGGCGATCTCCGAGGAGTGGGTCTCCGAGAAGGGCCTGCCGGAGATGGGCTTCACGCTCGGCGGCCTGGCGGAGCTGGACGACCCGGACGTGCGGGTGCTGATCGCGGTGGACGAGCAGCGGGTGGTGCACGGGCTGACCAGCTGGATGCCGGTGTACGAGGACGGCGTGCCGGTCGGCTGGACGCTGGACTTCATGCGCCGGCGCTCGGACGGCTTCCGCGGCGTCAGCGAGTTCCTGATCGCCTCGGCCGCGCTCGGCTTCAAGGAGGAGGGCGCGCGCTTCCTGTCGCTGTCGGGCGCGCCGCTGGCCCGCACCGGGCAGGACGAGGAGCCCACCGGGCTGCAGCGGATGCTGGACTGGATGGGCAAGGTGCTGGAGCCGGTGTACGGCTTCCGCTCGCTGCTGGCCTTCAAGGCGAAGTTCCAGCCGGAGTACCGGCCGATGTACATGGCGTACCCCGACCCGGCCGCGCTGCCCGGCATCACCCGGGCGATCGGCAAGGCGTACCTGCCGCACCTGACGGCGGCCCAGGGCGTCCGGCTGATGCGCAAGCTCTCGAGCTGATCCGCCCCGAGGCGGGCGGGCGACCGCACGGGCTTCCCGGGCCCCGGACCCGGGTTGCCGCCGACGGACGCGGGTGGCCGGAAGCGCGGGGGCGCTTCCGGACGCCACCGCCCGTCAGCCGAGCAGCTGGGCGAGCGCGCGGTCGGCGTCCAGGTGCAGGTGCTCCTCGCCCTCGGGGACGAGCAGCCGGCTGCGCCACAGGAAGCGGCGCAGGTCGGTCGTGTCGAACTGGAGCAGCGCGGTGCCCTCGGGGGCCCGCAGCTCGACCATGGTGCGCCGGCCGACCGCGGGCCGGACGTGGACGTCGCCGACGCCGGCCGGCAGCTCGATGCCGGCCGAGAGCAGCTGGCGCGCGAAGATCCAGACGATGTCCTCGGAGTCCCGGCGTTCGGCGGGCTCGTCCAGCGAGAACTCGGCGGGGAAGGCCATCCGGACGGCCAGCGGGTCCTCCGGCAGGTAGGAGAGCACCACCCGCAGCCGGACCGAGCGGTGGGGGGAGAGGATCAGACGGGCCTGGACGGGCTCTTCGACGGTGCGCACGGGTGGGTCCCTTCGGTTCGGTGCGAGGCCGCGGTGCGGCAGGTGGGGTCGGTGCGGCCTCACCCTGGTGAGAGTCCCGGGACGGGTGGCGATTACCGGGTTTCACGAGATATCGGATGTGATCCGGGTCACATCGATTTCCGGCCGTGCGGGCCGGGCGCGGCGCCTCGCCCGGAGGCCCGAACGGCGTCGGACCCGGTACGCTGGGCGGGTTGCCCGATCGCCGCCCGACCGCGGGGCGAGGCCGCTAAACCGCCTCTGACCTGCGATGATCCCCCCTCGGAGACCGTGAGTACTGCCGCCGCCTCCTCGATGCCGCTGTTCTCCGACGCACCGGAGTCGCAGGCGCCCGCCCGATCCGCCGGCCATGGCGCGCCCGCCGGTTCGCACCACCTCTCCCCGGCCTTCCCCGGCCGCGCCCCGTGGGGCACCGCGGGCAAGCTGCGGGCCTGGCAGCAGGGCGCGCTGGACAAGTACATCGAGACGCAGCCGCGCGACTTCCTCGCGGTCGCCACCCCGGGCGCAGGCAAGACCACCTTCGCGCTCACCCTGGCCTCGTACCTGCTGCACAACCACCTGGTGCAGCAGGTGACCGTCGTCGCGCCGACCGAGCACCTGAAGAAGCAGTGGGCCGAGGCCGCCGCGCGGATAGGCATCAAGCTGGACCCGGCGTACTCCTCCGGGCCGCTGTCCCGGGAGTATCACGGCATCGTGGTCACCTACGCGGGCGTCGGGGTCAACCCGATGCTGCACCGCAACCGCACCGAGGCCCGCAAGACCCTCGTGATCATGGACGAGATCCACCACGCCGGTGACTCCAAGTCCTGGGGCGAGGCCTGCTTCGAGGCCTTCGAGCCGGCCACCCGCCGACTGGCGCTGACCGGTACGCCGTTCCGCTCCGACACCAACCCGATCCCGTTCGTGGCGTACGAGGCGGGCGGCGACGGCATCCGCAAGTCCGTCGCCGACTACACCTACGGCTACGGGCACGCGCTGGCCGACCACGTCGTCCGCCCGGTCATCTTCCTCAGCTACAGCGGCAACATGCGCTGGCGCACCAAGTCCGGCGACGAGCTGGAGGCCCGGCTCGGCGAGCCGATGACCAAGGACCTGATCGCCCAGGCCTGGCGCACCGCGCTGTCCCCGCAGGGCGAGTGGATCCCGGCCGTGCTCCAGGCCGCCGACCGGCGCCTCACCGAGGTCCGCAAGGCGATCCCGGACGCCGGCGGGCTGGTCATCGCCACCGATCAGAACGTGGCCCGGGCCTACGCCAAGATGCTGCGCGAGATCAGCGGCGAGAAGGTCACCCTGGTGCTCTCGGACGAGGCCGAGGCGTCCAAGCGGATCTCCGACTTCGCGGAGGGGACCTCGCGCTGGATGGTCGCCGTCCGCATGGTGTCCGAGGGCGTCGACGTGCCCCGGCTCAGCGTCGGGGTGTACGCGACCTCGATCTCCACCCCGCTGTTCTTCGCCCAGGCCGTCGGCCGCTTCGTGCGCGCCCGCAAGCGCGGCGAGACCGCCTCCGTGTTCCTGCCGACCATCCCGCTGCTGCTGGGCTTCGCCAACGAGATGGAGCTCCAGCGCGACCACGTGCTGGACCGGCCGAAGAAGGAGGGCGAGGGCCTCTTCGACGAGGAGGACCGGCTGCTCGCCGAGGCCGAACGGGCCAACGACGGCCCGGACGGCGCCGGCGGCGAGGAGTTCTCCTACGAGGCGCTGGGCTCCGACGCGGTCTTCGACCGGGTGCTGTACAACGCCATGGAGTTCGGCATGCAGGCCCACCCGGGGAGCGAGGAGGAGGAGGACTACCTCGGCATCCCGGGCCTGCTGGAGCCGGACCAGGTGCAGATGCTGCTCCAGAAGCGCCAGCACCGGCAGATCCAGCGCAGCAAGACCAAGCCCGCCGAGGAGGCCGACCTGCTGGAGCTGCCGGCCGAGCAGCGGCCGGTGGTCACCCACCAGGAACTGCGGGAGCTGCGCAAGGAGCTGAACGCGCTGGTCGCCGCCTGGCACCACCGCACCAGCCAGCCGCACGGCACCATCCACAACGAGCTGCGCCGCCAGTGCGGCGGGCCGCTCACCGCGCAGGCCACCGTCAACCAGCTGAACGCGCGGATCGCGAAGATCCGGGAGTGGGCCAAGTAGCGGAGCCGCGGGCGCGCCCGGCCGTCGGAGCGGGGGCGCGTCCGCTCATCGGACCGGGGGCGCTCCCGTGCCCCGGCGCACCCGGCGAATCGCGGGGGTTTGTCCGGAATTCGAGCCAGTGTTGAAGTTGATCACGCCCGAATTTTGGACAACCACTTCCGTCGCGTCATTTCCTTCACTACCTTTCCCCCACGCTCTTCCGCCGGGCAACCCCCGCGGGACGGCGTCGCGGGGCCGTGCGCGTCAAGGACGACGCCGTGCGGCCCGAGCGCGGCCACCCCCACCTGCGCGCGACACCGACCTTGGAACGGCGCCGCCCGCCCCGCGAGCGCCGCGGAAAGGATTGCCCCGTCGTGACTGCCGAGACCTCCCAGACCCTGGACCGCGGCGTCCGGGTCCTCAAGCTCCTCGCCGACTCCGAGCGAGGGCTCACCGTGACCGAGCTGGCCGCCCGGCTGGCCGTCAACCGGACGGTGGTCTACCGGCTGCTGGCCACCCTGGAACAGCACGGCCTGGTCCGCCGGGACATCGGCGGGCGCGCCCGGGTGGGCCTCGGCGTGCTGCGCCTCGCGCACCGGGTGCACCCGTTGCTGCGCGAGGCCGCGCTGCCGGCCCTGCGCAGCCTCGCCGAGGACCTCGGCGCCACCGCCCACCTGACCCTGGTGGACGGCAACGAGGCGCTGGCCGTCGCCGTGGTCGAGCCCAGCTGGACCGACTTCCACGTCGCCTACCGGACGGGCCTGCGCCACCCGCTCACCGAGAGCGCGGCCGGCCGGGCGATCCTGGAGGCGCGCACCTTCCCCAGCCAGCGCCGGCCCGAGCAGGGCTTCGTCATCACCCGTGCGGAGGAGCAGTCCGGGGCGAGCGGGGCGGCCGCCGCACTGGTCGGGCTGAGCGGCATCGAGGGCAGCGTCGGCGTGGTGATGCTGAACGGCATGGTGCCCGAGCGGGTCGGCCCCCGGGTGGTGGAGGCGGCGACCGAGGTGGCCGACGCCCTGAGGTAGCGCCCGCACACGGTGTCGGGTGTGTTTGGATTCCCCTTGTGTCCGACACCAAGCTCCCCAAGGCCCTCACCACCCCGCGGACCCGCGCGCTCGCGCTGTGCGGGGTGCTGGTCACCGCGCTGTTCGGCGTGGCCGCCTTCGTTCCGCTGCCGTACACCCTCACCTGGCCGGGCCTGACCGCGGACACGCTGGGCTCGTACCAGGGCAAGCCGGTGCTCACCATCACCGGGGCGCCGCTGCGCACCACCGAGGGCGAGCTGCGGATGGTCACCATCACGGCGACCAACCCGGGGCAGAAGAACACCTTCTGGCGCTCTCTGCAGGCGTGGTTCGACCCCAAGGAGGCGGTGCGCCCGACCGAGACGGTCTACCCGGAGAGCAACCCGGTGAAGGCCGACGAGGCGACCGCCCAGCAGATGGCCGAGTCGCAGGACGCCGCCACCGCGGCCGCGCTGGGCTACCTCCACCTGTCGCCGGACCAGGTGAAGGTCAAGGTCGACCTGGGTGAGGTCGGCGGGCCGAGCGCCGGCCAGATGCTGGCGCTGGGCATCGTCGACAAGCTGGCCGGCGACGGCAAGGGCGGCGACCTCACCGGCGGGCTCACCGTCGCCGGCACCGGCACCATCGACAAGGACGGCACCGTCGGCCCGGTCGGCGGCGTCCCGCTGAAGACGCAGGCGGCCGCCCGGGACGGCGCGACGGTGTTCCTGCTGCCCAAGGACGAGTGCGCGGACGCCAAGGTGAACACCCCGGCGTCGCTGCGCCTGGTGCCGGTCGGCACCCTCGCCGAGTCGGTCTCGGCCCTCCAGGCGCTGAGGAGCGGCGGCAGCGTCCCCTCCTGCTGACCGGGCGCCGCCCCTCCCGCACGGGGCCGGCCCGGTCGGCGGGGTCAGATCCCGAAGGCCATCTCGGCGAAGTCCTCGCCCACCCGGGTGCTCAGCCGGGCGGCGATCCCGGCCAGCCGGTGGGCCTGGGCCATCGGCAGGGAGACCGAGATCGCGCCGATGCCGGTGCCCGCGACGACCGGTACCGCCGCACCCGCCGTGCCGAGCGCGTACTCCTGGAACTGGGTGATCGGGACGGCCCGCCGCGGGCCCTGGCGCGGCAGCAGCGGCAGGCAGGCCGGGTCCCGCAGGGTGTACGGGGTGAACGGCACCATCGGGTGGCGGGCCAGGTGGGCCCGGCGCTCCTCGGCCGTCATCAGGGCCAGCAGGGTCTTGCCGGCCGCGTGGGCGTGCGCGCCGGACCGGAAGTCGTGCCGGTCGACCAGCGGCGCGCCGGGGGCCTCGGCGGCCTCGACCAGTTCCACCTCGCCGTGCCGGTACCAGGTGAAGTAGACGGCGGCGGACAGTTCGTCGGCGAGCACGCCCAGCAGCGTCCGGAGCCGGGCCCGGCCGGTCGCCGGGCCGTCGTCCCGGATCAGCCCGGCGACCGCGGGGCCGGTCCGGTAGAGCCCGCTGCGGCGTTCCAGGTAGTGGTCGTGCACCAGGGTGCGCAGCAGGTGGTAGGCGGTGCCCAGGGCGAGGTCGGTGTCCCGGGCGAGCTGCTTGGCGGTGGCGCCCTTGGGGTAGCGGGCGGCCGCCTCCAGCAGGCGCAGGGCGCGCTGGGCGGAGGCGATGAGGGTGGGGGCGGTACCGACGGCCGCGACCGCGTTCGTCATGCCGGGGCCGACCCGGCGCGGGGCGCGGCTGCCGCGGGTATCAGCGGACCGGAGGGCGGCGCGAGAGGTAGTAGAACGTTCATACAGAAATCTTGCGGCCGTCGGCGCCTCACGCATATGCCCGAATCGGCGCGTCGGACCGATCCGATCCTCCTACTCGGCGGCGGCCTGGTCGACCAGCGGCAGGATCCGGTACGGCACCGGGTTCTCCAGCACGATCGCCGTGGACGAGCGGACGATCCCGTCGAAGCCCAGCACCCGGTCGATCACCCGCTGCAGATCGGCGTTGGACCGGGCCACGATCCGCACCAGCATGTCCCCGATCCCGGTGATGGTGTGCAGCTCCAGCACCTCCGGCACGCTCGCCAGGTGCGCCCGCACGTCCGCGCCCTGGCCCTGGGAGATCTCCAGCGTGGCGAAGGCCGTCACCGGGTAGCCGATCGCCGCCGGGTCCACCTCCGGGCCGAAACCGCCGATCACGCCCTTGGCCTGGAGCCGGTCCAGCCGGGCCTGCACGGTGCCCCGGGCGACCTGCAGCCGGCGCGAGCACTCCAGCACCCCGATCCGGGGCTCCTCGGCGAGCAGCCGGATCAGCCGGCCGTCCAGGATGTCGATGGTGTCGTTGGTGCTGCCCGCCGGGGCGGCGGAAGGGCCTTGCGGGGCGGCGGAAGATCCCTGCGGAGCGGCGGAGTTGGGCGAGCCGGGGGAGCTCGGGACGTGAGCGGGGGGCATCGACGGCACCGTCCTGTGGTGGGCATTCTGTACAGCGGCGCGGCCGATTCTCCCGTTCCGGGGCACAGCTTGACCAGGAGGAAACGGAACAGTTGCGCGCAGGTCGGACCGGCGCCACCCTCCAGCCACACCCCCGTGCGCAGGGCCCCACCCCCGGTGCCCGGGACGGCCAGGATGGTCCGTACGCCTACCGGGAGGGCAGTCATGACCGACACCGCCGCCGAACCCGTCCTGTTCGGGGCCGGCCTCGCACCGGACCCCGCGGAGGAGGGGCCGCTGCCGATGGGCCGCGCCGACGCGGTGGTCTTCGCGGTCGCCGACGCCGAGCGGGCGGCCCGCCGCTACTGCGCCGCGCTCGGGCTGCGCTGTACCGCGTACGCCGGGCCGATGACCGGGGACCCGGAGACCCTCTCGTACGTGCTCGCCGCGCCGGGGACGCGGATCGTGCTCACCTCCCCGGTGCGGACCACCGGCCCGCGCGGCCGGGAGCTGAGCGCGTACCTCGACCGGTACGGGGACGGGGTGCTGGACCTCACGGTGAGCGTGCCGGACGTCTACTACGCCTACGACTACGCGGTGGACCGGGGCGCGCTGTCGCTGGCCGAGCCCTACGAGGCGCGGGACGACTACGGCGCGGTGGTGCTGGCCACCATCGGCGTGCCGGGCGGGACCAGGCACACGCTGGTGGACCGGGCGGGGTACGTGGGGCCGTACCTGCCGGGGTACGTGCCGTGCGACGGCTTCTGACGGTGCCCGCCGTACGACCGTCCGCTGTCCGACCGCTTGCGGTGCCGCCGCGCGTCGCCTGACGGGGTGTCGGGGCGTCGGGGTCCGCGCGTCAGCGGACCACGGTCTCCACGATCGGCGCGTGGCCGTTCCAGGAGGCGAACACCGAGTTGGCCTCGTCGCCGCGGGTGAAGTCGACCCGCAGCCACTGGCCGTCGGTCCACACCTGCATCTGCCAGCCCGGGTCCGGGGCGGCGGACACCAGGGTGGCCCGGTCCGGCTTCAGGTCCAGCGCGACCTTGCCGCCGGGGATCGGGTAGCTCTTCACCGTGGACGTCGCGGCGGCGGTGGGGGCGGGCCGGCGGCCGGGCGACGCGGCGGTGCCGGCGGGAGCCGGGCCGTGCGGGGCGGTGGTGGTGGTCGGGGAGGCCGCCGGGGAAGGAGGCGTGGACGGTGCGGTGGAGCGCGGCTGGTCCGGCGTGGCGGGCGCGGAGTGCGGCGTGCCCTCGGCCTTCGGGGAGGGCAGCGCGATCGCCGTGGGCTGCTCGAACGCGGCGCCGGTCAGCACCGCGTGCACGCCGAGCCAGGACAGCGCCACCGCCGCCCCGGTGGCCGCCGCCCAGGCGCCGAGCTGTACCAGTCCGTTCCGCATCGTCCGCACATCCTGCCGTATTTCCAAACGGATGGAGACCGGCACCCCCGGTATTCGGCAGGGCAGTTGCACAATGTCCGGACCCACCCCCGAGGTACAGACCACTGACCGGCGATGGCGTACCGTGCAGGCCCATGGCAACAGTGCTCGTGGTCGAGGACGACCCCTTCGTACGCTCCGCCCTCATCCGCCACCTGACCGACACCGGTCACGCGGTCCGCAGCGTGGGCACGGCTCTGGAGGCGCTGCGGGAGGTCGCCCAGATCGGCTGCGACCTGGTGATCCTCGACCTCGGACTGCCCGACCTGGACGGCAGCGAGGCGCTCAAGATGATCCGGGGCCTGACCAATGTGCCGGTGATCGTCTCCACCGCCCGGGACGACGAGGCCGAGATCATCCGGCTGCTCAACGACGGCGCCGACGACTACTTGGTGAAACCTTTCTCCGGGGAGCACCTCAGCGCCCGGATGACCGCCGTGCTGCGCCGCTTCGGCAGCGGCGCGGCGCCCGTCGCCCAGGTGCTGCGGGTCGGCGGACTGGCCATCGACCTCCAGCGGCGGGAGGCCGCGCTGGACGGGAGCCCGCTCGACCTGACCCGCCGTGAGTTCGACCTGCTGGCCTTCCTGGCGGCCCGGCCCGGCGTGGTGGTGCCCCGCAAGGAGATCCTCGCCGAGGTCTGGCAGCAGACCTACGGCGGCGACCAGACCATCGACGTCCACCTCTCCTGGCTGCGCCGCAAGCTCGGCGAGACCGCCTCCAACCCCCGCTACCTGCACACCGTCCGGGGCGTCGGGGTCCGGCTGGAAGCCGTCGGGGGCGCGGCGGAGCACCGGACATGAGGCGGTTCGGGCGCTCGCTGCGCTGGGCCCTGATCAAGGCCGCCGTCGCCGGGACCACCATGGTCGCGCTGGCCTTCCTGATCCCGCTCGGGCTGATGGTCCAGCAGACCGCACGGGACCGGGCCTTCACCGCCGCCGAGCGGCAGGCCGCGGCGCTCGGGCCGGCCCTGGCGATCACCACCGACGAGGACGCGATCACCCGGGCGCTGGCCAGTACGGACGCCGGCGGGCAGGGGCGGATGGCGGTGCACCTTCCGGCGGCCGGGCAGCCCGCCGGGGCGGGCGGCGGCGGCGCGGCAGCCGGTGGCGGGAGTGGAGCCGGCGGCGGGAGCGGCGGGGGCGGAGGCGGCGGCGACGCGGCCCACGCCGTCGAGGGCGACGGAGGCGGCCCCGGGACGGCGGCCGCCGGGACCGGCGAGCCCGGGGGCCCGATGCTGGGGGAGGGGCGCGCCACCACGGCCGACGTGGCCACGGCCGGCGGGCAGGGCCGCTCCTTCACCGTGAAGGTGCCCGGCGGGTACGCCCTGCTCCAGCCCGTCGCGGTGGACACCGGGCGGACCGCGGTGGTCGAGGTGTTCGTGGCCGAGAGCGACCTCACCCGCGGCGTCGCCACGGCCTGGCAGGTGCTCTCCGCCGTGGCACTCGGCCTGGTCGCCATCTCGGTGCTGGTCGCCGACCGGATGGGCAGCCGCATCGTCGCCTCCGCGCGCAAGCTCGCCGCCGCCGCCCGCTCGCTCGGCGCCGGGAACCTCTCCGTGCGGGTCCCGGTGGAGGGCAAGCAGGTCGAGGGCAGCCCCGAGGAACTGCGCGAGGCCGGCCACGCGTTCAACACCATGGCCGACCGGGTGGTCCAACTCCTCGCTGCGGAACGGGAACTGGCCGCCGACCTGTCGCACCGGCTGCGCACCCCGCTGACCGTGCTGCGGCTCAACGCCGCCTCGCTCGGCGAGGGAGACGCGGCCGACGCCACCCGGCACGCGGTCGCCCAACTGGAGCGCGAGGTCGACCAGATCATCCGCTCGGCTCGCCGCGCCCCCGAGGACGCGCCCGCCGTCGCCGTCGGCTGCGACGCCGCCGAGGTGATCCGGGAACGGGTCGCCTTCTGGTCGGCGCTCGCCGAGGACGAGGGGCGCCGCTGGCAGCTGGCCGGCGCCGAGCGGGCGGCGCCGGTGCCCGTCCAGCGCGGGGACCTCGCGGCCGCCGTCGACGCGCTGCTCGGCAACGTCTTCCGGCACACCTCCGTCGGGACCGCCTTCTCGGTGGACGTGCTTGCCAGCGACTGCTCGGTGATCGTGCTGGTCGGCGACGCCGGGCCGGGGTACAGCGACCCGGCCGCCGCCCTCAAGCGCGGCGAGGGGCACGGCGGCGAGGGCTCCACCGGCCTCGGCCTGGACATCGTCCGCAAGCTCGCCGAGTCCACCGGCGGGGACGTCGCGCTCGGCCGCTCCGCGGTGCTCGGCGGCGCCGAGACCCGGCTGCGGCTGCGCACCGGGCCCCAGGAGGCGGAGCCCGCGCGGGGCGGACGGCGGCGGAGCCGGGGTGCGCTGTTCCAGAGGTGAGGGGGCGACCGCCGTCCGGGTTCCCGCCGTCAGGGTTCAGGCCGTCCGGGTTCCCGCGGTCCCGGTTCAGGCCGTTCGGGTTCCGGCCGTTCGCGCTCCGCCCGCGCCGGAGTGCGGCCGGTCAGAGCCGCTTTGTCACACTGAGTAGTTGATCGTGTCCGGTTTCGTTCGGACGGCATCCGGTATCGTCGCTGGTTGGCCGAGCCGTGGACGGAGTGGACAGTGACAGCGGTGCAAGACGAGCGCAGCCCGGTGCGGACCGCACCCGACCCCTCGCCCGCCCCCCTGTCGGACCGGCTGCGCCGGGCCCTCGGCGCCCCCGTCCGGGCGTTGCGCGAGGCTCCCCGGCGTCCGCTGCTGGCGGCCTCCGCCGTGGCGCTGCTGTCCCTGCTGGTGTACGCGGTGGTCCGCCACTTCGTCCACACCTCGATGGTGGACATGATCGTCTACCGGGCCGAGGGCGCCGCCGTGGCCAACGGCACCGACCTGTACGCGCTGCGCGTCACCGAGTGGAACCTGCCCGCGACGTACCCGCCGTTCGCGGCGATGCTGTTCGTCCCGACCACCTGGTTCCCGGTGCCCTTCCTCCGGGTCGCGATCACTCTCGGCAACGTCGGGCTGCTCGCCCTGCTGACCCACCTGTCCTTCAAGCTGGTCGGCTGGCCGCGCCGCGAGCTGCGGCCGATCGGCGTGATCCTGGCGACCGGCCTGGGGGTCTGGCTCGAACCGGTCTTCACCACGCTCCGCTACGGCCAGATCAACCTCGCGCTGGCCTGCCTGATCCTCTGGGACCTCACCCGTGCGGACGGGCGGCGGAGCAAGGGCGTGGCGATCGGCATCGCCGCCGGCATCAAGCTCACCCCCGGCCTGTTCGCGGTCTACCTGCTGATCACCGGTCGGATCCGGGCCGCCTTCGTGGCGGGCCTCACCTTCCTCGGCACCTTCCTGCTCGGCGCGCTGGTCCTGCCGGACGCCACCTGGGGCTTCTGGACCAAGTACCTCTACGACTCCTCCCGGGTCGGCAAGACCTGGATCGTCGACAACCAGTCGATGCGCGGCGCCTTCGCCCGCCTGCTGCACAGCGCCGATCCCGGCACCGTCGCCACCCTCGGGGCCGGCCTGATCGCGCTGGCGGGCCTCGCGGTCTCC
Source organism: Kitasatospora sp. NPDC058048 (assembly GCF_042885555.1). Lineage (NCBI taxonomy): Bacteria > Bacillati > Actinomycetota > Actinomycetes > Kitasatosporales > Streptomycetaceae > Kitasatospora > Kitasatospora sp. NPDC058048. The sequence goes on along the minus strand of NZ_JBHVRT010000048.1, from coordinate 28,420 downwards.
GCCTGGGCCGCGCGCAGCGGCCGCTGGCTGCCCCGGGCCGAGGCCTGGGGCGTCTGCTGTGCGGCCGTCACCGCCGTCCTGATCTCGCCGATCAGCTGGACCCACCACTGGGTCTGGTGCGTGCCGATGCTCGTCCTGCTCGCCGCCGAGGCCTCGGTCGAGCACGCCCGCCCGGCCGGCGTCCGCCGGCTGCGCTGGCGGGTCGTCTTCTGGGCCACGCTGGTCGCGTTCCTGTCCTTCGCGATGTGGGCCGCGAAGCCGGTCGGCCTGGCCGTCCTCGACATGTCACCGTGGCGCCAGCTGCCGACCTCGGTCTATCCGTGGGTCGGACTCTGCTTCCTGCTCGCCGCCGCCGTCCGGATAAGGGCCCGACGGCGTTCGGCTGGCGCGCCGCTGGTCCGGCTGCCCGGACAGCGGGACGCCGGAGGGCCGGACACCGCCCGCGGTCGTCAGCAGGCCCCCGCGGCCCGCTGAGCCGGCGGGGGCGCCGCTCCTGCTTCCCGGCTCCCGTTGCCGCCGTTCGTCCTTGCGGGCGTGGTCGCGTTCCTGGGGGTGTTCGTCCGGGTGCTGGTGCTGGTGCTGGTTCGGGCGCTGGCGCTGGTTCGGGTGCTGATGCTGATGCCGGTGTACGAGCCGGTGCACGCTGCGGCGCATGCCTAGGCGAGCAGTTCGGCGAGCGAGCCGTCCATGTCCAGCGCGGCCAGCTCGCTGCCCGGCGGAACCAGCCGGTGCGCCCGCTCCAGCCAGGCCGCGACGGCCGGCAGCGGGGCCTCCAGCAGGGCGTCCCCGGCGGGTGAGCTCAGTGCCAGACAGAGCACGCTGCGCCGGCCCGAACGGGTCGGCCAGATCCGCACGTCACCCTGGCCGCACGGGCGGAAGGTGCCCTCGACCAGCAGCTCGCGGGCGAACACCCAGGTCACCGGCGAACCGGTGTCCAGGTGGAAGGTGATGTACACCGCGTACGGGTCGTGGCTGCCGTAGGACAGCCGGGCCGGGACGGGGACGCTGTGCTCCGGCGAGAGCACCAGGTTGAGCTCCAGCTCGTGCTCGACGACGCTGACGGGACGCTCCATGATCGTCTTCCTCTCTGCCTTCGGGCGGTGCCCGGTTCCGGGCCCCTGTGACCTTTGAGAGGGCGGTCCGCACCGGCTCTTACACACGTTTCCGGGATTTCTTCGGGAAGTTTGGTGAGGGTGGTGAACAGCGGGTGGCACGGCGCGCGAGCAAACGTCGTGCGCTGGGTTCCCTACCTTGAGCTACCCCCCGCTGTCCGGGGAATCGCGAACTTTCCGTCACGGCTTCGGTGAGGTACTACCCTTTGTGACTGTCCGGCGACTGTCCGCCCATCGGTGGCGCCCCCACGCGCGCCGAGCGCAGGGCGCGCGCCGGGTCGTGCGCGCGCGTGGACGCGTCTGCGGTGGTCGGGCCCGGTCGGTCCGCGCCGTCCTCGTCAGGACCTGCCAGGAAAGAAGACCCCCATGACGGACCGCCCCTTCGCCGCCGACGGCGACCCGGCCGTCGCACCCGAGCCCGGCTACTACCCCGACCCCTCCATCCCCGGCTTCGTCCGGTACTGGGGCGGCTCGGCCTGGGTGCCCGGCACCAGCCGGCCGGCGCCCGCCGGGGGCGAGGTGCTGCAGCCGCCCCGGTACGCGACGCGGCGGTCCGCCCCGGGCGGCGCGGCGGTGCGGCCGGCGCGGCCGCTGGTGGTGCCGGAGCCGGCCGGGGTCCCGGAGGTGGCAGCGACTCCGGAGCCGGTGGCCCCGGAGCGGATGGCCCCGGAGTCGGTGGTGTCGGGGGCGGTGGCGGAGGTCCGGGTCGGGCCGCCCGCGGGTGGGGGTGACACCGGGCCGGTGTACTTCGACCAGACCTCGGGCGGGGCGTCCTTCGTGCTCGGGCCGCGGGTGGCGGAGGTGATCGGCGGGCCGGTGTTCCGGACGGTCGACGGGCCGGGGGTTTCGTCGGGCGTTTCGTCGGGGGTTTCGCCGGTGGCGCCGTCGGGCTTCGTTGGCGCCGGGCTGCCAGGCCCCCTGGAGGGGCCGGTGGCCGTCGGTGCGGTGCCCGAGGCGGTCCAGGGGATGGGCGCGGCCCTGGGTCGGGATTCGGGTTCGGCCCCGGCGCCCGTGGTCGGGGAGTCCGGGTGGCAGGCCGATCCCCGGGCGCAGCCGGGCCTGATGGAGACGGGCGACGCCCCGCGTTGGGTCTCCTGGGGGGTGCTTCCGGAGGCGCTCGATGCGAAGGAGGGGGGTGCGGAGCCCGAGCGCGCTCCGGTTGCCGTCGAACTGGCCGCGGCCGGCGCTCCCGCCGCGGCGGTGACCGTGCGGGAGACGCCGGTGCCGGCCGTCCTGGCCTCGGGCCCGGTGCCGGTGGTCGGGGAGAAGGCGATGCCGGCCCCAGTCCAGTCCCCGGCTGCGGCCCCGGCTGCGGTCGCCTCGAAGCCGGTGGCTGCGGTCGCCGCGACCGCCGGGACCACGGCCGCCGCCGCCCCGCTGCCCGCCGTACGGACGGTGCGGGAGACCGCCGTCCAGCCCCGCCCGTCCGCCGCCGCCCCCGCTGTCACCGCCGCCACCGCTGCCACCGCGTTCTCCCGGGCGGCCGGCGTCGCCCGTACCGCCCGGACGGCCCGGACCGCCCGAGTCGCCGTGCCGGCCGGCCTCGGCCGCCGCCTGGCGGCGCGGACGGTGGACACCGCCGTGCTGCTGGTGGTCGCGGTCGCCGCCGGGATTCCGCTCGGCCGCTCGGTGACCGACCACCTCCAGCAGAAGGTCGACCAGGCCCGGATGGCCAGCGCCCTCAGCCGGCGTCAGATCCAGGTCTGGCTGGTGGACGACGTGGTGCTGGGCAAGATCGCCGTCCTGATCGGCATCCTGCTCTTCGTCAGCCTGCTCTACGAGGTGCTGCCGGTCGCCCGTACCGGTCAGACCTTCGGCAAGCGGCTGGCCCGGATCCGCGTGGTGGACACCGCCGCCCCGGCCGGCCGGACCAGACTGAGCCTCGGCCGCTCGCTCCTCCGGTGGGCGGTGCGGCAACTCGGCACGGTGCTGCTGCTCGGCCTGGTCTGGCCGGTGTTCGACCGGACGGCGCGGCGGGGGTGGCAGGACCGCGCGGCCCGCACCCGGGTGGTGCGCGGCTGAGGGCCGGTAGGGGCCAGTGCAAAACAGGCAAAATGTCCCAAACATCGAGAATGTGTGATGTTCTACTCGGGGTCATGAGCACCCACGACCCCTCAGGCCCCCAGCCGGAGGGGGGCGGCAAGCCCTCCTTCGACAAGCAGCCCCCGCAGTCGGGCGGCGGCACGCCGGAAGGCGAGCCGTCGGGCCCGACCCCGTCCAACGAGCCGCCCCACGAGCCGCCCCACGAGCCGCCCCACGAGCCGTCCCACGAGCCGTCCGGCGGCCCCGGCGCCTACCAGGGCAGCTACGGCGGAAGCCCGTACGGCGAGCCGACCCCAGGTCAGAGCCCGTACGGCCAACCCCCGTACGACCGGACGCCGCCCGGGTACGGCCACGGCTACGGCCCCGGCGCGTACGGCACCCCCGGCGCCGGCCCCATCCCCGGCATGCCGCCGCTCGGCACCTGGCCCAAACGGATCCTCGCCCGACTGATCGACTACCTCCTGGTGCAGGCCGTCGCCGTGATCATTGTGGGGCCCTTCGTCGACCTCGGCACGCGCAACGGCTCCACCGAGGCGTTCTGGCTCGGCTGCGCCATCTACCTCGTCTACGAGGCCCTGATGCTCAGCCGGGACGGCCAGACCCTCGGCAAGAAGGCGACGAAGGTCCGCGTCGCCATGCTCGTCGACGGGAACAAACCGACCCCGGCCGCCGCCTGGACCCGCGCAGCCGTCTTCATCCTCCCGGCCGTGCTCTGCTGCGCCGCGCTCTGGTGGATCATCGACGGGTTCTTCGGCGTCTTCGACAAGCCCTACCGGCAATGCCTGCACGACAAGGCCGCGAAGACCGTGGTGGTCACCACGGAGGTCTGAGCGGCGGCGCAGGACGCACCGGCGCCCGGCGGCGGATCAGCGCTGCCGGGCGTACGCGTGCCCGGTGGCGGCCGCAGCGGGGCGGGGCGCCCGCGCCGGGTCCGCGGCGCCCGCCTCCACGGTCGCGTCCTCCACGGTCGCGGCCCCCGCGGTGGCGGCCCTCGCGGTGGCGGCGGACATCGAAAGCACCGTCACCACGGTGCCGAGCACCAGCGCGAACCCCACCAGCACCGCGACCGCCAGGACGCCCGAAGCACCCGAAACGGCCAGCAGCACCACCGTGGTGGCGACGACGGTGAACGAGCCGAGGCAGACCTGGGCGACGGAGGGGCGCGGCATGGCGGAGGTCCTTCGCACGTCGGGGGAAACGGGCGGGAATGGAGCCGGGTTCCAGCAGTCCTACCCCGCGGGGAGACGGGTACGTCCAGGCTAGCCCCCGAACGCGGGGGCACAGGGGGCGCACGGGCTCACCCCGGGGTCGTCCGGCCCGGTCGGTACGGTGAGGCGAAACCCGTCGACACCACGCACCGCCGCACACCACCGCACCCGGGGGAACCGACCATGCCCATCCCCGCCGACTGGCCCACCACCGAGGCCGAGGCACTCGCCGAACAGGAGCGGCTGCGCCCGCTCGTCCAGGCCCACGACGACAAGGGCCCCGGCAACCCGGGCCCCGACGCGCTCGTCGCCGGCGTGGACGTCGCCTACGACGACGACCACGACCTCGTCGCCGCCGCGGCCGTCCTGCTCGACCGCGACACCCTCGCCGTCGTCGAACAGACCACCGCCGTCGGCCGGATCGCCTTCCCGTACATCCCCGGACTCCTCGCCTTCCGCGAACTCCCCGCCGTCCTCGACGCACTGGCCGCACTCACCCGCACCCCCGACCTCGTCGTCTGCGACGGCTACGGCCTCGCCCACCCCCGCCGCCTCGGCCTCGCCAGCCACCTCGGCGTCCTCACCGGACTGCGCACCCTCGGCGTCGCCAAGACCCCCTTCACCTTCGACCACCACGAACCCGACGCGCCCCGCGGCTCCTGGACCCCGCTCACCGACCCCGCCACCGGCGAGGAGGTCGGCCGCGCCGTCCGCACCAGAGAAGGCGTGAAACCCGTCTTCGTCTCCGTCGGCCACCGCACCGGCCTCGACACCGCCGTCCGCACCACCCTCCAACTCGCCCGCCACTACCGCCTCCCCGAAACCACCCGGCACGCCGACTCGCTCTGCCGACGCGCCCTCGCCGACGCCCAACAGGCCGGGACGACCGCGAACTGACCAAGCCCCGGGCGGGATTCGGGCCCGGTGTGTTAGACATGGGACACCGGGGCCCGGCCCCGACCGCCAGGGACGGACGCACGGGGGAGGCGCCGAAATGGGATCAGGGACCACCGGTACCGGATCGACCGGCGGAGCCGGACAGGGCTACCGCATCGAAGTCGAACAACTCCGCGCCTTCGCCGGCCAAGTACGGCTGCTGCTCGCCGACTTCCAGAAACACGCCGACGGCAGCGACACCCACGGCCGCAGCGGCATCGGCAAGAGCGCCTTCGGCACCTTCGCCGAAGCCACCGAGATCCACGGCCGCTACGGCACCATGCGGGACGCGCTGCGCGACGTCCTCAACCAGCTCCAGGAAGCCGTGAACGAGGCCCAGCAGAAGGCCGACCTCACCGCCACCAACTACGAGGAGCAGGACCAGCACGCCGCCGCGAAACTCAAACTCGGCGACGACGGCTGGTCCGTCGCCCACCCCTCCGTCGGCAGCCAGGCCGCGGCCCAGCAGAACCTCACCCCGTCCACCCGCGGCAACGCCACCATCTGACCGCCGCCCGCCCGGACCGAACGGAGGCCGACCGCCCGTGGTCTACACCGACTTCACCAAATACAGCCACGCCCAGCTCCGCACGATGGCACAGGCCCTCGACCCCGGCGCGGTGATGGCCGCCGGAGACCCCTGGCGCAAGGCCGCCGACACCCTCAAACAGATCCGCCAGACCCTCACCAAAGCCAGCACCGAAGCCGCCACCTCCTGGGAAGGCACCACCAGCGACGCCTTCCACACCCGCATGCTCACCCTGGCCGCCAGCATCAACAACGCCGCCGCCTACGCCAACGACGCCGCCAACATCCTCCACACCGCCTCCGAAGCCATGGCCAAGGCCAAGCGCGACATGCCCGAGGAACCCGGCAACTGGGACAAGGTCAAGGACACCGTCGGCGACGCCCTCTTCGGCGACGACGACGAACACCTCCCCCTCGCCGACCGCAAGAAGGCCGAAGCGGCCGCCATCATGCAAACCCTCGCCATGCACTACCGCATCGCCACCCCGGCCCTGAAGCCCCCGCCGCCATTGGATCTGAGACCACGACAGCCGATCCGAGACGACCCGACAGACGGGGCTCAAGGCGATCCGAGCGGGGCTGCGGCGACAGCGGCTGCGATGGTGTCGGGCACCTCGGTGGGGGCGGCGGGAGCATCGACAGGGGCAAGGACTGCTCCGCCTCCTCAGCGCAAGTCCTCCCAGCCGCCAATGACGGCTCGATTGGTGGCGAGGAGCGCCCCGGCTCCGACGGACTCGGGGATCAAGGGCGGTACGGCGCAAGCTCCTCCGAAGCCGGTGGCCTCTCCGAGTCGCGGTTCCGGAGACGGCATCTCTGGCAGGCCGGTGGTCCCTACAGGTGGAAGCATGCCGAATCCTGCGCTTGCCGGGACACAGACATCCGGAGTGGATCTCGTGCAGACCGGGGGTCCCGCCGCTGGGCCGTTCGGGGGTGGCAATGGTCCGGAGGTTCCTCGTGCGACCGGTCCGACGACCGCTTCCCCGGGTGGGCCGATCGTCGGTCCAGGGAAGCTCGGCGCCGGCGGTAGGGATATCTCGGGTGGTGCGACGCCGGTCGAGAGTTTCGGGCCGCGTGGCGCCCGGACTCTTGGCGGTTCCGGTGAGGCTTCCCCCGGCATCGGTGCCGGGGGCCGCGGAGCGCTTGGCGGAAAGCAGCCCGGGGGGTCATTGGCGCGACCCGGCGGGGCTGCCGGAGACACGGCGAAGCCTGGTGGGGTACAGGGCAAGCAGGCATTCACCGAGGGTGGGTCCGGCCTGGGAGCGCGAAGCCGACTCCGGGGGGAGTCGGGCGTTGCGAGCACGAGCGGTGTGTCTTCGGGTGTTCCGCTGAGTGGGGCGCAAGGACATAAGAAGGACCGGGGACGGGAAGGCAAGCGCCCCGACTACCTCGTTGAGGACGAGGAGACCTGGGCGTCGGACAAGCCCGCGAATCCGAACGTGGTGGAATGAAAACCGGTCCGTTAGCGGACAACGGTTCTGATCGCATCCCGCAGGTCGGCGACCTGCGGGATGCCGCGCTGAGTGGGGTGACCAGGCTTGACGAGCCGCCGGTTGACACGCGGTACGGCGGCCTTTGCTGCCGGAGCACTGATCTGGGGTGTCGCCGCGCCGGTGGCATCGGCCGATCAAATCAGGGATCAGCAATGGGCTCTGAAGTCGTTCGAGGCAGAGGCGAAAGTCTGGCCGACGAGCCAGGGCGATGGTGTGATTGTCGCGGTGATCGACACGGGAGTGAACCAGGGCCAGCCGGATCTGACCGGACAGGTGCTTCCCGGAGGCGACTTCTCCGGTGGCAATACGGACGGCCGGGTGGACAGCGACGGTCACGGCACCGGGATGGCGAGCCTGATCGCAGGGCACGGGCATGGTTCCCAAGAAGGGATCATGGGCCTTGCCCCAAAGGCGAAGATCCTTCCAGTAAAGATCAAGTCCGGTGGTGACGGCCCGGACTCCCAGGCCGCCCTGGACTCGCAGCCAACCCCTGATCCTCAGCAGAATGATTTGGCGGATGCGATTCGCTTCGCGGCGGACCACGATGCGAAGGTTGTCAACATCTCCCTCGGAGGCTATTCCCGCTACGATTCGAAGCTGCGGAAGGCGGTCAATTATGCGGTTTCCAAGGACATCGTGTTGGTCGCCAGTTCGGGTAACAGCGGGTCCGGCCTGGGCGTCGAGTACCCGGCTGCTTTCCCGGGCGTCGTAGCAGTGGGAGCCGTGGACTCCAACGGGATTGTGTGGGAGCGTTCCACGTCGGGCGTCGAGACAACGCTCACCGCGCCCGGCGTAGGGATCTACCGTTCCGCGCTGAAGTCCTCGACGGGCTACGAGCGGAGGAACGGCACTTCGGATTCCACTGCCTATGTCTCTGCGACTGCGGCGCTCATCCGTGCCAAGTACCCGAACCTGTCCGCTGGGCAGGTGATCAATCGAATGATCAAGTCGGCCACGCGCCCGGCCGATGGACTGGCGGTGCCCAACAACCAGTACGGCTACGGGCTCGTCTCGCCGGCGAAGGCCCTGGAGGCGAATCCGGCCGTGGACAACGGGTCTCGGGAGAATCCCCTGATCGGGCGAATGGAAGCGAAGGGAACGCCGCCTCCGGTGGCCGAGGAGACCGACGAGCCCTCCGTGGAGCCGATGGTCCCCGAGGGGGACCGCAGGAGCAGCGGGAGCGGGTTGGGGGTCGTGGTGGGCGTGACGGCCGGGGGTTTGGTGTTGGTGGTCGGTGGCGTCGTGGCGCTCGTGGTGCGGGCGCGGCGGCGGCGGGGGGCGGCTGGTGGGGGGTCGTATCAGTGAGTGGCGAGCCATTCGTCGCGTAGGGCGGCCATCTGGAGGATGTCCCAGTAGCGGTTGTCCCAGTGGTGGGCCTGGCGGGAGCGGCCTTCGAGGGTGAAGCCGGATTTGCGGTAGGCGTGGGCGGCGCGTTCGTTGTACTCGAAGACTTCGAGGTGGACGCGGTTGAGGCGGATGGTTTCGAAGGCGTGGCGCAGGACCAGGAGGGTGGTCTCGGTGCCGATGCCGCGGCCGGTGCTGTCCGGGGTGAGGGCGATCCGGAAGCCGGCGGAGGAGTTGTCGGGGTCGACGTCGGTGAGGGCGGTTTCGCCGAGGAAGCGGCCGGTGGTGGGGTCCTCGACGGCGAGGTCGAGGCGGTCGGGCTGGTCGGGGCGGGTGGCGCACCACTGGTGGATCCGGTCGCGGGTGAAGGTGGTGCGGGTGCCGGTGAGCCGGTTGGTCGTCTTGTCGGTGCAGAGTTCCCACATCGGGTCGGTGTGCCGTTCGTCGAGGGGGACGAGCCGGATGGTGGGGCCGTGCAGGGTGGGTTTCACGGCGAGGTCGGCGAGGTTGGTGGTGTCGGCGGTCATGGTGTCCAGGATGGCGGGCCGGTTTCTGGTTCGTCCACGTGTTTGATCCCGGTCGTGCGGGTGCGCACCGGGCTGGAGTGCGCGCGGGGATGGGGGCGCGTGATGGGGGAATGCGCCGGTGAGTACGCCGGGGGTGGCAGCATTTCGGCGATCGCTGGCGTCATTGCCACTGGTGGGGCCTGTCGGGTGGTGGAGATGCTGGGCCCATGAGCACTTCTGAGAGCACGCCGGTCGAGAGCACGTCGATCGCCGCCACCGACAGCACCGACGCCGGGATCGTCCCGGACACCAAGGACTGGACCTGGGTGTTGGAACGCCCGTGTCCCGACTGCGGGTTGGATACTCCGCGGGTGGTCCGGGAGGACGTTGCCGGGATGGTCCGGGCCAATGCGGAGGGCTGGCTGACGGTGCTGGCGGGGGAGGTGGACGGACTGCGCCGCAGGCCCGCCGCGGGGGTGTGGTCGGACCTGGAGTACGCGTGCCACGTCCGGGACGTCTTCCGGCTGTTCGAGGTCCGGCTGGGCCTGATGCTGGACCGGGAGGACCCGCTGTTCCCGAACTGGGACCAGGACGACACGGCCGTCGCAGAGCGCTACGGGGAGCAGGACCCGAAGGTGGTGGCCGGGGAGCTGGCGGAGGCCGCGGAGAGGCTTGCCGGGGCCTTCGAGAGGGTGGCCGGCGAGCAGTGGGGGCGGACCGGGAACCGCAGTGACGGGGCGCGGTTCACGGTCGAGTCGTTCGCCCGGTACCTGATCCACGACCCGGTGCACCATCTGTTCGACGTGACGGGCGAACGGGTCTGAGGCCGGACCGGGGGCGGCGGCGGGGGCGCGGGGTCACCAGCCGGAGGCCTCGCGCAGCATGGTGCGGCGCAGCCGTCCGGCCACGCTGGCGGCGTCGGTGCCGATGACGTCGGCGATCTCGGGGGCGGCGAGGCCGACGACGTAGTGCAGGATCGCCAGGTCGTCCTCGGCCGGGTGCCGGTCCGGGTCGGCGGTCACCCGGCGGGTGTGCTCGGCGACGGTGCCCCGCAGGATTTCCCAGGCGTGCGCGGTCGGGTTGGAGCTGCCCATCAACTCCCGCCAGTGCACCGCGATTTCCGCGAAGGCCTGCTGGACGGCGATGGCCGCGGCGGCGTGCTCGGTCAGCCACACGCGCGCATAGCTGAGGTACCGGGGGCGGTGGAGTTCGCAGAACGCGGTGAACTCCAGTGGTACGTCCGCCGGCTCGCCGGGCCCCGGGGGCGGCTCGGCGGAACTCTCGTGACGGTTGGTCATCTCGGCTTCTCGGAAAGGGAGATGGGTTTCTGACGGTCGATCATCTGTGCTCACTCTACGGTAGGCCCTCGGTGCGCTGGGTGACCAATCCGATGGAATGCCCGGAACCCGCCGCCGCCAGGCCGGTTCCGGTGGCGACCGAGTGCGGCGCGGCGGCGGGACGGCCGGGAAGGTGGCCGGCGAGGGCCGGCGGGGCAGTACTGCGCAGTGGCGGGGGACTCGTAGGTGCGAGCGTGTCGCAGCTGGTCAGAGCGTGTAGGACGGCTGTGGCTGCAAGGCAGTTGATGTGACACCGTAGGGCCTGAGGAGGCTGGCGTCCACGCTCAGGGCGCGAACCTGCGCCCGCACAACCACCCGCACAACCGCACTCACGATCGTCGCGGAGATCACCACGGACGGGGACACGGTCGTCATCACGGTGACGGTCGTGCGCGTGGTGTTGACGGCGTTGACGGCGTTGACGGCGTGCGCGGAGTGGGCGCGCTGCGGATGCGGAGGACGGCCGATGCGGCGGGCCGGGCACTCGGCCGCGCGTCGGGGCGGTTCCGCGGCGGCCGGGCGCCGTCGGGCACATCGACCGCGCCCCGGCGGCCTGAACGGGACCGGCCTGAACGGGACCGGTCCGAACGGAACCGGTCCGAACGGGGCCGGCCGGGGCGGGAGGGCGGGCGGGCGGAGCGACCGCCGGTCAGGAGGTCGTACGGGCCTCCGCGGGGGTGATCCGGTCGACGGCGGTGTCCCGCTCGACCTGGGTCGGGAAGGCTTCGACGGCCCGTCGCCGGGCCGCCTGTGCCACTGCTGCTGCCGCGGCCGCAGCCGCCGCGGCTGCTCCGGCGGCGGCCTCCTCGCGCTCGCGCCGGTGCGCGGCGCCTGCGGCGTGCGTCCCGGAGCCGTGCGTTGCGGAGGCGTGCGTCCCGGTGCCGTGCGTCCCCGGGGTGTGCGGCCCCGGGGCGCGCCCGCCGCCCGTGACGGCTCCGGGGGCGTGCTCCCCGGCGGGCTGGTCCGGGGCCCGTCGTCGGCGGCCGAGCGCGGCCCGGGCGGCGTGTTCCTCGGCAGCCTGTCTAGCGGCCAGGTAGGCCTGTACGGCGGCCATGCCGTAGACGGGCTGGATGAGCTGATGGCCCTTGAAGAAGGGCCTGGCCGGGGCGAACCCGGCGGCGACCACGAGGTCGCGGATCTCTGCTATCTCGGCTTCACTGCGGGCGGTGAAGCGGACCTCCCAGCCCTTCTTGTACGTATGGCCCTTTTCGCCGCTGCGGCGGGCGGGGTCCGGGCGGCGGACGTATCCGGGCAGGCGGCCGAGGCGGAGCTGGGCCGCGCGGAGGCCGGCGGTCTCGTCACGTGACATGACGTAAGCCTAGGCAATCCCCGGGGCGGGATTGACGCCTTGGGCATCCCTCGCCGTATGCCTTTGATCACTCTGGGTCAGGCGACCAGGTCGACGATCGTTTTCGATCACATATGACAACCTGATGAGCGTCAATTACTCCAAATGAGTGAGGGTATGAGGACTTTAGTGCGGGCTGATCCCGGTTTCGCGACGGTTGGGTAACAGTGCGTCAGGGGCCCGGTCGCGGGTCCCGGGGGTTGGGGATGGTGTCGGCATGAGCTACCGGATTCCGACGCCGCCGCCGTCCCTGGAGGAGCTGGCGAAGCGTCAGCAGAACGTCGTCACCGCGAGCCAGTTGCGCGCCCGGGGCGTGCCGGCCCGGATCATCACCGAGCACTGCCGCCGGGGCGGCCCCTGGCAGCGGGTGCTGCCCAGGGTCTACCTGCTGCAGGCCGCCGAGCCCACCCCCGAGCAGCGGATGTGGGCCGCGCTGCTGTACGCCGCGCAGAACGGTCGCGAGGAGGGTCGCGGGGAGGGTGCGGTGATCACCGGCACGGCCGCGCTGGCGCTGTACGGCTTCACTGTCGTGCCCCGGCTGCCCGCCGTGACGGGGGTGGACGTCCTGGTGCCTCGGCAGCGCCGGCTGAAGGACGTCGGTGAGGTCCGGATCCGGCGCACCGAACGGGAGTTGGTGGCCCGCTCGGTGCACGGGCTGGCCTGTGCGCCGGTGGCCCGGGCGGTGGCCGACGCGCTGGTCGAGTGGACGGCGGAGCCGTCGGGCGGCCCGGCTCCGGTGCGCGAGGTGCTGAGGGAGGCCCTCGCTCTGCCCGGGAACCACTGCACGGTGCGGGAGTTGGTGGCCGAGCTGACCGACTCCGGGTTGACCTGCGAGCCGCGCGTGCGTGCCGCGCTGGACGAACTGCTGGCCACCGAGCGGGATTTGGTGCTGGAGCGGCTGGGGAGCCTGGTGGACGAGTGGCTGCTGCCGGCGCCGCTGAGCGCCCCCGAGCTGCGGATGCGCGGCGGTACGTACATCGCCGTCCCGGACCTCTACTGGCCGGAGCGGGGCGTCGCGGTGGAGGTGGACTCGGAGCTGCGCTGCGTGAGCGAGGGCGAGGCCGCCTGGGTGCGCGGCGGCCAGCACCGGATGGAGTACCTGGGCGTCCGCGTGGTGTACGTCTGCGGGGCCCGGCTGGCCGCCGACCCGGACGCGGTCGGCGGCGAACTGCGCGAGGCGTACCGGGCCGGCGGGACGGACGTGGTGGAGCTGCTGGTGGTCTGAGCGGCCCGGGGAGCCGCTACGGACGGACCAGCGGTGTGCCGACCAGCTCGACCCCGGCCGCCCGCAGCTCCGCCAGCGCGGCGGCGGTGGTCTCCGCGGCGACCCCGGCGGTGAGGTCCAGCAGCACCCGGGTGGTGAAGCCCGCGCGGGCCGCGTCCAGCGCGGTCGCCCGGACGCAGTGGTCGGTGGCGATGCCGACCACGTCGACCTGGTCGACCTGCCGCTCGCGCAGCCACTCCACCGGACCGCGGTTGTTCTCGTCCAGCCCCTCGAAGCCGCTGTACGCCGCCGAGTGGGCGCCCTTGTCGAAGACCGCCTCGACCGCGCCGGAGATGACGGCGGGTGCGAAGTTGGGGTGGAAGCCCACGCCCTCGGTGCCGGCCACGCAGTGCGGCGGCCAGCTGTCGACGTAGTCCGGCTCGGCGGAGAAGTGGGCGCCCGGGTCGATGTGGTGGTCGCGGGTGGCGAGGATGTGGTGGTAGCCGGGGGAGGACTCGGCGATCAGGTCGGTGATGGCGGCGGCCACCTCGGCGCCGCCGGCGACGGCCAGGCTGCCGCCCTCGCAGAAGTCGTTCTGCACGTCGACGACGATCAGTGCCCGGTGCATGGCTCGCATCCTCGGATCTCGGGGGCCCGCGGGAGGCGGCGCCCCGGTGGGGGGAGTCCTCGGGAGTACGCGGCCCGGCCGCTGCGGGCGCGGGGGGTACTCGGGGAGCTCCGGGGGAACTCGGGGAACTCTACGGTCGACTGTAGGGAGTGGCGCGCGGGGGCGGAAGCCCCCGGGGCCGGTCCGGTGGGCCGGTCCGGCCCCGGGCTCCGGTCAGTGGGCCGGCCCGGCGGGCAGGACCAGTTCGGTCGGCAGCACCGGGTCGCCCTTGGACAGTTGGGTGGCCGACAGCGGCAGGGCGGCGCGGGCGCGCACGTGCCGTTCGCGGGCGGCGCTCAGCGGCTCCCGGCCGACGGTCTCGCCGTCGAGCACCAGCGGCACCTGCATCAGGTGCGGGCGCAGCCCGTCCGGGACGGGTCCGGTGCCGACCACCTCGGCCTCGGCGACGCCGTCGGCGTCGGGCCGGCGGGCCGCCCACTTGCGGCCGCCGATGCTGGTCTTGCCGCCGGCCGCGCGCTTGGCGACCGGCACCATCGGTCCGCCCTCGGTCTCGGCGCGGGCGACCAGCTTGTAGACCATCGCGCAGGTCGGGTGGCCGCTGCCGGTGACCAGGCTGGTGCCGACGCCGTAGCCGTCCACCGGTGCGGCGGCCAGGGCGGCGATCGCGTACTCGTCGAGGTCCGAGGTGACGATGATCCTGGTCCGGTCGGCGCCGAGCTCGTCCAGCTGGCGGCGGACCCGGTGGGCCAGCAGGGTGAGGTCGCCGGAGTCGATCCGGACGGCGCCCAGTTCGGGGCCGGCCACCTCGACGGCGGTGCGCACGGCCTCGCGCAGGTCGAAGGTGTCGACCAGCAGCGTGGTGCCCTTGCCCATGGAGGCGATCTGCGCCGTGAAGGCGTCCCGTTCGCTGTCGTGCACCAGGGTGAAGGCGTGGGCGGCGGTGCCGGTGGTCGGGATGCCGTGGGTGAAGCCGGCCTCCAGGTCGGAGGTGGCGGCGAAGCCGGCCACGTAGGCCGCTCGGGCGGCGGCGACGGCGGCGTGCTCGTGGGCGCGGCGGGCGCCCATCTCGATCACCGGGCGGCCGCCGGCGGCGGCGGTCATCCGGGACGCGGCGGCGGCGATGGCCGAGTCGTGGTTGAGGATCGAGAGGATCACCGTCTCCAGGATCACGGCCTCGGCGAAGCTGCCCTCGACGGTGAGCAGCGGCGAGCCGGGGAAGTAGACCTCGCCCTCGGGGTAGCCGTGGATGTCGCCGCGGAAGCGGTAGTCGGCGAGGAAGCGCAGGGTGGTCTCGTCGACCACGTCCTGGTCGGCGAGCCAGTCCAGCTGGGGGGTGGTGAAGCGGAAGTTCTCGACGGCGTCCAGGACCCGACCGGTGCCGGCCATGACGCCGTATCGGCGGCCGCTCGGCAGGCGGCGGGTGAAGACCTCGAAGACGGAGCGGCGGTGCGCGGCCCCGCTGCGCAGGGCGGCCTGCAGCATGGTGAGCTCATAGCGGTCGGTGAGCAGCGCGGTCGAGCCGGCCGCGCGCACGGAAGTGGCGTCCATACGGATGATGCTACTACCACTTAGCGTCAGAGTGACGATTTCTCGGCGAGCGTGCCGGGCCGGAATCGCCGGGGTGTCCCCCGGATGGCAGCATGGGGCATGAGGGGTTACGGACGACTGTGCAGCGAGGAGGACCCGGCTTGAGCGTCGCGCCCGTGGAGATCGAGCGCCCGGAGGTCGAGGGGGTGCCGGTGACCGAGCCGGACACGCCCTGGGTGACCATCGTGCACAACGACCCGGTCAATCTGATGAGCTACGTCCAGTACGTCTTCCAGGCCTACTTCGGCTATCCGAAGGACAAGGCCCGGAAGCTGATGATGGACGTCCACACCAAGGGCCGGGCGGTGGTCTCCAGCGGTTCCCGCGAGGAGATGGAGCGCGACGTCCAGGCGATGCACGGCTACGGCCTCTGGGCGACGCTGCAGCACGACTGACGCCGGACCGACCGGCGCCGGAGCGACCGGCGCACAGGCGGCCGGGGCCGGTCCGACGGGTGCCGGACCGCCGGCCGTACGACCGAAGACGACGAAGACGGGCTGACCGATACAGATGGCTGGGTTGTTCGAGAGTGCCGGCGGTGGCGGCGCGGCGATCGCGCTGGACGAGTGGGAGGCCTCCATCCTGCGCTCGCTGGAAGTGCAGTTGCTGGAGCTGATCGGCCCGGGCCCGGGCGGGGAGGGTGACGACCCCTTGGCCGCGCTGTTCGCCGAGGGCCCGACCGAGGCTCCCGCCGACCCGGCGCTGGCCCGGCTCTTCCCGGACGCCTACGGCGACCCGGGGAAGCCGGAGGACGAGGAGGCCAGGGTCGCGTCCGGCGAGTTCCGCCGCTTCACCGAGCTGGACCTGCGGGCCCGCAAGCGGGACGACGCGCTGTTCGTGGTCCGGGCGCTGGACGGCCTCGGCGACGGCGGGGTGCTCAAGCTGGCGGTGCCCGACTGTCAGCGCTGGCTGGGCGCGCTGAACGACCTGCGGCTGGCCGTCGGCGTCCGGCTGGAGGTCACCGAGGACGACGATGACGGCCTCTACGAGCTGCCGGACGGCGACGAGCGCAAGCCGCTGGTGATGGCGTACCTGTGGCTGGGGGCCCTGCAGGAGTCGCTGTTGGAGGCCATGGCGGACTGAGTCCGAGCGGATCCGTCCCTTGGGGGAGTGATCCTGCCCGATTCCGGGCAAGCCCCGGCCGTTTCGTCCAGAATGTGGACGATTGGCCGGGGCATTTCTTATGAAAATCGGGCAAACCATACCAGGTCATGCTCAAATAACGCTCAGATGGACACCGCTGTCCGAACTTCGCGTGGTACGACTTCTCCACCCCCGAGACCGACCAGGACGGTGCACAGTGGCCGAGAAGTTGTACGACGAAAGGGTCGACAGCGCGGCGGACGGCGAAGGCTACGAGCGTGGGCTCGGCAGCCGCCAGATCCAGATGATCGCGATCGGCGGAGCGATCGGCACCGGCCTGTTCCTCGGCGCCGGCACCGCGATCTCCCGCTCCGGCCCGAGCCTGATCCTCTCCTACGCCGTCGCCGGCCTGGTGATCTTCGTGATCATGCGGGCGCTCGGCGAACTGCTCACCTACCGACCGGTCTCCGGCAGCTTCGCCGAGTACGCCCGGGAGTTCCTCGGCCCCTTCGCCGGCTATGTGACCGGCTGGACGTACTGGCTGTTCTGGGTCGTCACCGGCATGGCGGAGACCACCGCCGCCGCCGTCTACGTGCGGTTCTGGGCGCCCGACATACCGCAGTGGGTCAGTGCGCTGACCTTCCTGGTCCTGCTCTACGCGGCCAACCTGATCTCGGTGAAGCTGTTCGGCGAGATCGAGTTCTGGTTCTCCATGGTCAAGGTCACCGCCATCATCGGCATGATCCTGATCGGTGTCGGGGTGCTGACCCTCGGCTTCAGCAAGGCCGGTGACACCGCGTCGCTCGGCCACCTCTGGCAGGACGGCGGCTTCTTCCCCCAGGGCATCGGCTCCACCGTGATGACCCTTCAGATCGTCATGTTCGCCTACCTGGGCGTCGAACTCGTCGGCGTCACCGCGGGCGAGAGCGAGAACCCCGAGAAGACCCTGCCGCGGGCCATCAACACCCTGCCCTGGCGGATCATGCTGTTCTACATCGGCGCGCTGGTGGTCATCCTCTCGCTCGTGCCGTGGACCGAATTCCGGCCCGGCGTCAGCCCGTTCGTCGCCGCCTTCGGCAAGATCGGCATCCCGGCGGCGGCCGGCATCATCAACTTCGTGGTGCTCACCGCCGCGCTCTCCTCCTGCAACTCCGGGATGTACTCCACCGGCCGCATGCTGCGCGACCTCGCGCTGCGCGGCCAGGCCCCGGGACGGCTCACCAGGCTCAACTCCCGCCGCACCCCGGCCTTCGCGATCACCGTCTCCTGTCTGCTGATGGGGATCGGCGTGGTGCTCAACGGCATCGTCCCGGCGCGGGCGTTCGAGTACATCACCTCGGTCGCCACGGTCTGCGGCCTGTGGACCTGGGCGATGATCCTGATCTCCCAGATCCGCTACCGCCGGGCCTGGCGGGCCGGCCACCTGCCGGGGCCCACCTTCAAGGCGCCCGGCGGCGCCTGGGTCAGCTGGGCCGCGCTCGCCTTCCTCGCCCTGGTCGTGGTGCTGATCGGCCTGGACCGGGACAACCGGATCTCGCTGTTCGTCTTCCCGTGCTGGGCCGTACTGCTGGTGGTCGGCTACCAGGTGCTCAAGCGCCGCGACCCGCGGGCCCTCCACGACGTCGCCGCGGACCGGCAGCCCGCCGGTGACGGCAACCTGCCCGCCGGCGACGGGAGCCTGGACGCCCGCTGACCGGGCCCGGACGCCGCGGACCGGCCCCGGCCCCGGTGCCACGGACCGGACGTGGACACCCGCCGGCCGGACGTGGACACCCACCGACCGCGCCTCGGACGCCCCGGCGGACAGCCGCCGGGGCGTGGCTATCCTGGCCCGCATGCTGACCATCACCCGAGAACTCCGCGACCGGATCGTGGCCCACGCCCGCGCCGACCACCCGGACGAGGCCTGCGGCGTGGTCGCCGGACCGGCCGGCAGCGGCCGGCCCGAGCGGTTCGTCCCGATGCTCAACGCCGCCCGCTCGCCCACCTTCTACGAGTTCGACTCGGGCGACCTGCTCAAGCTCTACCGCGAGATGGACGACCGGGACGAGGAGCCGGTGATCGTCTACCACTCGCACACCGCCACCGAGGCCTACCCCTCGCGCACCGACGTGAGCTACGCCTCCGAGCCGTTCGCCCACTACGTCCTGGTCTCCACCGCCGAGGGCGAGGGCGAGGACGACCCGTACCAGTTCCGCTCGTTCCGCATCGTGGACGGCGAGATCACAGAGGAAGACGTGCAGGTCGTCGAGGCCTACCCGGTCTGACCGGCACTTCCGCGGACGCGGCCCGCCGCCCCCTCCCGAAGGGGCGGCGGGCCGCTGCCGTCTCAGCCCTGGGAACGGGAACATCCGGATCCCGAGACAGCCATGTCGGAGCGGGCCCGGGAATCTATACGATGAGCCCATGCGTTCCGTCGATGTGAGCACTCAGGCCCCGGGCATCCGCCTCGTGGCGCGCCTGCACATCGACCTGTGCCGGCACGCCGGTGCGATCTGTCCCGGCACGCCCGCGCGCTCGCGCTGAGAGCCGCTTCACCACCTCCCCCGGGCCCGCCGCCCCCGGCGACGCCGAGCCCGGGGCGACCGCCCCGCCGCCTCCGCCGCGGCCCACTCACTCCACGACTCGCCCAGGAGCGCACTCATGGCCATCGAGGTCCGCATCCCGACCATCCTCCGCACCTACACCGACGGCGCCAAGGCCGTCGAGGGCAACGGCAGCAACCTCGGGGAACTCTTCACCGACCTCGACGCCCGCCACCCGGGCATCGCCGCCCGCCTGGTCGAGGGCGGCGAGCTGCGCCGCTTCGTCAACGTCTACCTGAACGACGAGGACGTCCGCTTCCTGGAGGGCATCTCCACCGCCCTCGCCGACGGCGACAGCGTCACCATCCTGCCCGCCGTGGCCGGCGGCGCCCGCTGACCTCCCGGTTCCCCCGCCCGCACGGCGGGGGAACCGCCCTCTCCACCCCACCGCCTTGGCCGGAGGCCCCCCTTGCGTTACGACAGTCCGCTCGAAGCCGTCGGCAACACCCCGCTGGTCCGTCTGCCGAGGCTGTCCGCCGCCGTCCCCGGCAACGCCGACGGCCTGGTGAGCCTCTGGGCCAAGCTGGAGGACCGCAACCCGACCGGCTCGATCAAGGACCGCCCGGCCCTGCACATGATCGAGCGCGCCGAGGCCGACGGCCGGCTCACCCCCGGCTGCACCGTCCTGGAGCCCACCAGCGGCAACACCGGCATCTCGCTGGCCATGGCCGCCAAGCTCAAGGGCTACCGGATGGTCTGCGTGATGCCGGAGAACACCAGCGAGGAGCGGCGCGAACTGCTCCGCATGTGGGGCGCCGAGATCATCCCCTCCCCGGCGGCCGGCGGCTCCAACACCGCCGTACGGATGGCCAAGGAGATCGCCGCCGAGCACCCCGACTGGGTGATGCTCTACCAGTACGGCAACCCCGACAACGCGGGCGCCCACTACACCGGCACCGGCCCCGAGATCCTCGCCGACCTGCCCACCGTCACCCACTTCGTGGCGGGCCTCGGCACCACCGGCACCCTGATGGGCGTCGGCCGCTACCTGCGCGAGAAGGTCCCCGGCGTGAGGATCGTCGCCGCCGAACCCCGCTACGACGACGTGGTGTACGGGCTGCGCAACCTCGACGAGGGCTTCGTCCCCGAGCTGTACGACGCCGAGGTGCTCACCACCCGCTTCTCGGTCGGCTCCGCGGACGCCGTCCGCCGCACCCGCGAACTCCTCCAGCAGGAGGGCATCTTCGCGGGCGTCTCGACCGGCGCCATCCTGCACGCGGCGATCGGCGTCGGGCGCAAGGCGGCGGCCGCGGGGGAGCGCGCGGACATCGTCTTCGTGGTCGCCGACGGCGGCTGGAAGTACCTGTCCACCGGCATCTACACCGCCGAGTCCACCGAGGCCGCGGTCGAGGCGCTGCAGGGCCAGCTCTGGGCGTAGGGCGCGTCCGACAATTCCCGCCGGGTGCGCCTCGAAGTGTCGGACACACCTGGGGCGCAGGGCCCGTCCCGTGGATCCTCGCCGGGCCCGCGACATCCGGGGGCAGGCCGCTAGCCGCGCGGCAGCGCCCGCTGCGCCCGGGCCCAGACCTGCCGGTCCACCGCGCCGGCCCGGCGGCGGAAGGCCGACAGCGGTACCTCGCGCAGCTCGTCGGTCTCCAGCCAGCTGGCCCGGCCCTCCCGGTCGCCCACCGTCCCGGGCGGCAGCGGCAGTACGCCCGGGCGTTCCGCGTGGTGCTTGCTGGTGATCTTGGCGACGGTGGCGGTCCGGCCGCGCACCCGCAGCACCAGGCACGGGCGGTCCTTGGACCCGGGCCCGTCCTCGAACGGCACCTGCGCCCACCAGATCTCCTGCGGCTCGGGGCCGGCCCCCGGCCGCGGCTTCGGGCCGGTCGGCCCGGCCGGGCGCGGGGCCGGGCGGGTGCGCCGCACCAGCGCCGCCGCGGCGGCGGCCAGCAGCGCGACGCCCAGCAGCGACAGGACGAGCCAGGTAGCGGTCATGCCGTTCATGCGGCGAACCGTACCGGGCCGGGGTGAACGCCACTACCGTGCCGGCCGTGACGGTCGGGCATTTGTCCGCGCATTGCTCCCGGTTCGTCACGGAACTGCCACAATGCCCGTTCTGCGCCCGGAGTCCCGGCCGGTCCGGCAAGGCTGCGTCACGAACGTCCGCCCCCGTCCCCGGAGGTGCCCCCGTGACCCGTGGCCCCGAGCTGTGGTCCTGCGCCGAGATCGCCCGCCACATCAACGTCCGGCCCGCGACCGTCCGCAGTTACCGGCGGCACCGGCTGCTGCCCGATCCGGACGTGATCGACGGCAGCGGCCGCCCGCGGTGGTACCCGTTCACCATCCGTACCTGGGCCCGCAACCGGCCCCGGCACCGCTGATCCCCGGCCCGTCAACCACCCCCGCTCCCGCTCCCGGCGTTCTGGTGATTCCGCCCACAGCCCGGCACGGGGACGGGGGCAAAGTGCCGCTCCGCCCTTACCCTCGACACACCAACGCAGTGCTACCGGCCGGTTCGCCGCGCCCGGCCTGCCGTTTTCCATGCCGTTTTCCATGCTGTCCGGTGGAGGACGGCGATGCCGTTTTCCAGCAGCAGCCAGGATGTGTCGGGGCGGAGGGGCTCGGATGAAACTGACCGTGGTGGGGTGTTCGGGGAGCTTCCCGGCCGCCGACTCGCCCTGCTCCAGCTACCTGGTCGAGGCCGAGGGCTACCGCGTCGTGCTCGACCTCGGCAACGGAGCCCTCGGCGCCCTCCAGAAGTACACCGGCCTCTACGACGTCGACGCCGTCCTGCTCAGCCACCTGCACGCCGACCACTGCGTCGACCTGTGCGCCTACTGGGTGGCCCGCAACTACCGCGCCGAGGGCTGCCCCGAACTGCTGCCCGTGTACGGCCCGGCCGGCACCGCCGAGCGGCTCGCCCGCGCCTACGACATGCCGGAGAACCCCGGGATGAAGGAGGTGTTCGAGTTCCGCACGCTCACCCCCGGCAGCTTCGAGCTCGGCCCGTTCCGGATCGTCGTCGCCCAGGTCAACCACCCCGTCGACGCCTTCGCCTTCCGGCTGGAGCACGACGGCCGCTCGCTGGTCTACAGCGGGGACACCGGCGAGAGCGCCGAACTCGTCGAACTCGCCCGCGACACCGACCTCTTCCTCTGCGAGGCGGCGTACATCGACGGGCGCGACACCTATCGGGCCGTCCACCTCAACGGCCGCGAGGCGGGCGAGCACGCCGCCGCGGCCGGCGCCCGCCGGCTCGTCCTCACCCACATCCCCCCGTGGACCGACGCCGAGCACAACCGGCGGGACGCCGCGGCCGCCTACCCGGGGCCGGTCGAGGTCGCCCGGGCCGGTGCGGTGTACGAGGTCTGAGCAGCTCGGCGGGGGTTGCGCGGAGGCCCGCGGAAGTCGCGGGAAAAAGCTCCGGCACGACCTGCAACCTCGCCGCCCCCCGTACGTCCTAGTAGGTGAGCGGCGGGAAACGCCGCCGGAACGGTCGGCCCGTCGGGCGCGGCCGCGGTCACACCACTCACCAGGCGTGCTTCGTGCTGCCCGGATCCGGCCGTGTCGGTCCGGAGCGGAAATCCAGGGGGACTCCCATGCGCAAGACCAACCGTGCCCTGAACCGGGCCCGCCGGCTCGTTCCGGCGGTCGCGCTGACCGCCGCGCTGGTCGCAGGCGGCGCCGTGACCGCGACCCCGGCGTTCGCCACCGCCGGGCCGCTCGGCCTGACCGTGCACGCCCCCGCGGTGGTCGGCTTCGCGGGCGGGCCGGTCGAGTTCACCGAGCACATCGGCAACCCGGGGGACCAGGGCACGTCCGTCGTGCTGGACTTCGAGATCGAGAGCGACCTCGGGACGCCGCCGAACGCCCTGAGCCTCGACTACTTCAGCGACACGACGGGTGGCTGGCTGCCGGTGGACCTGAAGGCGCGCTCCGAAGGGAACCGGATGGTCAACGCGGGGGGCACCGGCAAGGTGACGGTCCCGGCGGGCGGCACCGACGTCAGGCTCCGCCTCGGTGTCCCGATGGGCAAGCCGCACGACGGGGCCACCAACGGCGGCACCGGCCCGAACCTCGCCTTCCGCACCACCGTCAAGGGCTGGTGGCAGGACTCCCCGGTCGAGCCGCCGCTCAACGACACCCACGTGATCAACGTGGAGGGGATCACCAACGGCGTGTCCGGGGTCCCGGCCACCGCCGTCGCTGGCGGGGCGCCCATCGAGTTCGACGCGGTGCTCAGGAACCCGACGCCGTCCGCCTACAGCAACCTCGGCAACGTGCTGTTCACCGACCGGCACGCCAGGGTCGAGGTCCGCGGCGTCGACGGCACCTGGACCGTCCTGGCGCCGGTCACCACCGAGGCCGAGCCTCCGGCGGGCTTCTACCTGGACGGCCGCAACTCCTCGGCGGCCCCCGGGAGTTCGCAGACCAAGCGGGTCCGGGTCAGCTACCCGGCCGACATGCCGCCGGGCGCGACCGAGCTGAACCCCTGCGTGTTCGTCAACGAGGGCGACGGCATGCCCTTCCGCGGCACCACCATGTGCTCCCCCGGCGCCACCGTCCGGGTCGTCGCCCCGGAACCGAAGCCCACCACCACGCCCGCCCCGACCGGCACCCCGGAGAGCACCGGGACCCCGGCCCCGACCCCGTCCACCGGCTCGAACGGTTCGGACGGTTCGAAGCCGCAGCCGGGCGGCGACGCGCCCGCCGCCCAGCAGGCCGGCGACGTCACCAGGGCCCCGGCCGCCCCGGCCGCTTCGGTGCCCGCCGCGCCCGCGGGCGACGCCCCGGCGGCCGGTGACCGGCCGGTGGGCGGCCACCTGGCCTCCACCGGCGCCGACAGCGACCGGACCGGCCTGATCGCGGGCGTCGGAGCGCTGCTGGTGGGCGTCGGCGCGGGGGCCTTCTTCCTGGCCCGCCGCCGCCGCACCAGCTGACCGCCCGCCGTGCGCGGCCCGTCCGGGAGGCCCGGGCGGGCCGCGCACGGCCGTGTCACCGGCGTCGGTCACGGCGGCCCGGCGGGCCACCCGGCTGCGGGTGGCCGGCTGCGGGAGGCCGGCCGGGTGCCGGCCGACGGATCGTCAGCGCCGCCCGGGCGCCGGCAGTCCGAGGTGGTCCCGCAGGGTGGGGCCGGTGTAGTCGGTGCGGAACACCCCGCGCTCCTGGAGCAGCGGTACGACCCGGTCGACGAAGTCGTCCAGCCCGCCCGGGGTGAGGTGCGGGACGAGGATGAAGCCGTCGGCCGCGTCGTTCTGCACGAAGTGGTCGATCTGCGCGGCGACGGTGGCGGGCGAGCCGATGAAGGACTGCCGGCCGGTCAGCTCGATCACCAGTTCGCGGCTGGTCAGCTTCTTCTCCGCGGCCACCGCTCGCCACCGTTCGGCGAGGGCCACCGGGTCGGCGTGCCGGACCCGCCCCTGGACCAGACCGCTGTCCGGGTCGGGGTCGACGGTCGGCAGCGGTCCGTCGGGGTCGTGGTCGGACAGGTCGACGCCCCAGACCTGCTCCAGGAAGGCGATCGTGGTCTGCGGGCCGACCTGGGCCCGGCGGATCCCGTGGGCCCGTTCGGCCGCCTCGGCGTCGGTGTCGCCGAGGACGAAGGTGGCCCCGGGCATGATCTTCAGCTCGTCCGGCTTGCGCCCGTACGCGGCGAGCCGGCGTTTGACGTCGGTGTGGAAGGCCTGGCCGTCGGCGAGGGTGGAGTGCCGGGAGAAGACCACGTCGGCGGTGGCGGCGGCGAACTCGCGCCCCTCGTCGGAGTCCCCGGCCTGGATCACCACCGGGTGGCCCTGCGGCGGCCGCGGCAGCGAGAGCCGGCCCTCGACCTCGAACTGCGGGCCGCGGTGCCGGGCGGGTTCGTCCCCGGCGTCCCAGAACTCCCGTGCCAGCTGGACGAATTCGGCGGCGCGGGTGTAGCGGTCGGCGCGGTCCAGGTAGCCGCCGCGGCGGAAGTTCTCCCCGGTGAAGGCGTCCGAGGAGGTCACCACGTTCCAGGCCGCGCGGCCGCCGGAGAGGTGGTCCAGCGAGGCGAAGCGGCGGGCCAGTTCGTACGGCTCGTTGAAGGTCGCGTTGACCGTGGCGGCCAGGCCGAGCCGTTCGGTGACGGCGGCGAGCGCGTTCAGCACGGTGATCGACTCGGGGCGGCCGACCACGTCGAGGTCGTGGATGAGGCCCTTGGTCTCGCGCAGCCGCAGGCCCTCGGCGAGGAAGAAGAAGTCGAACTTCCCGCGTTCGGCGGTCTGCGCGAGGTGGCGGAACGAGGAGAACTCGATGTGGCTGCCGGAGGCCGGGTCGCTCCACACCGTGGTGTTGTTGACGCCGGGGAAGTGCGCGGCCAGGTGGATCTGCTTGAGCGGTCGGTCCGTCATCGGGTCACCTCGGCGAGGGCAGGGGAAGCGGTGGGGGCGCCGGCGGGGCGGGCGGCGTAGCGGCTGGCCGGGCGGGCCAGGCCGAGGTGGTCGCGCAGGGTGCGGCCGGTGTACTCGGCGCGCAGCAGGCCCGCGGCGCGCAGGGCGGGGGCGATCCGGTCGGCCAGTGCCGCCAGGTCGCGCGGCGGGTCGGCGGGGGAGAGGTGGAAGCCGTCCACGCCGGTGCCGGTCGCGGTGAGTTCGGCGAGCAGCCGCTCGTCGGCGGCCCGGTCGGGCAGGGCGGACAGGGCGGTGTCGAGCCGGGCGAGGATGCGCAGGCCCTCCCCGGCGCGCAGCCGCAGTTCGGTGGCGGCGGTCAGCCTGGTGGCGCGGTCGGGGGCGTCGAGCAGCACGACGTCGGCGTGCCGGATCGCGGCGGCGGTCCGGGCCCGCCCGCCCGGGGAGGCGTCCGGCGCGAGGTCGGCGGCGGCGACCGGCACCGCGACCACCGGTCGGCCCTGCGGCGGGCGCGGGGTGATGGACGGGCCGCGGACCGAGAAGTGCGGGCCCTCGAAGTCGATGTAGTGCAGTTTGTCGCGGTCGATGAACCGCCCGGTCGCGGTGTCGCGGATCTCCGCGTCGTCCTCCCAGCTGTCCCAGAGCCGGGCGGCCACCTCGACGGCGTCGGCGGCCTCGGCCCACAGCTCGTCCTCGGCGGCGACCGGGCGGCGGCCGAAGGCCCGGGCCTCGGCCTCGGTCGTGGAGACGCCGACCAGCCAGCCGGCCCGGCCCTCGCTCGCCCAGTCCAGGGTGTTGACCGAGATCGACGTGTGGAAGGGCTCGGTGTGGGTGGTGGTGACGGTCGGCACCAGTCCGACCCGGTCGGTCAGCGGGGCGATCCGGGCGAGGGCGGCGAGCGCGTCGGGGCGGCTCGGTGCGGCGGCGAAGGAGTCGTCGAGGGTGACGAAGTCCAGGGTGGCCCGCTCGGCGAGGCGGGCGAGGTAGGCGTAGTGCCCGGCGTCGAAGCGGCCGGGGCTGTCGAGGGCGGCGGACAGGTGCAACTGGCGGGGCATGGTGAGCCTGACTTCCTCGTGCGGACGCGTGCGGGCGCCGGCGCGGCCGTGCGGGGACACGGGAGCGCGGGGGCACGCCGGAGCGCGGTGGCGGCCCGCGGGCGGAGCCCGTACGGGCGGGGGGAAGGTCCGGCGCCGGGCGGGACGTCAGCCGGGCGGCGGCGGGGGAACGGTCAGCTCAGCCGCGACACGCCGCGGACCACACGCGACCGAAGTCGATGTGGCTGCGGGTGACCAGCGGGCACGAGGCGTTCACCGCTTCAGTTGACCAGGGCGTCCGTCGGTTCGTCAACCGCCGTTTCCGTCGGCCCGCGGTGCCCGGGCACGCGGAAGGCCCCGCCCCGCCGCTGGGGGAGCAGCGGCGGGTCGGGGCCTTCGTGGCGGGGCGGTGACGCGGGCGTCAGGCCTTGGTGACGTCCTCGATCTCGTCGTCGTCCTCGCGACCGGGGGTCTTGAGGTCGAACTTGGTGATCGCGAAGCGGAAGAGGAAGTAGTAGACCGCGGCGAAGACCAGGCCGATCGGGATGATCATCCACGGGTCGGTGGCCTTGTTCCAGGCCAGCGCGTAGTCGATCAGGCCGCCGGAGAAGGTGAAGCCGTCGTGCACGCCGAGCGCCCAGGTGACGGTCATCGAGACGGCGGTGAGCAGCGCGTGGATGACGTACAGGACCGGGGCGATGAAGACGAAGGCGAACTCGATCGGCTCGGTGACACCGGTGACGAAGGAGGTCAGGGCCAGCGAGACCATCATGCCGGTGACGGCCTTGCGGCGGTGCGGCTTGGCGGCGTGGGCGATGGCCAGCGCGGCGGCGGGCAGCGCGAACATCATGATCGGGTAGAAGCCCGACATGAACTGTCCGGCGGTCGGGTCGCCGGCGAAGAAGCGGGTCAGGTCGCCGTGCACGACGGTGCCGTCGGCCTTGGTGAAGTCACCGGTCTGGAACCAGGCGAAGGAGTTCACGAACTGGTGCATGCCGACCGGCAGCAGACCGCGGTTGACCAGGCCGAAGGCGCCCGCGCCGAGCGCGCCGGCGCCGATCAGACTGTCGTTCAGGCTCTTGACGGCGTCGCCGATCGGGCCCCAGGCCAGACCGAAGAAGACGCCGACGGCGGTGCCGACGAAGGCCATCATGATCGGGACCAGGCGGCGGCCGTTGAAGAAGCCGAGCCAGTCGACCAGCTTGGTGCGGTGGTACTTCTGCCACAGCACCGCGGCCAGCAGACCGATCACGATGCCGCCGAGCACGCCCGGGTCCTGGTAGACCGGCTTGATCCACTTGTCGCCGTCGACGTGGCCCTCGGAGACCGGGAACGCGGTGAGGACGTTCTTGTAGACCAGGAAGCCCACCAGTGCGGCGAGGGCCGTGGAGCCGTCCGCCTTCTTGGCGAAGCCGATCGCGATGCCCACCGCGAAGAGCAGTGCCAGGTTGGAGAAGACGCCGTCACCGGCGGTGGCGAAGACCGAGGCGACCTTGTTCCAGCCGAGGCCGTCCTTGCCGAACACGTCGTCCTGGCCGAGACGCATCAGCAGACCGGCGGCGGGGAGCACCGCGATGGGCAGCTGGAGGCTGCGGCCGATCTTCTGCAGACCCTGGAGGAGGTTCTGGCCGAACTTCTTGGCGGGGCTTGGCGTGGCCGGAGCCGTAGCGGGCGCCGGTGCCTGCTCAGACTGACTCATGGGGGTGGGTTCCTAACGGCATGGCGGTCGGTCGGGGGACGGCACAGGGGGCCAACCGCGAACTGGTCTACACCACACGTGGTGTAGACCAGTTTTGTAGCACGGGCGGAGAAGCCGAGGAACCCCGGAAAGCGGTGTCGCCGGGAAGCGCTATGAAATCGAAACCTACTTACCGAATGGCGATCATGGTATCCGCCGCGATCGGCATTTTGGCCGACTGCGCAACAAAATCGATTTTGGCTAATCGCGCAACAAAAGCACAGCGTGCCCTACCGGTCACTGCCAGGGGAGTTGGGTGCCGTCGACGGGCCTTTCGGAAAAGCCGAAGGCCCCCGGACCGTCCTTAGGTTCTAGGGATCGTTGCAACACCCCAGTTCAAGGGGTGCAATGTTCGAGATCCGGGAGAACCGGATAGCGGCTCAGGGTCGCAGGACCCT